>CAYOBH010000007.1:11610-12574 GCA_964402125.1 uncultured Verrucomicrobiota bacterium
TGACGCCGCTACACCCACAGCAACTCTCACAAGTAGCACCGCGCCTCCGGCGCATTGTAAAGCGCCGTCGAGTCGCTCCGCGCCCCTTCGGGCCGGCGCACTCCATATTGCACAAGCCAACGCAACCTTTGGAGTGCGGCAGCTTGATGCCGCTTTAAAACTCGGCGGCTTGACGCCGCTACACCCACAGCAACTCTCACAAGTAGCACCGCGCCTCCGGCGCATCTTAAAGCGGCGTCAAGTTTCGCTACACGAAAGCCTTCGGCCCACCGCACTTCACCACCACAGGCTTGACCAAACCACACCAATTCAACATACTCTTAATCATGAAAACAAAACCTACCCAATGGCCTCATGCACCACCGCATCGTCTACTCGAATGCGGAACCTACATCGTCACTTGCGGCACATATCATAAACAGCACTTTCTCAACACCCCTGAAAAACTCACGCTTTTCTGCAATCGCCTCCTCGATCTCGCAGCAAAACACAACTGGCAACTGCAGGCATGGGCCGTCATGAGCAACCACTATCACTTTGTCGCTGCATCGCCCCACAATCCGACTTCATTAAAGAAAATGCTCTCCGCGTTGCACACACTTTCCGCTCGCGACCTCAACCATTTAGACAATCAAGCTGGACGCCGTATCTGGTTTAACTATTACGACACCCACATCACCTACGAAAAATCATGGCTCGCCCGCCTTAAATATGTTCATCAAAACCCCGCACACCACGGAATTGTTCAGAAGGCGGAACTTTACGATTGGTGCTCCGCAGCCTGGTTCGCCCGCGAATCATCCGACGCCTTCGTAAAAACCGTTAACAGCTTTAAGATCGATCAGATAAAGGTGTATGACGAATACGATATGGAGTGCGGTGGGCCGGAGGCCGGCGAAAGCCGCTCGACACCGCTTTAAAACAAACACGCTCAACATTCTGCTGCGGCACCGCGCCTCCGGCG
>CAYOBH010000007.1:12674-36405 GCA_964402125.1 uncultured Verrucomicrobiota bacterium
CATTGAAAAGCGCCGTCGAGTCGCTCCGCGACCCTGCGGGCCGGCGCACTCCATACCGCACAAGCCAACGCAACCTTTGGAGTGCGGTGGGCCGAAGGCCGGCGAAAGCCGCTCGACACCGCTTTAAAACAAACACGCTGAGCAACCTGCTGCTGCGGCATTGCGCCTCCGGCGCATTGAAAAGCGCCGTCGAGTCGCTCCGCGACCCTGCGGGCCGGCGCACTCCATATCGCACTTGACTGCGCGCTGAAACAACCGCACAAAAGAGTGATGTCTACAGATCATTATGCCCACCTATGCCGCTTGGCCGGAAAAGCTGTTGCTGACTTTAATATGATCAGCGAGGGCGACCGCCTGCTCGTTGGGATCAGCGGAGGCGTCGATTCTATGATGCTGATGCACGTACTTGATCGGCTGCAGAAGCGCGCGCCGATCGGATTTGAGCTCTTTGCGGTCACGATCGATGAAGGGTTTAAAAGCATCGACCACGCCGCGCTGGCCGACTACGCCAAGGAACAGGGTTGGAACTTACGCATCATCGAAACGCCGATTGCCCACCTGATCAAAGAAAAAGGGACAACCACAAATCCGTGTGGACTCTGCTCCAGACTGCGGCGCGGATTTATTCACGGCTATGCGGATGAACTCGGCTGCAACAAGCTTGTGCTGGGTCACCATCGCGACGATCTCTGCATCAGTCTGCTGATGGGACTCTTCCGAGGAACCGGACTCAAAACGATGGGACCCAACGTGGCTGCTGACCAAGGAACCAAGCGGCTGATCCGTCCCCTGTGCTATGCCTCCAAGGAGTTGATCGAAACCTGCGCCGTCGCATTTGAATTTCCCGTCGGCGGCGCGTGCGATTATGCCCAAGAACTGAACGATTCCGGCGATCGAGCGTATCTGGAAAAGCTCATTCCGGAACTCAAAAAACAGTTTCCCAATCTGGGCAAAAACATGCTCCGCTCCATGGCCGACGTGCGACCCGACTATCTATTGGACCGCCGTCACATTTCTGAATAGTTTCACTAAATGCAGCCTACTCGTCAGAGTGTACGGTGGTGGCCTCTTCGGCAACAGGCATTCCGGAAAAGGTCAGCGCGGATTTTTCGGCGTTCGCTTCAACGAGCACCTGCACATTGTCTTTAATATTTCCGCGCAGAATCTCTTCCGCCAGCGGATCTTCAAGGAAACGTTCCACCGTACGGCGCAGTTGGCGCGCACCGTAGACTTTGTCGTAGCCCTTTTCGAGCAGCAGTTCGCGGGCAGACGCGGAAATAGTGAGTTCAATATTTCGTCCCAGGACACGGTTCTGAATATTGGCCAGTTCCAGATTAATGATGGTTTCCAAATCGGTGCGATTCAGCTCACGGAAGACGATCATATCGTCAAGGCGGTTAAGCAGTTCCGGCTTAAAGGTTTTCTTGGCCGTCTGGATCATCATCTCTTTGAGCTTTGCATAATCCGCCGCTGCGTTGGAGGGAGAGAAGCCGAGCGCACCCGCCTTCTTCACTTCCTGCGCACCGAGATTAGACGTCATAATGACCACGGTATTGCGAAAATCAACGCTGCGACCCAAGCTGTCGGTCAGGCGACCTTCCTCCATGATCTGGAGCAGCATGTGCATCACGTCCGGATGCGCCTTTTCCACCTCGTCGAACAGCACCACCGAATAAGGCCGACGCCGTACACGCTCGGTCAGCTGACCGCCTTCTTCGTGGCCGACATAGCCCGGCGGGGAGCCCACCAGCCGAGAGGCATTAAACTTTTCCATATATTCCGACATGTCGATCTGAATGAAGGATTCGCGATCGTCGAACATAAACTCTGCCAGCGTCTTGGCCAGCAAGGTCTTTCCAACACCGGTCGGACCAAAGAAAATGAATGAACCGATTGGGCGCTTGGGATCTTTCAGGTCCGCACGCGAACGACGCAGCGCACGGGCAACGGCCGAAACCGCCTCCTGCTGTCCAACCACCTGCTGTCCAACCACCTCTTCGATACGAAGGAGCCGCGCCATCTCTTTTTCGCCCATCTTCATGACCGGAATACCGGTCCATTTGGATACGACCACCATAATATCTTCGTCCGTCACCACCGTGCGGTTTGAATCGCGCTGTTTGCGCCACTCTTCCAACAGACGTTCGAGTTTTTCTTTGGCGACGCGCTCCTGGTCGCGGAAGTTGGCCGCATCCTCAAACTTTTGTTCGTGGATCGCCGTATTCTTTTTCTGCTCAAACTCGTGCACCTTTTCCTCAAGCTGTTTGAGCTCCGCCGGACGGCTCATACTGCCGATGCGCGCACGCGCGCCAGCCTCGTCGATCAGATCGATCGCCTTATCGGGAAGGAAGCGATCCGGCAGATAACGTGCGGAGCATTCCACAGCTGCCTTCAGCGCGGCATCGGTAAAACAGGCATTATGATGCTCCTCATATTTTCGCCGCAACCCGTTCAGAATTTCAACAGCGTCTTCCACCGAGGGTTCTTTCACCATCACCGTCTGGAAACGGCGCTCCAACGCAGCATCCTTTTCGATATATTTTCGATATTCCTTCAGCGTCGTGGCACCGATGCACTGCAGTTCGCGACGGGACAACGCGGGTTTGATAATGTTTGCGGCATCCATCGTACCTTCCGCCGATCCTGCGCCGACGATCGTATGCAGTTCATCGAGAAACAGAATGACGTTTTTCTCTTTGCGGATTTCGTCCATCACCGCCTTAATGCGCTCTTCAAACTGACCGCGGTACTTCGTGCCCGCAACCATCAAAGCAAGGTCCAGTGTGACCACTTTTTTATCGATCAGCAGATCCGGCACATTGCCGTCATTAATCGCAATCGCCAGTCCTTCAACGATGGCCGTTTTGCCTACGCCCGCTTCACCCAGCAGTACCGGATTGTTTTTCGTGCGGCGGCAGAGAATCTGAATCACGCGCTCAATTTCATCTTTACGGCCAATCACCGGGTCGAGTTCGCCGGTCTGCGCAAGCTTGGTCAGGTCGCGCCCAAACGTATTGAGCGCCGGCGTTTTGGTTGCTGCCTTTCCTCGGGGCGGCTGTCCAATCGGCGGATTTTCGCGCTCTTCATTTTCTTCGTACTCAGCCTCCGAAGTGGAATCGTAGTCCGGGTCGAGAGTGCGCATGATTTCGTAGCGGGTTTCATCGAGATCCACACCCAGATTTTCAAGCACTCGGGCGGCAATCCCCTCCCCTTCGCGCAACAAACCCAGCAAAATATGCTCTGTTCCAACATAGCTATGGCCGAGCCCGCGCGCTTCGCTGGCGGAGAGTGCGAGCACTTTTTTCGCACGCGGCGTGAAGGGAATATTTCCGATGGTCTTTGTTTCAGGTCCCGTTCCGACGGCCTTTTCCACTTCCATACGAACCGATGCCAAATCAATTCCAAGCGACTGTAGCGTACTGACCGCCACACCGTGGCCCAGCGCAATCAGACCGAGCAGAATATGCTCTGTGCCGACATACCCATGATTAAAGCGTCCCGCTTCTTTCCGAGCGAGCTGAAGAACCTGCTGAGCCCGTGGTGTGAAATTATCCATAACCGTGCCTCTTACCTCTTTTTAGCATTCTGAATCGCGATGGTCATATAATCGCGCAGCATCGTGGCGCGAACCGCATCCCGCGTATCGGCGTCCAGATCCTGATTTTCCAATTTTTGCAAATGTGCAGGCTGAATTGAAATAAACAGCTTATCCAGCTCCTTCGGCGAAATCTGCTCAAGCATATTCAAATCAATCCCCAGCCGTAATGCAGAGAGCAGGTTCAATGCCTCAGCGCTGGACATCAGCTTCGCATTCGCAAGCAATCCGACCGCACGAGCAACGTGATCCTCGACTAAAAGAGCCTGCTTCTCAACCAACCGCTGCCGTGCGTTTAACTCATGATCAATCAGCTCCAGAACAATCTGCTCCAGGTGGCCGATAATGTCGGCCTCTTTACGACCCAGCGTAATCTGATTCGAAATCTGGAACATGTTCCCTTCCGCCTCGGAACCTTCGCCCCACATGCCGCGCACCGCAAGACCGATCTTCGAAATGCCGTTGATCACCGGGGTCATTTCGTCCATCAAAACCAAGCCAGGAAGGTGAAGCATCACCGACGCACGCAGTCCCGTTCCAACGTTGGACGGGCAGGAGGTTAGATAACCCAGCCGCGGAGAAAAAGCATAGGTCAGTTTTTCCTCCAGCTGGTCATCAATTTTATCCGCCGCCTCCCACGCTTTCTGGAGATTCAACCCCGGCTGAAGCGACTGAATGCGGATATGATCCTCCTCATTCACCATGATCGACAGGCACTCATCCGGCGTAACAAAAACACCGCAACTGTCGTCCTGTCGGCTCAGCTCATTGCTGATCAGATGGCGTTCAAAGAGGATCTTCTTATCCAGCGGAGCGGTATCCGCCATTCCAAACGTAATAAACGGCTGTTCAAACGTATCGAAAATAGCTTTTGTCTGCAGCCAGACTGCGTGATTTTCCTCTTCGGAAGCCCACCCCGGAAACGAGTGATCTTCCAAATTGCGTGCCAAGCGAATTCGGCTGCTTACGACCGGCCCATCTGAAGCTCCAGACTCAATCCAGCTGCCGTGGCGTTTTACCATATCGTCAAGCGTCATCGGAATCTCCCTGCTTCGTATATTGGTCACTCTCCTTCAAGGCCCGGATTTTATCGCGCAGATTGGCAGCAATCTCGTATTCCTCGCGGGCAATCGCTGTTTCAATATCTTTTTGAAGAGCAGCGATCTGCGTCGTAATCCGCGCCTCATTGCCCTGCCTCGTTGGAATTTTACCGACGTGCTGACGGCAATGATGCATCGCCTGCAGCAATGAGCTGAGTTCCCCCATAAAAGCATCATAACACTCTGGGCAACCCAAACGGGCATTTTTCTTAAATTCTGCACGCGTCATCTGGCACTGCGTACAGATCAGATCCAGCTCCGACATGGTCAGCGCCTGTTTTTCTGAGGGCGTGGTTGAGCCCAATCCCAACAGCACGTCGGTAATCGAAATCGGCGAGTTCAGATCGATTCCGTTTTTCAGAGCACATTCCTGACACAGATTCAGTTTCTTGACCTTCCCGTCAACAACCTGCGTCAGGTGGATGGTCGCCTCTGCTTCGTGACAACATTCACATTTCATGAAACACCTGTTTTTCTCTCGTCAGCCCGCTGAAAAGACCGTTCGTTTGAACTTTGCCAAACCAACTTCCTGCGCCTCATTTCTGCGGCGCACAGGCCGTTTACTCAATCGGCGTACCCTCAGCGTTGGCGCAGGCCGCATAGCGTGCCGCCAAATCGCCCACCACTTTACCGGGCTTCCCATCGCCGATCACTCGTTTATCCACATCAACAACCGAGATGATTTCCGCCGCCGTTCCGGTCAGGAAAACCTCGTCGGCCACATAGAAATCATAGCGGCCCAACGGAATTTCGCGCACTTCATATCCGGCTTTGCGGGCAATCTCGATCACCTTGTTGCGCGTCAACCCTTCCAACGCACCGCAGGTGACCGGAGGCGTGAAAAGAACTCCGTTCTTCACGACAAACACATTATCTCCCGTGGCCTCCGCCACCTCACCTTTGTGGTTAAGCATAAGGCATTCCATACAGCCCGCATTTATCGCCTCAATCTTGGCCAGAATATTATTCAGATAGTTCAGACTTTTTATCCGCGGATTAATGGCTTCGGGATGATTACGAATGGTTCCGACGGTTACAATCCTCAGGCCGTTATCGTACAGTTCCTTCGGATAGAGCTGAATCTTTCCAGCAATGATGATTACCTCGGGCTTTTCGCATCCGTAAGGATTGAGCCCCAGCGTACCCACCCCGCGCGTAACCACCAACCGAATGTATCCATTCTTAATGCTGTTGGCTTTGCAGGTATCCACCACCGCCTGCGCCATCTCTTTCTTACTCATCGGAATCTCGAGCGCAATCGCTTTTGCCGAATCATAAAGACGGTCAATATGCTCGTCCAAAAGAAAAACGCGGCCGTTATACGCCCGAATTCCTTCGAACACACCGTCCCCATACAATAGACCATGATCGAACACGGAAACCACCGCATCCTTCTCATCCACCAGCTTTCCACTCATGTATATTTTCATTTCACTAACCTTTGGTCGATTAAAACTCCATCCTTCAAAAAAAGTTCCCGCGAACAGCGCGAAGCCACCTCTTCACTATGAGTGACTAGAACCAGAGTATGCCGCCTTGCACCCACCAGTTGAAACAAATAATGCAAAACTTTATTGCCCGTTTTGGAGTCCAAATTCCCGGTGGGCTCATCCGCAAAAATAACATCCGGCTCATTCATTAACGCTCGGGCAATCGCCACCCGCTGCTGCTCTCCGCCGGAAAGCTCCTGTGGACGATGCTTCATCCGATCGCCCAGACCCACTTCATCAAGCAGTTGTTTCGCCCGTTCGATCGCGTTTTTTTTCCCCGTTCGCTTTGCCATCGAGGGCAAGGCCACATTTTCAACGATGTCGAGCTCTGGAAGCAGGTGAAAAGACTGGAAAACAAAGCCGACATTCTCCGCCCGGAAACGGGCACGCCGGACCGACGACATGCGGTAAACATCGCGCCCGCGAAAGAGCACTTTTCCGGATTTCGGTGTATCCAGCCCGCCCAGCACATGCAGCAGCGTACTTTTCCCGGAGCCGCTCTCGCCCATAATAGAGACCGTTTCGCCCTCATAAACAGTGAGCGAAACGTCTTTCAGAACGTTCAACCCAGTCGAACCGACCATATATGAACGGTCTATATTTTCAGCCGAAAGAATTGCTTCCATTAACCCACACACTCCTTAACCACCCGAGCCAGCCGCTCGGCAATTTCCTGTGTCTGCGCTTCCACGGGCCCTTCCACCATGACGCGGCACATCGGCTGCGTTCCGGAATAACGAATCAGAACACGACCCGCATCGCCTAGTTCTTTTTCCGCCTGCGCCACCGCTTCAGCCAATGCAGCCACCTCCTCAATCGGCGGCTTTTGCTTTACGTCGACATTAATCAGCACCTGCGGAAACGGAGCCATAATCTCAGCAAGCGCCGATAGTTTTACAGACGATGCTGCCAGCACCTGCATCAGTTTCAGCCCCGAAACAATACCGTCGCCCGTGGTATGGCAGTCGAGAAAAATCATATGGCCGGAATCTTCACCGCCCAGCACAGCACCGGTTTTCTGCATGAGTTCAAGAACCATTCGGTCCCCCACTCCGGCAGTTTCAGTTTTAATCCCGATCGACTTCATCGCGGCATGGAAGCCCATATTGCTCATCACCGTGGCAACAACCCGATCATTCGTCAGCCTGCCCTGCTCCTTATACGCCTTTGCACAGATCGCCATAATCTGGTCGCCCGACAACTCGCTCCCTGTTTCGTCCACCGCAATCAGGCGATCGCCGTCGCCGTCAAATGCCAGCCCCGCATCGGCCCCCATTTCCAGCACCTTTGCACATAGATCTTCGGTGTGTTGAGAGCCGCAGTTTTCGTTAATATTGATTCCGTCCGGATCATTATGAATCACAGCAACCGCTGCCCCCACGGCCGAAAAAACCGCTTCAGCGCATGCGCTGGCAGCGCCGTTAGAGCAGTCGAGCACCAGCTTTAAACCGGCCAGCGGCTGCCCATTCGGTAACGTTTTTCGACAGAACTCGGCGTACAACTCCGCCGCATCCTGCATTGAAAAGATGGTTCCAACCTCTTCATCGATTGGAAGCGACAACGCATCGCTGAAGAACAGCTCTTCGATCTGTTCCTCTTCCTCGTCGGTCAGCTTAAAACCCGAACCCTTAAACACCTTAATGCCATTATCATAAAAGGGATTGTGCGAGGCAGAAACAACCAGCCCAGCCACAGCGCCCGTCTGCACGGTAATCTGAGCAACCGCAGGGGTCGGCACCACGCCCAATAGCCGCACATCGACCCCCGCAGAACAAACGCCAGCCGCCAGCGCCGACTCCAACATCGAACCGCTCAACCGCGGATCACGTCCAATAGCGATAACTGGACGCACTTCTTCCACTGCGGTAGCATCTCGAAAATAAAGCCCAACGGCACGGCCCAGCTTCAGCGCCGTCTCGGCGGTCATGTTGCCCTGATTCGCCTTATCGCGAACACCGTCGGTTCCAAATAGTTTTCCCATTATGATCTCCAGAGCGCGTCAACATCATCCACGATCGACTGCAACCACGCCCGGCCCGCCTCGCGGGCAACAGGCGTCAGTGCGCGCACCGCTTCAATGTATTCCCCATCCGCCAGCGCATTCAATAATGCACTGCGTTGAGCGCTCTCTTTTTCCAAATCCAGCGTACAAATTGTTTTTTCTATCTGCGGCCATTCATCAATGAACCGCTTTTGCGTGCGAATCGACTCCGCCGATCCGCCGATCGCTTCCAGCCGCTCAACCGAATTGTTCATCTGATTCGCCAAATCGTCCAGCCGCTTGATCCGCTCCGCCAAAACCAGCTCCAGCTTTTCGAGCGCACCGACATAGCAGGCCCGATCAAATCGGTCACGCGTCATAAAGAGGGAACGCACGTTTCGATACCACTCGCGCAGCGCCAGAATATTGCCGATGTAGAGCAGGTTGTTTTTCACAATCCGATCCAACCCGCGATACACCCCCGCCTCATAATCCATCGTCACCGCTTTTGGTTCGGCCGCAACATGCAGTTGGTTCGTCTTGAGAATATCCTTACGGCAAACACCTCCAGCCGCAATGATGGTTCCATACGCAATACGCGCCGGACCGACCAACCCGCCCTGCCCGCCGAGAAAAATCGGCTTGTTGTCGATAAAAACGCCGTTGGGCACATCACCGATCAGCGACGCCGTGGCCTTATCCTGATGCGGTGTAAAATTAAAATGAATATAGGACGAACCAATTTCGCTGTGATCCTTCCGGCTCGTACCGCCGGCCATCAGTGCATCGCAAAAGTTAATCAGGCTCCCTGCGGTAACAAACGGAAGAAAAATGGTCTGCTTGAATCCGACGGCGTGCGCACCGCCCGATTCCTCTTCCATCAACGTCCCCGAACGCACGTGCGCGCCGCTGCCCATATTGGCACCGTCCAGAAAAGTGGCACCGGAAAAATACCCGCCCTTCAGCGCAACCTTGCGGCCCAGCTGACAGTTTTCAACCGTTGCCGGCGCTTCGGCACCAAGAATGCATCCGGGGCCAATAGATGTCGCTTTTCCTGAAATACGACAGCCCGGATAAATGACCGCATCGTCGGCGATGGCAGAAAGATCCACTTCTTCCCCAACAAAAATGCCGGATTGCTTCCACTTCTCCCTAGACCGCTCGACCATTTTTCTCACTCCTCCTCATAACAGGCGGAATAGAGCCAGCTCAATAGAGACTCAAAGCGAGGATCTTTATGTAGATTCGATAAATCAGGATCAGACTTCATCCAGTCATAGTCGCCATAGCCCAACTCCACCGACTTGGTGAGCGCTTCAAACGCCTCGTCGAGCTGATTGGTCAGCGCATAGGAACAGCCCAGATTGTACCAAGCCAAATCATCGCTTGGCAGCCGCTGACAGAGCTGCCGATCCACTGCCAGCCCCTCTTTAAACTTTCCGTTTCTGGTGTACAGCTCCGCCAGCGCCTGTAAAACCTCAATATCGTCGGTCAGACGCCCTGCCACTTTCTGCAAAAACTCGAGTTCGACCGCATCTTGTTTCGTGCTGGCGATTGATTTTTCCTTGTCCATTGAGACCTCAAATTAGTTCATCGAACGATGCACCGGACCCGTATAAATCTGCCGTGGACGCCCGATACGTCCGTCCGGATCATCACGCATTTCCAGCCACTGTGCAATCCAGCCGGGAACGCGACCGATGGCAAACATCACCGTAAACATATTCGTCGGTATTTCCATGGCGCGATACGTCAGCCCTGTGTAAAAGTCGATATTCGGATAGAGCCCGCGACTGGTAAAATAATCGTCCGCGAGCACCGCTTCCTCCAGTTCCTGCGCCAGATCCAGCAGCGCATCCGATGTGCCCAGCTTCGCCAGCACATCTTTGCACATCTGCTTCGCCACCTTTGCACGCGGATCATACGATTTATAAACGCGGTGCCCGACACCCATAATACGGAACGGATCTTCCTTGGATTTCGCCCGCTCAATCACCCGTTTCACATCACCGTTATAATTGTTCTTGATACTCTCAAGCATTTCGATCACGTGCTGATTAGCACCGCCGTGCAGCGGTCCCCAAAGCGCACAGATACCGGCTGAAATCGAGGCGTATAAATTCGCCCCTGTGCTGCCGACCATTTTCACCACCGAAGCGGAACAGTTCTGCTCGTGGTCCGCGTGCAGAATCAGGAGTTTATTCAGCGCCTTTGTCATGACCGGATCCACCTGATAGTCGTTCACCGGCGTCCAGAACATCATGTTCAGAAAATTTTCGCAGTATTTCAACGTACGTTTCGGATAAACAATCGGGTGACCAATCGACTTCTTATAGGAAAAGGCCGCCGCCGTTCTGAGCTTGGAGAGCAGACGCGTGACCTTATAGTCAATGTTCTCCTGAATACTCACATCCTCCAACTCAGGATAAAAAGTCGAAAGCGACACCACCATTGCAGAAAGCGTGGCCATCGGATGTGCATGGTCCGGATACGCATCGAAGAAATGACGCATATCTTCGTGCAAGAGCGAATGATGATTCAACTGCACGGAAAAGGCAGCGTGTTGTTCCTTGTTCGGCAACCTACCGTGAACCAGCAAGTAGGCCACATCAATAAACTCACACTTTTCCGCCAACTCGTTAATATCATACCCGCGATAGCGCAGAATACCCTGTTCCCCGTCAATAAAAGTAATGTCGCTTTTACAGCAACCCGTATTCACAAAGCCTGGGTCATAGGTAATCATCCCCGTCTCTTTGCGCAGCCCACGAATATCGACGGCTCTTTCGCCTTCCGATCCTTCAAAGACCGGCAGTTCGATGCTTGTATCGTTAAATGTCAGCTTTGCGTTTCCCAGATTTGTGATATCGGACATATGATAATCTCCTCGTGTAGTCGTCGTTAACTCGTTGGAATGCGCTAGAAAATACGTTTGTTCGGCCGCATTCAAGACAAAATCAACCAACGCAGAGCAAATTGCATCCGACTGCCGGAATGGCCTGCCCGATTTTTTGACATTTTGTATTGCGCGAACCGCCCCATTTATGTTTTATCCCCGGGTCTTTCAACAAAAGGAATATACTATATATGGCTAAGAAAAGCAAAATTGTTAAGAACCAGAAGCGCATCGTCTGCGCTGCGAAGTACTATGAGCGCCGCATGGAGCTCAAAAAAATTATCAGTAACCCGGAAACAGAGCCATCCGATCGTATGCTCGCAGTCCGCAAACTGCGCAAGCTCCCGGTCGACTCCAACCCCAACCGCATTAGGAACCGCTGCTCGATCACCGGTCGTCCGCGCGCCGTCCATCGCAAGTTTTGTCTCTCGCGTCTCACCCTTCGCGAAATGGCTTCCAGCGGTCAAATTCCCGGTATGACAAAGGCCAGCTGGTAAAAATCACTTTTTTGTTGAAAGAGTACAACACCCTGTAAACGCAGGGTGTTTTTTTTGCATATTACCCGCCGCTGCAGATCAACAACAGCCGTTTCGGTTGTACCGAGAACAAGGGGCCTTCGCTTCGCTTTCTATGCTCCATTCTCTGCCCTTGTTTCTTGCGAAAGCACATCGGCGCTCTGGAGAAGAAAAACAATGAAACAAAAAAAACCGCCCCAAAACGGGACGGTGTTTCGTCTCTCCTCACAAGAAAAGAGATTAAGCCTTGGTCACCTTGCCGGAGCGGATCGCCTTGGCGGAAACCCACACCCGCTTAACGGTGCCGTTTTCATCCTTAACGCGGACACGCTGGAGGTTTGGCTTGAAGGTTCGCTTGGTTGCGCTGGTCATGTGAAGACCGATACCGCCCTTTTTCTTCGCCAAACCTTTGCGGACAATACGGCGTCCAGTAATCGTTTTCTTCCCTGTAATTGCACATTTAGCCATTATAAATACCTCAGTAGTAGTTCAATCAAATTCTTCCTGTATCAACAAGAGGTTGGGAATTTAAGCATTCCTGCCCTCGATGCAAGTACATTCCCCCACTTTTTCTCGCTCATATTAAACCAACTCGGCAAAGACCGAATTACAGACAAACAATCCACGACGACTCAGCGCCCAACGTCCGTTCGATATATCAAGCAATTCCTCCTCCGCGAGCGATCGAAGCGCCGCTCCACATAAACCGTCCACGCTAAATCCGGTGAGTCGCTCAAACGACGCGGCGTCTACTCCTTCAAGCATACGCAACCACATCACCAGCGTCTCGTGCGCCTTATCCTCGGGGGAGAGCTCCTCCACTTCATCAAATGGGCGAGCGCCCTGCTCCAGCCGAGAGCACCATGCAGAGAGATCGGCCACATTACCAAAGCGCTTCCCGTTCCAATGCGAATGCGCAGACGGTCCGCAGCCGAAATAGCTTCCGCCCTGCCAATAGAGCACATTATGCAGACAGCTCCGCCCCGGTTTGGAAAAGTTGGAGATTTCGTAGTGATCATACCCTGCCGACTCCAGCAGATCCTTCACGGCATAATAGTTATCCGCCTCCTCGTCCTCGTCCGGCGGCGTAATCTGCCCGAGATCGCGCAAGCGCGTCAGCGGTGTTCCCGCTTCATAAATCAAGTTGTAATAGGAAATATGCTCCGGCGCCAATTCAACCACCCGACGCGCATCAGCGATCACCGCCTCAGGCGTCATTCCCGGGATGCTCTGAATCAGATCTATATTCACATTCTTAAACCCGGCAGCACGCAACGCATAAAAACTCTCAACCGCCTGCTCTGCCGAATGAATCCGACCCAGCAGCCGTAGCGCATCGGGATTAAACGACTGCACACCGATCGATACGCGGTCGATGCCGCCCTCCTTCATCGCCGCAAGCTTTTCAGGGGTCAGCGTGCCGGGGTTGGCCTCGCTCGTAAATTCGATCACATTTGAAAAATCAATGCGGCTCCGCACTGTTTGCAGCAAGAAAGCATACTGATCCGCCGAGAGCGCGGTTGGCGTTCCGCCGCCAATAAAAACCGTATCTGGCGCAAAATCACGAGGGAGCCGCTCCAGCTCAACTTCCAACGCCTTCAGATAGCGATCAACTCGGCTGCCATCGTTGACGGTTGAATAAAAGTCGCAATAGCTGCAGCGCGCCGCACAAAACGGAACATGGATGTACAAACCGATTGTCATTGTATTGTTGATTTGCGATTGCCGATTGCCGATTGCCGATTTACGGGTCTGCGACGCTTTTAATTTAAATCCATTATCGCCCGCTTCAACAAATCTCCAATCTTCAATCGGAAATCGGCAATCGGCAATCGGCAATTCTCACTCTATGCGTAGCCGAGCTTCTTGAGAATCCAGAAATTTTTTCGCCAGTTTTTTTCCACCTTAACCCACAGCTTGAGCTCAAAACGCACGCCGTACATTTCATACAGATCACGCTCCGACTGCTCACGCACCCACTTGAGCAGACGCCCTTTCTCTCCGATCACAATCCCCTTTTGCGAATGGCGCTCCACGTAAACCGAGGCTTCTACCGTCCACTTTTTTTCCTTCTCGTCAATCGATTCCACCCAAACCGCCAGCGCATGCGGCAGCTCGTCGTGGAGCTTATAAAAATATTTTTCGCGAATCACATCGGCAATATTGAGCTTTCGCGGATAGTCGGTGAGTATATCGTCGGGAAAGAGCGGCGGTCCCTCGGGCACCTGCGTAAAGAGACCATCAATCAGATCGCTCATTCCGTCACCGCGCAGCGCAGAGACCGCGATCCAGATGGGCTCTTTTGCACTCTCCTTCTCCGCCTTAATCTCGGTCCAGAGCTGCTTATATTCCTCCGCACGGTTGGATTGGCGATCGCTCTTGTTCAGCGCAATAACGCAAGGGGCCTCCTCGTTCGCAATACGCCGCAGCCAGCCGTCGTCCTCCAACTCCGGTTTAATTGAAGCATCGACCACCAAGAGAATCGCATCGGTGCCCTGCACGGCAGACCGAGCGGCCCTGTTTAAATTTTTCCCGAGCTCACCCTGCGCCTTGTGCACACCGGGCGTATCGAGAAATACAATCTGACCGCGCGGCTCAGTGAGAATGGCGCGGATCACATTCCGCGTCGTCTGCACCGTATCGCTCACAATGCTGACCTTCTCGCCCAGCAGGTGATTCAGCAACGTCGATTTCCCCACATTCGTGCGTCCCACGATGGCCACCACGCCTGCGCGGCCCACCCCTTCAAATTTCGGCAAGTCTGTACTCATGAGCGCGGGTTCTAACACATCGTCTTCGCAACAAAAAACCTATTCCCCGCACATTGTTTGGAATTCGTCCCGTGGACAGCAATCACGGTGCACATGAACTTTACTCAAGAGCTGTTTCGCTCTACGGCTTTTCTTCAGGGCCAAACTGCACACCATTACTCATCAATCGACCAAGGATTGACGGATGTTGTGTCCAAGGTGACAGGTAATTTCGTACGGGATCGTATCCGCCAGCCGTGCCAGATTTTCGACACTATTCGGTGCAAGCGGATCGGCGGAAATGATTTCGACCTTGTCCCCCACATGCACCTCGGGAATATCGGTCACATCGACCGTCATTTGGTCCATAGAGACGCGTCCACACACCGGAGCCACGGCACCGTTAATGCGCACCACCGCTTTGCCCGAAAGCGCGCGGAAATAACCATCGCCATAGCCAATCGGCACCACGGCCACGCGGCTGTCGCGCTTAAAGCAGTGCGTCAGCCCGTATCCGCAACAACTGCCCTTCGGTAGATGCTTAACGGCAATCAACTTGGCAAAAACCGACATACAGGGCCGCAGCTCCGTTGGCCGAATCAGATTGCCGGACGGATGGCATCCATAAACAGCGATCCCGGGGCGCACCATATCAAAGTGGCTTTCCGGAAAATCAATCATCGCTGCGGAGCCCGCCGCGTGCAGCGTCAGCCCCTCACAGCCATCCACCACCGAATGAAACTGCGCAAGCTGCTCCGCAACGGAAGAACGGTCCGCTTCATCTGCCGAAGCAAAGTGTGTATAGATTCCGGTCAGCTCCACCTCGGGAACGCTCCGAATCGATTTGATCATATCCCGTGCCTGACTTGGGGGAACCCCAAGACGTCCCATGCCAGTATCGACCTTTAAATGCACCAGCGCCCTGCGCCCCACCCGCTTAGCCGCCGACTGAATACAGCCCAGTGCACTCATCGACATCACCGTATGCGTTACGTTCTTGCGCACCAGCTCGTCCTGCACCTCATAATCATCAAAATAGGCCGACAAGAAACAGAGGACAAAGCCCTCCCAGCCCATTTTGCGAAGGTGCAGCGCCCCTAACGGAGAGGCCACCGCAAAGCCGTCGACGTGCTCCGCCAGTACGTGATAAATTATGTTCAGGCCGTGCCCATAACAGTCGTCCTTCACCACCGGACAGAGCTTAACGCCGGGCGCGATCAGGCCGCGCAGCACCGAAATATTATGCCGCAAAGCAGAGGCTGAAATCGTGGCTGTGAGATAATTTTTCATCGTGTATCAAAAAAAGAGCTCCCAGAAACTGGAAGCCTTTGTTTGTACCTATCCGCTGAGCGGAAGGAAAGCCTAAGCGTTAGGCATCTGCGTATTATGCTGTGCTTCAAATCCAGAAATATCGGATTCATACTGCAGCGTCTCGTCAATATCATCCATGCCCAGCAGCAGCTTTTCCCTTACCGCAGGCTCTGTATTAAAATTGAACACCACATCGCCGTCCGCCGGATGAAATGCAATCTGCTGCACCTCAAGATCGACCGTCGCCTTCAAGGGCTTATCGGCAGCGGACATGGCAAAAATCTGATCGACTTCATCGCTGCTTAACTGAATCGTCAGTAACCCGTTTTTTGCACAGTTATTACGAAAAATATCGGCAAACGCAGGAATATCACCCTCCGATGGAGCGACCACAACTTTGAACCCCTGCTGAACGACCGCCCAGACCGCATGTTCACGACTGGAACCACAGCCAAAATTATTGCGACCCACCAACACCGACGCTCCCTGCGTCTTGGGCTGGTTCAGGATAAAATCCGCGTTTTCAGAACCATCGTCGTTATAACGCCAGTCCGAAAAAAGCGCCGGACCAAATCCCGTCCGCCGGATGGACTTCAGATGC
Organism: uncultured Verrucomicrobiota bacterium; assembly: GCA_964402125.1. Taxonomy (GTDB): domain Bacteria; phylum Verrucomicrobiota; class Kiritimatiellia; order Kiritimatiellales; family Pontiellaceae; genus Pontiella. The sequence continues at coordinate 28,914 of CAYOBH010000007.1, forward strand.
TCCTTAGGAATGAGCGCGTCCGTATCAATGTTCGCGCGATCCACCGCACAAACCACTCCTGTAAACTTTTTAAATGCTTCCATTTTTAAACTCCTATTTTCAAACCACTAATCTTCACTAATTCAATCCAAGAAAATCAGTGTCGATTAGTGTGGATCAGTGGTTAGGCTTCCAACTCGCGAATATCAACGAAATGACCGTGAATCGCCGCCGCTGCAGCCATGGCCGGACTCACCAGATGGGTACGTCCGCCGCGGCCCTGACGACCTTCAAAGTTTCGGTTCGAGGTTGAAGCACAACGCTCCTTCATCGCCAGCTTATCGGGATTCATCGCCAGACACATGCTGCATCCTGCATAACGCCACTCCGCACCGGCTTCAAAGAAGATACGGTCCAGACGTTCGGCCTCTGCTTGATAGCGAACCTTTTCAGAACCCGGAACCACCAGAACGCGCACCCCGTCGGCAACCTTCTTGCCTTCCATCACCTTGGCGGCCTCACGAAGGTCTTCAATACGCCCGTTCGTGCAGCTTCCAATAAACACGGTATCAATTTTGATATCGGTCATCTTCATGCCCGGCTCAAGGCCCATATAATCGAGTGCGGCGCGCACGTCTTCCGCGCTGTATTCCGGAACGGCATCCAGCTCAGGAACCCGTTGGCTAACGCCGGTCACCATGCCCGGGCTTGTTCCCCAGGTCACCTGCGGCTCAATCTCTTCCACATCAATCACCAGCGTTTTATCAAACACCGCATCTTTGTCCGAGTAGAGCGTCTTCCAGTATTTGATCGACTCCTCAAGCGCTTGGTCTTTCGGAGCAAACGGACGATCCTCCGCCAGTACATAATCAATGGTCGTCTGGTCCGGAGCAATCAACCCGGAGCGTGCGCCCGCTTCGATGGCCATATTACACATCGTCAAACGGCCTTCCATTGAGAGCGACTCAATCGCTTCACCGCAGAATTCAAACGCGCAGCCTGTTCCGCCGGCGGTTCCAATCTTACCGATCAAATCGAGCACCAAATCCTTCGCGGTCACGCCGCGCGGAATTTTGCCTTTAAACTCAACCTTATATTGCCTCGGCTTCTTCTGGCGCAGCGTCTGCGTAGCAAGCACATGCTCCACTTCAGAGGTTCCGATACCAAATGCAAGTGCGCCGAACGCACCGTGCGTGGCGGTATGAGAGTCGCCGCAGACCACCGTCGTACCCGGCAGCGTGATGCCCTGCTCTGGTCCGATAATATGCACGACGCCCTGTTTATCCGACTCCATGCCGTAAAAGGTAATTCCTTGCTCCAAGCAGTTCGACCGTAGCGCATCCACCTGCGCCTTAGCCACCGGATCAACAATTTCCGTTCGGCTGTCGGTCGGCACATTATGGTCCGTGGTAGCGAAGGTCAGCTCCGGATGGCGTACCTTGCGATTTTGTAAACGCAGACCCTCAAAAGCCTGTGGACTCGTTACTTCATGAACAAGATGCCGGTCGATATAAAGAAGAACTTCTCCGCCGGGAAGCTCCTTGACCACATGCTTATCCCATATCTTATCAAACAGTGTTTTTCCCATTTTTGTTACCTATTGTTTTAGCAAGCGGGCGATTATAGAAGCACCCCAACTCCGATCAAGACATTCCTAACGCTTTCTCAGAAAACCCCAAATTTTACCGATTCCCCTCCCTCTCCGGGTTGTAAGTTCAAGATATGAGCGGATGGAAGATTTTCGTAAAAAGACGGGACTAACCACGATGACTCTATCCATATTATTCTTTAAATACCCCGTTAACATTGCCGTTTTTTCCATAATTAAACCATAAATAATCTGAGCACATTAACCCTCTGATAAAATGCTCCTCACATATAAGCAGAATATCAGGGCCATCTTTTTCAAGCGGCTTGCATAAAACTTCACCCGACTCATCGAATAATATAGAATCAGAACCAATCTTGGCATGTTTTATACTGACAACTTCATAGGGTTTTGAGTTAGTATTTTTACCTTCTTCGGCAATAGTCCACAATCGTTCACCATCCCATCTGGATTTAAACATCTCACCGCATATTTTTGAGTAATATAACACAACCACATCCTTACCATGATTAACATTGTTTGTATTATTACATGATGTTAATAATATTAGATATATAGACAATAAAATTTTCATAGCGATCTCAATTAACAAAACGGGCTGATCCCGTAATCAAGTAATTTCACGCAAATGCTCCCATTTTCTACCCGCTCGGGCGGCCGATCCGTCGAGCACCCTTTTGCCAGCATAGAAGCGTAAAAAACGGAGAGTCAAAACAATCGAGGCGCAACGCGGCAAACGGCGAGCGCGTTTCAATAGGTCTTTCCCGTGCGGCGATAGGCAAAGGAGGGGCCAACCCACGGCCAGAGGCGGGACGGTTTTTCCGACTCCAGTTCCTTCTCCATCTCGTCCGGCAGCTCGGGGAAAAAATCAAGTTGGGTCAGCTCCTCTACCTCGTCGATGCTCACCAAACACTTTCTAATCCGCGTAAAATCAGGAGCATCCTTCGACACCAAAAACGCCAGCGCACGCAGCTTGCCTTTATGTTCATCGACCATGATTTTATAATAGGCCGTCGGAATCGGAACGCCTGACGCCATCGTTTCAATTTCGCCCTCAAAAACCGGCCCGGTAATCACCCAGACATCGCTGAAAAAGAGACCATATTTTTCCGCAACCCGCATTTCCAGATCCTTCCAGAGCTGGCGATTGATTTTGGGCGTCTGCGGAATGATATTACTCATCTGAAAGGTTTCAAGCTGCGCGTCGCGCCCATAGCGGGTTGCAATTCCATGACTCGGAGCCATATGCCCACGATCATATCCGGAGCCGGTATAATCGTCGTGACTCACGCGCGCCAGGGTTCGGCGATCCGTACTAAACTTGCCCGGGCGGTCCTCCGACTCCAGCGTCTTCACATCAAAGAGTCGATACGCCACCCAAAGCGGATTTAAAAGCTCATCACTATAGCCCACGATAAAGCCCTCATTAGGGAGAATCGTGAGCGGCTCTCGTTTGTCGCCTGTCTGCTGGGGCTGACCGGCATAAAGCGAGTCTTCCCCGTACGACTGATCCATCTTCACTTCGGCATCGCAGCCTACCAGCGCCAGATCATCCCAGTCCCGTAAAGTCTGATACCCAGTTCGGACCATCGCCCGGTCAAAATCGGGAAACTGCCTACGCACTAACTCCCGCACGGGGTCCGGCAATGAATAATAACCCACCGGAACCAGCAGACACAACAACACCAAACCTACCGCTATAAGAAGCGACTTACGGAAAACAAATCGTATAATACCCCTACGCATGTTGGTCTTTTAATCCACCAAGCCATCAAAGGCGAACGATTTTTTATTTCACCACACAAATTTTAAATCTTACCCTTTGCCTTTTTCCGTCATACGGTCGGATCCCGTTGGATGCCGCATAGAAATGAACTTGCCCAAGAATCAGTTCCCGCCTCCCAACAACTGTGCCGCCAACTCAATCGCGACCATCTGCTCCTTGGTCGTATCATTCACTGTTTTAACAAAAGCTGTGTATTGCTCTCGTGTCAGCATGGGCTCTGCCTTTTGGAATATCTGTTCATTCAACGCTTCCAAATCGTTCGCGAAGTTCTGCACATTTTCACCAGAAAAACGCGCGGGGCTTAGATCTGTATTATCTTCGTCATGAAGATCGCTGGTAAAAGTAAATTTTTCCCGTTCGTCATACATCACACCTACCAAATCGCGATATACCTGATCCGAAAGTTCTGCACCGCTACCGGCCAGCACCTCATCCATCTGAGAAAGGACTGATCGTTCCGTCATGGTTTTTTCGTAATACTCATACTCGGCATAATCGTCGTCGTTATTCAGAAAATCCCGCATTTGCTCCTCAAACAGCACCTGCGACTGTTCGAGTTCCTGAGCCAACGCTGCCGATTCCTCTTCGGTGATACCAGAACTCATCATTTTGAGACTAACCTGCGTCTGCACCATCTGACGATTCATCAGCAGATCCATAAAAATTTCAGACTCCTCCTCATTCAGATTCAGATATCTGATCAAGTCTGCATAGAGAGTATTCAGCGCTCCGCGCTGACTGGCTTTAACCATTTCGTTGACCGTCGGATTATCCAACATTTCGGCAATGCCTTCCATCAACTTACGACCCGCAGTCTGAGACTCATCAACCGAATCAGGGATCTCAGGTGCAGAGGGTGCTGCAAACGCATCGACAAGCCGATTCGATTGAACGGGACGTTGCTCGACCGAAGACGGAGTCGGAACACCCTGTTCATTCTTACTCTCTGAAGCCGTTGTCGACGCCTTCGATTTAAGTGAAGCAATATCTCCACGCAGAAGCTTAATCGTTTTTTTCTGCCCGGCATAGCCGATCAGAAGAGCAATACATACAACCCCCAGAACAATAACAGGAATTTGTTTTTTCATCGTCAACCCTCCCAATTTTTTAGTTTGACTGCTCGCGATATGCTGAGCGCCGATTGTTACCGTTTTAATACGGTTCAGTCCATTTTTCGAGAAAACCGACCCACGCAAATCCATCCGGAACTATGGTCTGAGGACTAACGCGGGCTGGTTCTTTTATCGCAGAATGCTTTAAGGATTTCTTCAATCGGCTCCACACCTCTGTATTTGCCGAGGAGATCCTGACACACGGCAACTAAGTGTGGATCTGTATGGTCAAACATAGACCCGGTCCCAAACGACGACAGCTCTTCGACCGCAAACTCATCGAGCTCTTCAAGCGCCTCCACATACAGCTGATTCTTACGCTCGGCACCCAGCGTTCTCGTCAGATCTTTCACTTTTCCCTCATTCTGAGACGACAAGGTCAATTCCTTTTCCAAAAACTGAGCCCAGTAGTAAGCCCGCCAAGGCTCCTTCTCCGTGAGTTTACCGATCCATTCGATCACGGAATTTTCATACGCCAACTGCTCCTTCGGAAGTTTCTTTCCCTTTTTCGCCAGATATCGTCCTTCCAGCCAAACCATTCCATCGACCATCACCCAGCTGGGAGCATCCTGATGCCCGCCATTAAAAAAGCGTTGCGTTGCTGTTTTTCCAACATCCTGCCGAGCGCTGGCGGAGGTATATCGATTGTAATCGTAGGCGCCGTTGATGAAAAAACAGTCCCCCTTGGGAACCGAAACCCCGGGATTATACCCAATATTCGGCATGAGGCCGCAGCCGTTCAGATTGTCATAGTTATAGAAGGCCATCGCTGCACCGCCTGAATTACCGGTAAAATACAGACGATTATCATCCACAGGCAGGGTTTTGATGATATGCTTCACTGCACTTTTTGCCGTGTCCTTATTATCTTCAATTTGCTGATCGCCCTCGCCGTTTTTTGATTCAACAGAGATCGCCATAATCCAGCCGGTAAGCTCTGCGCCCTCTTTTATCTGATCCAGCAAATAGCTCGACCCTCCCATCGAATGCGTGAAAAACAGCAACGGAACCTCTTGATCGGGCTTTAAGCTCCTTGGAAGATAGAGCAGATAATGCGAATCAGAAGCCGCTTCAATCGGACCGACAACAACACCCTGCTCATAGGGAAACTTTGGAATGGCAGACGACGTCGAATTTCCATCACTGACCGATTTCTCGGTCTGCTCTTTAATATATTTCTGATCGGCCTCACATAATTTATCAATCGGAACGGATACTTTGCGGCCGTCTTTCGTACGGAGAACAACCTGAGCGCCTTCCACTTTTTCCATGGACGCATCCACCGTTGATTTTCCGTCCGCAGCTTTCCACGTGCGCATATCATCGACGGCCATCACAGAAAGTGACAAAAAAGCAAAATACAGAACATAAACAAACCTCTTCATGACAACTCCCGGTTAATCCACAATCGTTGGTTGATATTACGAAATGCGTCCGACACAAACCAATACAAAAAAAACGATTTTAAAACAGCCATCTATTATTAAACCCCAAAAGGGTCAAAAAAGGTTCTAGGCCGCCTAATTCGTCATTTAGCTTTTCAGATTCCATAATCCACTCTCTCGTGCTTTCCCACGCCCGTCGGGCAGGCCGCTTCCTTTCGGTTGCACTGAACGACAGCGCTTATTCCTGCGCCAATTCTGCGGCCGCGTTGGCGAGGAACATATACCACACGCCGGTATCAATGACGCACTCGTTTTCCCCCCAGAAGAAAGGCCAGTCGTCCTTGTTTTCCAGATAATCCGGACGCAGCAGAATCAACCCAGGAACCACGCCGCCGGCGATGAAGCTGAAATCCGCCCGGTTGTTACCATACATGATCTTCTTGGATTCGGTCCCAACCCCCATGACAAATGACAAGTTGGAGTAGGGATGGCAGCCGAAGATATAGTTGAGTCCCCGATAGACATATTCCGCATCGATCACATCGGGATAGGCCTTGTGGGCATAGTAATTGTTGATTCCCCAAGTCATAAGGGCGGAGCTTCCCCCCCAGGTTCTTGCGGACATGGGCACTCCATAGGGATTGTCATCATCGTATGCTTCAAGCGAGTCCCTGTAGCGAACGACATATTCCCGGAGCCGGGCCTTGTAGTCCTCGTCCATGTGAGGCAGGGCCAGCAGGGCCGTCTGCAGGGTCCGGTCTATAGACCGTTCCAGTGTCGGCCAGAGTTGCTCGAGAAAGCGATCGGCATATTCCTGCTCGCCGGTGGTGATGAACAACTGCAAGACGACCTCCATGTCGTTGGCGCCACGGCCTGCCATCCTGCGGCGTCCAGGTTCTCCTGCGGAGCCGGCCGAGGCCTCGTTCAGCAGTCGTTTGGCGTAGACAATGCATTTATCAGCGAGCTCGTCGTTGTAGCCTTTCAGGGCGCGGCTTGCCGCAGCCAGCGACGCAGCGGTTTGAAGATCGAGCGAAGAACTTCGCTCTGTGAATGCCCAGCGGTCGTCGAGGGTTCCACTGGAAACGCCGTCCGTCTCGTAGGGTTCGAGAGCGGGATTGTACGGCAGATTATCGGTCTCCGTTGAAGCATCGCCTAGATGATGATACTGGTGGAGGTTAGGGACAATGATGCCCCGGATCGGGTGGCCGATGTTCTCCACCTGCGCGACCAGATTAAGGACGCCGTGTTCCAGTTGCTGCAACACGTCCGGCTGGCCGTCCGGGCGGTGAATGTCCACATACTGGGTTTCCTGGTCGATGTAGGTTTGGTCGCGATCAATCCCGAAGACTTCCCACGATTCGACCAGGCTCATAACCACCGCGTTGTGCCTAGGCGTCTGGATATCAAAGTCCCCGGCATCAAACCATCCGCCGACCGCCATTCCGGGAATGCGTTCCAGTGGTTTAAAGCGGGTCCCCGTGGTTGGTCCCTGCCGATAGCCGTCAAAGTGCTGGTGATTAAGCGGGGCCTGCAGGCAGTCGTCGAGAAACGGGGCGCCATGCCAAACCCGGTACGCCTCGTTGACCTGCATATGGTCCATCTGGACCGGGAACCAGACATC
>CAYOBH010000008.1:0-33920 GCA_964402125.1 uncultured Verrucomicrobiota bacterium
GCTGACAACCCGCCTGCCGAATTGGTGGAAAAAGAAGAGCGCCCGCCCGCAGGCCGCCGTAACGATCGGCGAAAAAAAGAGCAGCGGTATGGGCCTGAATGCGCTGCTCTATGTTCACCTCCATGTGGTCGTGAACGGTCAGCGGCTCACGCGCGAAGAAGTCGATGCGCTGCTCGCCGGTGAAGACGGCCTCGTTCAACTGCGCGGCCAATGGATTGAGGTCGACCGCGAACAGTTGCAGCAGGCGCTCAGTCATTGGGAAAAGATTGAGCGCCATGGCGGTATTTCCTTTACCGAAGGGATGCGCCTACTGGCAGGCGCACCCGCCGATTTGAAACAGGAGAGCGAACTCGAAGAGCACCGCGAATGGGCCTTCACCCAACCGGGCGAATGGCTCAACGAAACGCTCGAACAACTGCGGAGCCCCGAACAGCTCGTAACGCCCCAAGCGCTGAACGCACAACTGCGGCCCTATCAGGAAGTCGGCCTCAACTGGCTCTGGTTCTGCGCCCGCACCGGACTCGGCGCTTGTTTGGCCGACGACATGGGGCTGGGTAAAACCATTCAGGTGCTCGCCGCGCTCCTGCGAAAACAGGCCGACGCGCCGGAAAGCAAACCCGCACTGCTCGTAGTGCCCGCCTCGCTGATCGGTAACTGGAAACGCGAAGCCGCCAAATTTGCGCCTACGCTCAAGCTCTTCATTGCCCACCGCTCCGAAACGGAAAATCCGCAGGACCCCGATCTGAGCACCGAACTCGTCATCACAACCTACGGTATGCTCGAACGCCTCGACTGGCCGCTGAAAACCGAATGGAGCTGGGTGATACTCGACGAGGCTCAGGCCATTAAAAACCACTCCACCCGCCAGAGCAAAGCCGTACGCAAACTCAACGCCGAGGCGCGTTTTGCACTCACCGGAACCCCGATCGAAAACCGGCTCGGCGATCTGTGGGCGCTGTTTGACTTTCTCAATCCCGGACTCCTCGGCTCCGCCTCGCAGTTCAGCGCATTCACCAAAGCCATTCACTCCGGCAATCACGAACACTATGCGCCGCTCCGCCGCCTCGTCGGCCCCGACAGTCTGCGGCGGCTCAAAACCGATAAATCCATAATTCCCGACCTTCCTGAAAAAACTGAAATGAAGGTCTTCTGCGGACTCTCCGGTCGACAGGCCAAGCTCTATCAACAATCGGTCCAAAGCCTGCTGGAAGAACTCAAGGACACCGACGGCATCCAGCGCAAAGGTCTCGTACTCTCCTATCTCATGCGCTTTAAGCAGATCTGCAACCATCCCGATCAGTTTACCGGCGAAGGTGCCTACGAACCCAAACAGAGCGCTAAATTTGAGCGCCTCGAATCGCTCTGTGCGGAAATTGAATCGCGCGGAGAAAAAGCCCTTATCTTCACCCAGTTCCGTGAAATTACCGAACCGCTGGCCGACTGCCTTGCCGCTGTCTTCGGACGCCCCGGCCTCATTCTGCACGGTGGTACCTCCGTTAAAAAGCGGCAGGAGATGGTCGAACAGTTCCAGCGCGAAGACGGCCCGCCCTTCTTCGTTCTATCCATCAAAGCCGGCGGCACCGGGCTCAACCTCACCGCCGCCTCGCACGTAATTCACTTTGACCGCTGGTGGAATCCCGCCATCGAAAACCAAGCCACCGACCGCGCCTTCCGCATCGGCCAGAAGAAAAACGTCCTCGTCCACAAATTCGTCACCTCCGGAACCCTAGAAGAAAAGATCGACCGCCTCCTCACCGAAAAGCAGGCAACCGCCGACCAAATCCTCAGCGGCGGCGCCGAAAAGTCGCTCACCGAAATGGACAACGACGAGCTCCTGCGCATGATTGCCCTCGATCTGGAACAAGCCACGGAAAGCGGCTGATCCCGTCCCGACATTTCACTCATTCCAGCGTGAACAAGGGACTGCTTTCGGCTAGCATGGCGGGCCAATATGGAAATCATAGACAATATCAACCAGCTTTTCGGGGACAACTTGAAAGCGACGATCGAACCCGGCTCCAAGCTGAAAATCGCCGCATCTTGCTTCTCCATCTATGCCTACGAGGCACTAAAAAAGGAACTGGAGCAGATAGACTCGCTCCAGTTTATTTTCACGTCGCCCACCTTTGTGCAGAATCCGGTGGCGGATAAGCTGAAAAAAGAGCATCGCGAGTTTCATATCCCAAAGCTAGAACGGGAAAACAGCCTCTATGGCACCGAGTTCGAGTTGCGGCTTAAGAATGAACTGACGCAAAAGGCCATCGCCCGGGAATGCGCAGACTGGATTCGGGAGAAGGCCTCTTTTCGGTCAAACAGATCGACAGCCCCGATGCAGCAGTTTGTCTGCGTCGAGAGCGGGCCGCAGCATTCGGCTTACCTGCCGTTGCATGGCTTCACGGCGGTTGATCTGGGCTATCAGAAGGGCGATGCCGTTTCCAATTTCATCACCAAGCTGGACGATGCCTCATCGACCCGGTCGTACTTCAATCTGTTTAAACAAATCTGGTCTGACGGAAGCCGGCTTGAAGAAGTCACGGCCCAAATCTGCGAACACATTGCCGCCGTTTATAAGGAAAATGCCCCCGATTTCGTCTATTTCGCCATCCTATACAACATTTTCAGCGAGTTTCTGGAGGATGTTTGCGAGGACGTGCTCCCGAACGATATGACCGGCTATCAAAACAGCCTGATCTGGAAAAAGCTGTTCAACTTCCAGCGGGATGCCGCCGTTGGAGTAATCAACAAGCTGGAAAAATACAACGGGTGCATTCTGGCTGACAGCGTCGGGTTGGGGAAAACCTTCACCGCCTTGGCGGTGATCAAATACTACGAATTGCGGAACAAGTCGGTTCTGGTGTTGTGCCCGAAAAAACTGGCCGACAACTGGCAAAACTACAACCAGAACCTTGTGACCAACATTTTCGAGCGCGATCGGCTGAACTACACCGTGCTTTGCCACACCGACTTGCAACGGGAACAGGGCTATTCTCTCGGCACGCCGCTCGACCGGATCAACTGGGGCAATTTCGATCTGGTGGTGATTGATGAGTCGCACAACTTCCGGAACAACGAGGCGTTCAAAGACCGGGAAACCCGTTACCAGAAGCTGATGAAAAAGGTGATCAAGGCCGGCGTTCGCACCAAAGTCCTGATGCTCTCCGCCACGCCGGTAAACAACCGCTTCAACGATTTGCGCAACCAGCTGGCCCTGGCCTACGAAGGCGACCCGGAAAACCTGAACAAGAAACTCCGCATATCCAAGGATATCAACGAGATTTTCAGGCGGGCCCAGGCCGCGTTCAACCTTTGGTCGAAACTGCCGCCGGAAGAACGGACACCGGAAGCGATTCTCACCGCGCTGGACTTCGACTTTTTCGAACTGCTCGACAGCGTCACCATTGCCCGGTCCCGCAAGCACATCCAGAAATTCTACGACACCAAGGACATTGGGCGGTTCCCGGACCGGCTGAAGCCCTTGTCGTTCCATTGCCCGCTGACCACCCGCGAGGATGTGATCGACTTCAACGAGATTTTCGATCGGCTGATTTCCGTCAAAATGGCGGTCTACGCTCCGTTCCGCTACATCCTGCCCAGCCGACTGGCCAAATACGAAGAACTCTACGACACGCAGGTGCAAGGCGGCATTTCCCGTCTGCGGCAAGTTGACCGCGAGCGCAGCCTGCAAGCGCTGATGACGGTCAATTTGCTGAAGCGGCTGGAAAGTTCGGTCGAGGCGTTCCGGCTGACGCTTACCTCCTTGAAAAATTCCCATGAGAACACGCTGGATGTCATTGCGCAGTTCCGGCGGACGGGAATCATTTCCAGTGTCGCCGATTTGTCGGCCGTATTTGAAAACATGGAGCCGGACGAGGATGAGCTGCCTGACCCGGAAGAATTTTCAACCGGCGGCAAAATCCAGATCAGCTTGGCGGATATGGACATCGATTCGTGGGAGCACGACCTTTCCGGCGATATCGAGACGATCAAAAGGCTGCTGGCCGAAATGCAGAAGATTTCTCCGGCGGAAGACGCCAAGCTGATCCAGCTCAAGGAGCTGATTGGTGGAAAGATAGAACGCCCGCTGAACGATGGCAACCGCAAGGTGCTCATCTTCACCGCCTTCGCCGATACCGCCGGATACCTTTACGAACACCTCTCCGGCTGGCTCTTCAAGCAACACGGCCTGCACACCGCCAAAGTCACCGGCAGCGGGCACAATAAATCGACGCTCAACCACAAAGCGGATTTCCAGACGCTGCTCACCTTCTTTTCGCCGGTCTCCAAGGAGAAAGACGCTATCTTTCCCGGACTGCCCGGCGAAATCGACGTAATGATCGGCACCGACTGTATTTCCGAAGGGCAAAACCTTCAGGACTGCGACTTTCTGGTCAACTACGACATTCACTGGAACCCGGTTCGCATCATCCAGCGGTTCGGGCGCATTGACCGCATCGGCTCCCGCAACGAAAAAATCCAGCTCGTCAACTTCTGGCCGGACATCTCGCTGGATGAATACATCAACCTTAAAGAACGGGTCGAAAACCGGATGATTATCGCCGACGTGTCTGCGACCGGCGACGACAATGTCCTGAGCGCACAGTCCAACGAACTGGCATTCCGGAAAGCCCAGCTCAAACGCCTTCAGGAAGAAGTTCTCGATCTGGAGGATCTGAAGACCGGGGTTTCCATCACCGACATGGGGTTGAATGACTTCCGGATGGATTTGGTCAACTACGTCAAAGCCAACGGCACACTCGAACACGCCCCGAAAGGACTCCATGCGGTGGTTGCTGCCGATCCGTCCAAGGATTTAATGCCCGGCGCGGTGTTTGTCCTGCGCAACACCAACCACGGGGTGAATATTGACCAGCAGAACCGCCTGCACCCGTACTACATCATCTACATCGGGCAGGACGGCGAAGTCATCGTAAAGCACACGGACGTGAAGCGCACCCTCGACCTCATCCGATCCGCCTGCAAAGGGCAGTCTGCGCCGATCCCGGAACTCTACCGTCCCTTCAACAAAGAGACACAGGACGGCCGTAAAATGGACACCTATTCCCGTCTGCTCAAACAGGCCATCCATTCCGTCGTGGCCGTCAAAGAAGAGAGCGACTTGCAAAGCCTCTTCTCGGCGGGCGGCACCACGGCGCTGCTCAACTGTATTTCCGGGCTGGACGACTTTGAGCTGATCGGCTTTCTGGTCATTCGGGAGGCTGCCTGACCATGTTTGCCTTTCCCGAACAGGCCGCTTACGGGCGCACCGTCCCGAAAAACCTCATTTACGCCAACGCCCGTCCTTCGACCCGCGTGAAAAACCTTTTCGTGGCGGAGGTCAGCGAAATCATCTGGCAGTACAAACTTGCGCCCGAGACCATCAATCTGGAGGCCAAGGACGGGTACGCCGAGATTCAGGTCTTCGACCTTCTGTTGAAAACCCCGGAACTCTCGCCGGACGTACTGGCAACCATCGACAGGGCCATACCATACCCCGTCTTCTACCGGTTACGGCACGGGGAGCGCATTAAACATGCCGCCGCCTATAAACGCCCGGCGCAGGACGGCACCGGAAAATGGGTTGTTGGGAACGGCTATGAAACCCGTTGGGGGGCGGCGAGCAAGGCGGGGACGCCGCTGCCGGTCGCTCTCGACATGAAAAACCTCTACGAACAGATGCTGCCGGCCTACATACCGTTGCCGCCGGTCGAAGGCGAGTCCTTGCAGGAGCTGGTCAACCGCGAATACCGTATCCGGCAGATCCAGCGGCAGCTCAAGGAGCTGGGGGCGAAGCTGAAAAAGGAAAAACAATTCAACCGCAAGGTGGAATTCAACGGAGAAATCCGTAAGCTCTCCGCTGAGCTATCGAATTTGACTTAAATTGTGCTCCGACATCTGAAAGGCATAAAATCCATGCAACAGCCGAAACCAAACAGCATTAGATTTCAAGAGCTGCTTACTGATATTTATCGTGGTGCGATTAAAATTCCCCAGTTTCAGCGCGAGTTCGTTTGGGAGCGGTGGCGGTCGGCAAAACTGCTCGACAGTATTCTCAAAGGGTACCCGCTCGGAACATTTATCCTTTGGAAAACCAAAGAGCGGTTGCGTGCGGTGCGGAACATCGGCGGGGTGAATCTTCCGCCTCCGCCGGAAGGTGATTATGTGTTTCAGGTGCTGGATGGACAACAGCGCATTACAAGCCTGTTTGCTGCACTGGAGGGCCTTAAAATTTCTGAGCGGGAAGATTTTGCTGCCATTTGTGTCGATTTAGATGCCGATCCGAACGGGGATGATCCACTCGTATTGGGAAGCAAAGACGAATTGCCGGAAAACCATTCGAGCATTCCGTTCAAAACACTTCGGACATCCAGCCTGATGCAACTGATGAAGGCCGGATATTCGGAAGCGCAGCTTTCTCGGCTGGAGGACTACAAAAACAAACTGGAGACATATCAGTTTCCGACCGTTGAGATCATTGACGCGCCGTTGGCCGTCGCGACAGAAATTTTTACCCGGTTGAACGTCGGGGGGCGCAGTTTAACGGTATTTGAAATCATGGTGGCCAAAACCTGGGACGAGGCAAGCGGATTTGATCTGAACGAAAAAGTGACCGCACTCAGCAAAGAACTCGCAGAGGTTGGGTTTGGAGGGTTGGACCATACTATTCTGATGCAGACCGTGGCGGCAGTGGCGATTCAGGGTATCAAGTCGCGGGATATTCTCGCGATGGACAAGTCCAAGTTTATTGCAAGCTGGCCGTTGGCCGCTACAGCTATTAAACATGCGATAGATTTCTGCCGGTCTCAGTTGGGGATCCCGGTGCAGGCATTGCTGCCGTATCAGCGCTCTTTGATCCCGTTGGCTTATTATTTCCATCTCGCAAAAAGAGATCCGTCTGGAGAGACCAAGCGGCGGTTGGTGGATCTTTTCTTCCGCATCGGACTGTCCGAACGCTATTCCAGTGCGGCAGAAACCAAAGTGGCTCAGGACCTCAAGGCGGTAGAATTGATTCACAACGAGCAGTTGCCCGTTTATGACTATGGTGTGGATACCAGCACCGACTTTATTTTACGCAACGGCGGCTTCCGCGCGGGCAAAGCCTTTATCAAAACCTCTCTGTGTGTGCTGGCCGCCGAAGGCCCGCGCTGCTTTAAGTCCGGCGGACGGGTGATTCTGGATAATGCCTTGCTGAAACAGAAAAACAGCAGGAACTACCACCATTTTTTCCCCACGGCATTTCTCGATAAAACTCCAGGATTAAAATGGTATCCAAACCATATTGGAAACATCACTTTAGTCGGGGGAGATTTGAACAAGAACAGTATCCGGGCACGACGACCGTCAGATTATATTGCCGCCTTCCGGAAAGAAAACGACCAGATGGGCGAATGTTTGGCGACCCATCTGATTGATTTGGATGAGATGGGCGTTCTTCAGGACGACTACGACACGTTCTTGGTAAAGCGGTGTAAAAGGCTGTCTGAAAAATTAAGTGAGCGTTTGATTCCTCAGCGCATGGATGCAACAGCCCAGCCGGACTTGCCCGAAACAGATCAGGAGTCTGAAGTGGCCGAGCCGAATGAAGAATAATTTCGGTTGAATAAAATTTTGAATACAGGGAACCCGATATGGAAAAAATGAAAATGCAGACCCCGGACGGCGTGGAGATGAACCTCGACCGCATCGCGCAGCTCTTCCCCGGTTGCATCACCGAAACCCGCGACGACAAGGGCATCGTCAAACGGGCGGTAGATTTCGACCTGCTCCGCCAGGAACTTTCCGGCGACGTGGTTGAAGGCCCCGTTGAACGCTACCAGCTCAACTGGCCGGGCAAACGGCAGGCCATCGCCGCCGCCAATGCCCCCATCAATAAAACCCTGCGCCCCTGCGAAAAAGAGAGCGTCAACTTCGACACCACCGAAAACCTCTACATCGAAGGCGACAACCTCGACGCACTGAAGCTTCTGCAGGAAACCTACCTCGGCAAGGTCAAGATGATCTACATCGACCCGCCCTACAACACCGGCAATGATTTCATCTACAAAGACAACTTCACTGCCGACAAAGAAGAGTACGAACAGGAATCCGGCCAGCGGGATGAAGACGGCAACCGCCTGACAAGTATGGAGCAGTTCAAACAGAATACAGAATCCAACGGACGCTATCACTCCGACTGGCTCTCGATGATGCTACCGAGGCTGCGTCTGGCTCGGAATCTGTTGCGTGAGGACGGCGTGATCTTTATCTCCATTGATGATGGAGAGGTCGAAAATCTTAAAAAAATGTGCATCGAGGTGTTTGGCGCAGATAACTTTCTATCTGTATTCATATGGGAAAAGAGGACTTCGCGTGAAAATCGAAAAGTTTTTTCCGTGAACCATGATTACATCGTTGCCGTTGCCAAGAATCGGATAGAATTTCAGCTTTGTAGAGGTGTTTTGCCTTACACGGAAGAGGTGTTGAGTCGGTATAGAAACCCAGATAATGATCCCCGTGGAGATTGGCAGTCAGTTGCTCTGTCTGTTCAGGGTGGGCATGGCACAACTACTCAATTTTATGACATTACCACACCCTCTGGCAGAGTGATCTCGCCGCCCTCGGGCCTTTGTTGGCGCTATACAAAAGATAAGCTAGAAGAACTAATTTCTGATAATCGCATTTGGTTTGGGGTCGGTGGGGACAATGTACCGCGTCTCAAACTTTATTTGTCTGAAGTGGATCAAGGGCTTACCCCGCATACTTTATGGATGGCTACAGAAGTAGGCACTACAGATTCTGGCAAGCGAGAGGTCAATGCTCTTTTCGAAGGAGTATCGGTTTTTGAAACCCCTAAGCCGGTTGATCTTATCAAAAGGTTTGTGCAGATTAGCAATGCAGAAAAAAGCGGTATAATTTTAGATTTCTTTGCTGGTTCTGCGACTACAGCTCACGCTGTGATGCAGCTAAACGCCGAAGACGGCGGGACCCGTAAGTTCATCATGGTGCAGTTGCCGGAGCTGTGCGACGAAAAGAGTGAAGCCTTTAAGGCGGGCTATAAAACCATCGCCGAAATCGGCAAGGAGCGCATCCGCCGCGCCGGACAAAAGATCAAAGAGGAAAATGCCACCAGTGCGCCGAACCTCGACATCGGCTTCCGAGTATTAAAAGTCGATTCCTCCAACATGAAGGATGTCTGGTACACACCCGATCAGCTCAAACAGCACGAACTCGAACTCTTCACCGCACACATCAAAGAAGATCGCACACCGGAAGACCTGCTTTTCCAGATCATGCTCGACTGGGGCTCGCCGACGCTCGACGCCAAAATCCGCAAAGAAAAAGTCGGTGGCAAGAATGTTTTCATCGTAAACGACAATGACATTCTGGCCTGTTTCGAGCAGGGCATTACCGAAGAGCTGGTCAAGCAGATGGCCGCCTTCAAGCCGCTGCGGGCCGTCTTCCGCGACGACGCCTTTGACGACAGCCTCAAAATCAACGTCGAGCAGATCTTCAAAGTCCTCTCGCCCGGCACCGAAGTCAAATCCATCTAACGGCGGAGCCGGTCAATGAAGCTGAAATTTAAAAAGCAACCCTATCAAACCGATGCGGTGGAAGCCGTCTGCGACTGCTTTGCCGGTCAGCCGAAAACGGAACCGATGCGCTATCGCATGGATCCCGGCGCCCGCAAGGAGCGCAAGGGGCAGACGGAATTCCAGGCCGAAGTCGATCTGCCCGGCTTCCGCAACGAAGAACTCCGTCTGTCCGAATCCCAGTTGCTGGCCAATATCCATGAGGTGCAGCACCGTCAGAATCTGTCGCTGTCACCTGCGCTGGTTAAAGTTCCTGCCTGCCCGGTCAATCTGGACATCGAGATGGAGACCGGTACCGGCAAGACCTACTGCTACATCAAGACGATGTTCGAGCTGAACCGCCGCTACGGCTGGTCGAAGTTTGTGGTGGTGGTGCCGTCCATCGCCATCCGCGAGGGGGTTTCTAAATCCTTTGAAATCACCGCCGAACATTTTCTGGAGGAATACGGCAAACGGGTCCGCTCGTTCATCTACGACTCCAGGCAGCTCCACAAGGTGGAGAGCTTTTCCTCCGACGGCGGAATCAATGTGATGATTGTGAATGCCCAGGCCTTCGCCGCCCGGGGCAAGGACGCCCGCCGCATTTATGAAGAGCTGGACGATTTTAATTCCCGCCGCCCGATTGATGTAATCAAAGCCAATCACCCGATTCTGATTCTGGACGAGCCGCAGAAGTTGGAAGGAAAAACCACCAAGGATTCCCTCAAGGAATTCAATCCGCTGGCCATTCTCCGCTATTCCGCCACACACCGGACGGAGCACAATAAGATTCACCGGCTGGATGCGCTGGATGCCTACAACCAGAAGCTGGTCAAAAAAATCGCCGTGCGCGGCATTTCGGTCAAAGGTCTTTCCGGGACGTCCGCCTATCTCTATTTGGAATCCATTCAGATTTCCGCCAGTAAACCTCCCGTAGCCCGCATGGAGTTTGAAGTCCAACAGGCCACTGCCATCCGCCGCACCGTCCGGCTGTTCAATAAAGGCGACAAGCTTTACGAACTGTCCGGGAAACTCGACCAGTACAACGGCTTCACCGTCACCGAAATCGATGCCGTAAACGATACCGTCACCTTTTCCAACGGGCAGGTGCTCCATTCCGGCGAGGCGATCGGCAACGTGGACGAGCCGCTGTTGCGCCGGATTCAGATCCGCGAGGCCGTCCGCGCCCATTTCGAGAAGGAGCAAAACCTTTTCTATCAGGGCATCAAAACCCTCTCCCTATTTTTCATTGATGAAGTAGCCAAATATCGTCGCTACGAAGCGGGTGAAGAAAAAGCTGGCGACTATGCCCGGATGTTTGAAGAGGAATACCGAACCGCTTTGAATGAAATCCTGGAACTGGAAGAGAGCCCCTATAAGCACTATTTGCAGAGCATCCCGGTTCGCAAAACCCACGACGGTTATTTCTCGATCGACAAGAAGAGCAACCGGCTGGTCGATCCGACCGTCAAGGGACGCGGCGAAGAAAAAGAAGCCGACGACACGGATGCCTATGACCTGATCCTGAAGAACAAGGAACGGCTGCTTTCCTTTGAAGAGCCGGTCCGCTTCATCTTTTCCCATTCCGCTCTGAGCGAAGGCTGGGACAATCCGAATGTCTTTGTCATCTGTACGCTCAAGCACAGCGACAGCTCCATCCGCAAACGGCAGGAGGTCGGGCGCGGCCTTCGCCTCTGTGTCAATCAGGACGGCGACCGGATTGATAGCGGAGCCAATGTCCACCGCACCAATGTGCTGACCGTCGTGGCCAGTGAGAGCTACCGGGATTTTACCGTCGCGTTGCAGAAGGAAATTGTCGATTCGCTCTCCGCCCGTCCCCGCAAGGCCGATGCAGCCTATTTCTCCGGCAAGATGATGCGCACGGCGGAGGGCCTCGTTGCAGTGTCGCCGGAAATGGCGGCATTGATCGCCCGCTATCTTATTAAAAATGATTACACCGATACGAAAGACGCCATCACCAAAACCTATCACGATGCCAAAGAGGCGGGCACGCTGGCTCCGCTCCCCGCAGAGTTGCAGCCGTTCGCGCCGCAGATCATCCAGCTGATCGACAGCGTCTTTAGCGAGGCCGTGCTGCCGGGCTTTGAAGACGACCGCAACACGAAAATCAATCCGCTCAATAAGAATTTTGAGAAGGCCGAGTTCAAGGCCCTGTGGGAAAAGATCAACCACAAGGCGGCCTACACGGTTCAGTTCGACACCGACGAGCTGATCGGGAAATGCGTGGATGCCCTGAATGCCGAGCTGACGGTAACCCGGTTACAATACACCGTTGAACGCGGCGAGCAGGACGATTTGATCTCGTACGATGGACTCAAAGGCGGAGAAGGCTTTATTGCACGCGAAACACAAACCGGCGTGCTTCGCAACACGGTTCATTCTGCCGTAAAGTACGACCTGCTCGGCAAGCTGGCCGAAGAGACCAAGCTCACCCGCAAAACCATTGCAGCCATCATGAAACAGATTCGTCCGGTGCAGTTTGTTTTGTTCCGCGCCAATCCGGAAGACTTCCTCAATAAAGCCGCCCGTATTATCAAGGAGCAGAAAGCAACCGTCGTTGTCGAACATCTGACCTACGATCCGGTCGAAGAGCGGCACGACATCAACATCTTCACAGCGGAAAAGCCCAAAGAAAACTTTTCCCGGGCCGTCAAAACCGAACGCCAGATTTACGACTATGTTTTCACCGATTCGGATGTTGAAAAGAAGTTTGTCCAGCAGCTGGATATCAGCAGCGAAGTCGTTGTGTACGCCAAGCTGCCCCGGGGATTTTCCATTCCGACACCCGTAGGCGACTACAATCCCGACTGGGCCATTTCCTTCAAAGAGGGCAGCGTCAAACACATCTACTTCATTGCCGAAACCAAAGGCAGCATGTCCTCGCTGGAACTGCGGGCCATCGAGCAATGCAAAATCAAATGCGCCCGCAAGTTCTTCGCCAAAATCACCACCGGCCAAGTCAAATACGACGTCGTCGATAGCTACGGCAAGCTAATGGATATTGTCTGCACTCAATAATAAAACACCTCTGGATACCTTATGAGCTGGTACTATTATAACGACTACGAAACCGCCGCTGAAAAACGCCAAAAGGCACAGAAGAAGATCGAAAAGATGCGCGCGGCGGGCGAAAAAATCGAGCCTATCGCTGCCTTCAAGACGCGCGGCATCGCGACCACCTTCTGGGGCCAGGCGTGGTGTCGCCACCTTGAACAGTTCAGCGACTATGAAAACCGTCTGCCGCGCGGCCGCTCCTATGTCCGCAACGGCTCGGTCTGCCACCTCGCCATCGAACCCGGAACCATCAAGGCCCTAGTCAGCGGTTCCAGCATGTATGAACTGACGATCCATATTGATGAGCTCTGCCCCGAAAAGTGGAGCACTATCAAAAATGAGTGCCGCGGAAAAATCGGTTCGCTCATTGACCTGCTGCAGGGAAAATTTCCGTCGGAAATCATGCAGATCGTCACCCATCCGATGAACGGACTCTTTCCGCATCCGAAGGAAATCCGCTTTAACTGCAACTGCCCCGACTGGGCCGACATGTGCAAACATGTGGCTGCGGCCATGTACGGCATTGCCGTCCGGCTTGATACCCAGCCGGAGCTGCTTTTTAAGCTGCGCGGGGTAAATCATGAGGAGCTGATTTCTGTTGATACCGCCGTCGCAGACCTCACGTCCGGTTCACGCTCTCGACGACGACGCACCCTCGGCTCCGACGCCATCGGCGATGTTTTCGGCATCGATCTTGATCAGGAATTGAGCGCCGCTGCAGAGGAAATCCCATCTCCGACTCCTCCCCCCGCGCCCCCCACCTTTAAACCAACGGCCAAATCTGTCCGCGCACTGCGCGACCACCTCGGCCTCTCCCGTGCCGAATTTGCCCAGGAACTCGGTGTATCGGCTCCATCCGTCGCCAAATGGGAAACCACGCGAGGGCAACTCAGTCTCCATACACGTTCGCACGAAAAGCTCTCTGAGCTCCACCAAAAAACCTATTCTGCATAACGTTTCCGACACCTGACGGGTTACACCGGTTTTATCCACAGATTGCGCAGATTTTCACCGATTTCGAGCAACGTCATCCCCGACCCCTGCCGCCCCGTACAGCCTGCACTACGTGCCGGCTGTGCCCCTCGGAATGTCCCCGAAACCGGACGGACAGAGCAGGCAGGATGCCCGCGGCACAAGCAAGGCAGGCAGGATGCCCGCGATACGGACAAGGCAGGCAGGATGCCTGCGATACAGGCGTGGCAGGACCAAAACCCTCAACTCTTTCTCAAGATGCCGATAATAAAAATTGAAACCTCAGCGCGAGGAGCATACGATCTCCAGAGATAGGTTGGGTGTGCCCGTGTTTCACCTTGGTTCACGGCTCAGTCCAACAGGAAGATGGCACGTTGCGGGTGCCCTCATATTCGTCCAGCCATCAACATTCCACGAGGGAATCTTGGTGTTTGAGCGAAGCTGGACGAATAAAACCCTAATCGTTGGCAAAAAAATAAAGGATACAAAATGGGAGAAAAGGGAAATGCTTTTGCAAAGGGAGGATGTGGTTGTTTAGTTGGATTTGTTGTATTTGGACTTCTGGTCGCACTCCTGGGAGGGAGCTTCCATATTGATTTAGGTGGAGCAATAATGTTGTTCGTTATCGGAGGAGTCGTAGGTCTCATTTATCTATCAATCTACAATAAAGGCAAACGCGATGCTGGAGACGATAGGTGATGAAGGAAACATTACGTGTGTGCTAAATGTTAAAAATGTTGCCAGAGCAAGGACCCTTCGCGGAGTAACGCACAATCTATCGTGTCGGAGTCTTAATCCCGCACGGGTCACACCAATCGTTAGCGAAGGAAAAACAAGGAGAAATACAGATGAAGAAAACGTTAGCCGGTTCGATCATATTGACGTGCTTGTGCATGTCATCTCTGGCACAAACACCGGAGCAATTAGCGGCCTACAAGGCTGCTGTACAATCACAGGAATACGTCAACCGAGTTCAACGAGAAGCGGGTATGCCGGAAATGGCTGTCCCGACTTTCGAGGAATGGCTAAAGGCAGAAGAAGAAAAATCTACGGCGCCCGCACTCACTTCAAGCAGGGCAACCATGCAAACAACAATATCTATTCCGAAAGAGAAAATTACACTTCACAAAGTGCTCTCATCGGACAATGCGCCCTTAACATGGAATCAATTCCTGAATGCAGGAAAACCTGCATTAGGTCTTCACGCAGGATCACTCTACTTGCAATCACAATATGAGAGACAGCTTGCAGATCAAGCTGTAGCCATCGGATTTATCGAAAGAATTTCCACTGACATAAATGGTGCGAAAGCGGAACTGGTGGGGATTCGTAACGGACAAGCCTGTTATTACACGACTCATAATGCCGGTGCGGCAGATACCATGGGAACAGATGAGTTATGGCCTACTGGTTCTACCTCTTATCATCTAACGGGAACAAATACACTCATGGGCATGTGGGATGCAAACGCATTGCGTTCTACTCATGTAGAGTTCAACGGGCGCGCACTTCAGATAGACGATGCAGATCCTTATACGGAAGATCCACACCCCACACAAGTCGCCGGAACAATGATAGCTAAAGGAGCGAACTCCTCTGCGAAAGGCATGGCGTTTGAATCTCTTTTAGATGCTTATGACTGGCATGATGACCTCGCTGAAATGGCATATGCCGCATCGTCAAATGCCCTTCGAATATCAAATCATTCTTATGGCAGGTCAACAGGTTGGAATATTGTTACCTTTGATGAAGGACAAACATATTACTGGATTTGGTATGGGGACATCTCCGTAGATACTTATGAGGATTACAAGTTTGGTTTTTACAGTCCGTCAGAGTCCAGAGAAATCGATGCGGTTCTTTATCAGGCAAAAACATATCTACCTGTATGGTCTGCCGCAAATGAGTATGGTGGATATAACCTCGGTCCTTCATCACAACCTGTTTGGCATTACGTTCCTGTTGGCCTATATTTAGTGCCGACAAATTTAGTTCATGAGGCAGATGGTGGAACAACAAGCTTTGATTTAATCCCCCCGCAAGGAGTAGCAAAAAATGTTTTAACAGTAGGAGCCATAAAAAAGATTGCCGGGGGATATCAAGAGCCATCTGATGCTGTGCTGGCATCTTTCAGCAGTGTCGGCCCCACCGATGACGGTCGGATCAAACCAGATATTGTTGCTCCGGGCGTTGGAATTTTCACTTCGCATTATTCGTCAGACACTGCATATGAAACAGTGTCTGGTACAAGCTTTTCATCTCCCGCAGTCGCAGGATCTCTAGATTTGATCAGTCAATTGTACAGCCAACTCAATGGAACCAACCGCACTTTGCTGTCATCTACTCTAAAGGCTATTGCTATACATACCGCAGATGAGGCTGGCACCACAGGTCCTGACTATTCCTATGGATGGGGGGTTTTTAATGCTTTAGCGGCCTCAACATTGGTAACAAACGATCATCTGTCGGCAACCCACCAGAATATTAAGGAATTTTACATCCCGAATGATGATTGTGTGGAGTTTTCAATATTGGCAACCAATTCAACGCCGCTGAAAATAACCACATGTTGGACTGATCCTGAAGGGCCAGTACTAAATCTATTAACTGACCCAACAAATTTTGTATTGATCAATGATCTGGATTTGCGGCTAATTTCACCATCAGGAATCACGAATTTTCCTTGGGTGTTAAATCCGCAATCGCCTGCCAATTCGGCCACTACAGGCGACAATATTCGGGACAATGTGGAGCAGATATTTATCCAAACCCCGGAAAATGGCAGCTACACAGTTCGGTTAACTCACAAAGGAACGCTTTCCAATGGGTGGCAAACTGCTTCCATGCTTTTATCAGGAAATATTCCAATACCTCGAACTGAGCTGAAGATGGAAAGTTTCAGTTCAGCATCAGGAACCAACACACTCGAATGGACAGCAATCCCGGGGGCATTTTACCAAATTCTATCCATAACAAACCTTCTATCTGGAAGTTGGTCAGAAGCGATAGGGGAAATTAATGCTCTCAGACCTGATGTAGCAGCAACTGTTTCGGATGATGGGCAAACCAAGACACAGTTCTTCAGGTTACAGGAACAAAACTAAGGAACCCCTTAATGAAAAAATGGGTTCTATATATACTCGTTCTCCCCTGCTTGTGCAGGGGAAACATCATCTATACCGCATATAGTGGGGATTTAACCCCGACATCTCCCTCTAACGAATTCGTACTGGATATGGACGATAACGGCACTCCGGAGTTTAAGTTTTCCGCTGTAATGGATGCACCCTTATATTCCGTTTACATGGAATGTTTTGAATCTGGAGCTGTTTTATTTCCCCAACAACTAGGAGCAATCAGCGTTGTTGCGATCCCAAAAGATAGTCTAATCGGCTCCGATGCATTAGAAGGAGCCGCTCGATGGGATTCGACGTTAGGAATACTGAGCCATTCTAATTTAATATATCCAACTGGCGCAATAAAGGGTGGTCCATTTTGGGAAACCAAGGCATACCTTGGAGTTAGTCTGATAATAAATGGGAATACTCATTATGGTTGGATACAAATTGACAATCCAGACGCTTTTCCTGGCGGAACGATCACTGGGTTTGCGTATGAATCGATGCCCGGTGACGCCATTGTTGCCGGAGCAATTCCCGAGCCATCATCGGCAATCCTGTTTGCCATTGGAGCCATCGGGGCATGGACATTAAGAAAAAGAATAAATCGCCAACAAGAGCATTCACATGTATAAGGAAAACGCACCGGAATCCTTGGATCAGACCCAGCCTTTCGACACGTTTCCTTTGCCAGTGATGCTGGTGTTTCCCGCTGCTTAGCCCCCGAGAAGTCCCGTTTTTCCGGCACGCGTTGAACGCCCACTACAGAAGGCAAAGCAGCGGCAGTCAACGCCCTCGACGTGCAGGCGGATCGTCAGTCTATTCGGCGGTCTTGTGCCGTTACGTATTCCGGTGGAGGTGTTAAAGGGGATTATTGTTTCCGGGGAAGGCTTGGGAATCAATTTTTCAGGCATTGGTTTTCGTGGGGTTGCCGTTATCCTTTTTCACCGAAGGAAATCTCCCGTAAAAAAAAAGGAACCCTCATGGATATTAAAAAAACACTGACCAACCGATTCTGGAGCCACTCCGCCACCGATTCTTTATCGGAGGTTGTTGTGGGTCTGCTGACCCTCGTTCTTTTTCCCTGCCTCCTAGCGGTGCTTTTCGGACCGTTGCCGCTTTATGCGCAGGGAAATCAGCCGAACCCGACCGGGACGAATAGTGTGGGAAACGCATTCCCGTTCCAGGGACAAATGCCGCCTAGGGACGGCGGTGGCTTCCCCGGCGGCGGTCCCGGTGGAGGCGGCGGCTTTGGCGGCGGCGGCGGCTTTGGCGGCGGCGGCGGCTTTGGCGGCGGCGGCTTTGGCGGCGGCGGCTTTGGCGGCGGCGGCTTTGGCGGCGGTGGCTTTGGTGGCGGCGGCTTTGGTGGCGGCATGTTCGGATCGCAGGAGACCGAAGAATTGCTGCCGAAGTATGACCTGAACGAAGACGGTTGGTTGAACAGCGAGGAGCGCGCCACGGCACGGGCCGCGTTGAAGGCGGGCTCGCAGGGAAACCGTGGAGGGATGATGGGCATGCCGGGTGGATTCGGAAATAGAAATGGAACTCCGAAAGCGGGAATCGCCCTGAGCCCGGACGATGTCGAGAAGTATCCAGACGCTCCGTTCTACGATCAGACGATCATACGAACCCTCTTCCTGACTTTTGAAAACGACGATTGGGAAGAGGAGCTGGAAGATTTTCGGTACACCGACGTAAAGGTGGCAGCAACCTTGGTCGTCGATGGAAAAACCTATCCCAATGTCGGCGTGAAATTTCGCGGCAATTCGTCGTACATGATGGTCTCTCGGGGCTCCAAGCGTTCGTTCGGAATCGAAATGGATATGGCAGACTCAAAACAGAACCTGGGCGGATACCAGAACCTCAACCTGCTCAATGCGAATGGCGATGCCAGTTTGATGCGTGCGGTCCTAAGCGGAGAGATCGAGGGGCAATATCTCCCCATGGCCAAGGTTAACTGGGTGCGGGTGGTGGTTAACGGCGAAAGCTGGGGCATCTATGTGAACATGCAGCAGCAGGATAAACTATTTCTCGAGGAGCACTTTGATACCAAAAAGGGCAGTCGCTGGAAAGTCCCGGGCAATCCGAACGCTCGCGGCTCCCTGAACGATATGGGAGAGGATATCGCGGCCTACCGGGAAGTTTATGAGTTGAAATCGAAGGAGGATGACAAGGCGTGGGCAAGTCTGATCCAGCTGTGCAAAACGCTGGATGCCGTCAAGCCCGATGAGGTGGTATCTAAGCTGGGAAAGATACTGGATATAGATGGAGCGCTTCGGTTCCTCGCGCTGGAAAATGTGCTGGTCAACAGCGACGGCTACTGGACCCGGGCGAGCGACTATATGATTTATCTCGATCCCGACGGCATGTTCCATATCCTGCCCTACGATACTAATGAAGTCCTGATCGACGAGAGCGCTGGATTTGGCGGCGGCTTTGGCGGCGGTGGCGGCTTTGGTGGCGGCGGTGGAGGCTTTGGTGGAGGCGGTTTTGGTGGCGGCGGCGGTTTTGGTGGAGGGTTTGGTGCCGGCGGTACAACGTTGGATCCGCTGGTGGTGGCCGAGCGGGCTGACCGACCTCTCGCTTCGCGCCTGCTGGCGGTCCCCGAGCTCCGCACCCGATACCTCCAGTATGTGAAGGAAATCGCTGAAAAGTGGCTGGATCCCGAGGTGCTCGGCCCCATGATCAGTAAATATGACAAACTGATCAACGCCGAGATTGAGAAGGACACACGGAAACTCGAAAGCTATGAAAACTATCGCAAGCAGGTGAATCTTGATCCCGCCGGCGATGGAATTCTCGGCTTCGCGGCCAAACGCCGTGCCTTTCTGCTGGAACACGCGGCGATTAAAGCGCTTCAGACAGAAAAACAGCCGGCCACGGAATAGCGAAGGCAAACCCAAAGCCGTCTGCGCATCGCGCGGACGGCTTGACGTGGCCGATCTCGAAAAATGAACTGAAGGTCCCAATCCCGTAATCGAGTGATTTCGCGCAAATGCTCTAATTTTTCTTTCGGGGTTGCGCTGGATCATGAACTCGGTAAAAGTCTCGGGATGCGTGAAGACTGGATTCAATCAATACTCGACGAGGCCAAAAGCCGTGGACTGGAACGAACGGCGCGCGCCTATCCCGATGCCGGCGGAAAGCTGACCATCGACGGGCGCGAAGTGCTCAATTTTTCGAGCAACGACTATCTCGACCTCGCGCATCACCCCCACGTGATTGACCGTGCCCGCGAAGCGCTGGAGCAATACGGCATCGGTGCGGGTTCATCGCGACTGGTAACCGGCACCCTGCCGATCCATGAGGAGCTGGAGGCGCGGCTGGCGCGGGAGAAGGGATTCCCTTCGGCGCTCGTTTTTGGAACGGGCTATATGACCAACGCCGGAGTTATTCCGGTACTCGCCGGGCGGGGCGACCTTGTTTTTGCCGACAAGCTGGTGCACGCCAGTATGATTGATGCGTGTCGGCTGAGCGAGGCCAAGCTCGTTCGCTTTGCGCATAATGATTCCGCTGCGCTGGAGGCGCGGCTGAAGCAGTATGCCAGCGCCGAAGGTCGCAAGCTGATCATCACCGAATCGGTTTTCAGCATGGACGGCGATATTGCTCCGCTGAAGGAAATTGCCGCGCTGGCCGAGCGCTACAACGCCATGCTGATGATTGACGAGGCGCACAGCACCGGCACCTTCGGCCCCAACGGCGCGGGCCTGATCCGCGAATATGGACTGGAGTCGTCGGTGACGGTTTCAATGGGCACACTAAGCAAGGCGCTGGCGGGTTTTGGCGGATTTGCCGCCTGTTCAGAAAACCTGCGCAGCCTGCTTGTACATTCTGCGAGGGCGTTCATTTACACCACGGCTCCGCCGCCCGCCGTTGTCGGCGCCGCACTAGGCGCACTGGACGTTTTGGACGCTTCGCCCCACCTCGGCAATATTCTCCAGGCCAACGCCAACTATTTCCGATCCATCCTCCACGACGCCGGACTCGATACACTCCAGAGCCAAAGCCAGATCATCCCGATCGTGATCGGCGACAACACAAAGGCCGTTGCCATGTCGCAGAAACTGCGCGAGCGGGGCATTATTGCCGCCGCCATTCGCCCTCCGACGGTCCCTGCGGGTTCTGCGCGCCTGCGCATTTCCATTACGCTGGCGCATCATGTCGACGATCTCGAACGCGCCGCAAAATCGATTATCTCAACAGTAACAAGTTAACCACAAAGAAAGGAAGGATACGAAGATCTCCAAGAGACCGACGATGTATTCATGAAATGTAGTTAACCGCAAATAAACGTCAATGAACGCTAATTTAAATCGGGTTTTCAACTGCATATTTCAGGATACAACTTTGTGCGCTTCGTGTCTTCGTGGTGAATAATGGATTCTTTACTCGTCATATCCGGTTGGGCGCATGGAATTGAAGCGATCAAGCCGCTGGGCGATGCCCTTGCGGAGCGCTTTGAAGTTACCCTATTGACCGGCGCACAGGTGCTGCGCGAGCGTGCAATTCCCGATTCTGATTTTATCGTTACTGGTTCAATGGGCGGCATTCTGGCGATGGAACTGCTGCCGACCGCCTGCAAGAAACTGGTTCTGCTCTCCTCGACCGCCCGATTCTGCACAACGGAAGATTACCCGCACGGAACACCGGAGCGAATTCTGCGCCGCATGATCGCTCAGCTCAAGCGCGACCCCGCCGCCGTACTCAACGAGTTTTTCAAGAACGTCCACTATCCGCAGCGCGAAAGCAGACAAAGCACTCAATTTCGGAACGCGGAAACCGTAACGGAATCGGCGTTCCGCGATCTGGTGGAGGGTCTGGAATATCTCTTGACCTCCGACGTTCGCGAAAAGGTTGCAGAGATCGAGATTCCCGTCTTGCTGATGCACGGACGCGAAGATCGGATTATTCCCTGCGGAGCCACGGAGTGGTTGCATGAACATTTGCCGGAGAGTCAACTCCAACTCATCGACCGCAGTGGCCACGCGCTGGCAGCACACCATTTTTCAACAGTCGTCGATCAAATCCGCGCGTTTCTGCATCAGCACGATGCATGAGAAGATGCTCGCTCAATCCTCATTTTCTGAGACTGCACTGTCTTCACCCCTCCCTTTTGAGGCGCGGGCTTTGACGCGGATATATTTCTGGAAAAACATGGAGTTGGGGATGTTTACATAGTTTTTTTCGTCATCCATCAGGACCGTATAAAACGTATTGATCGCCACAACCTGCCCGCGAATGGAATCCGGTGAAACTTCAATTTCATCATCGATTTTGAATGGCGACGTAAAATAGAGGATGATACCAGCCAGAATATTGCCGACTAAGCTCCAAACCGCAAAAAAGGCAATCGCAACCACCGCCAGTACGCTTGAAACCGCTACCCAGACATTTTTCAGAGTGAGGCCCCAAATGAAAATCAGACCGCCAATAGCCGTCAGAATCGCGGCCAGTGACAGCAGCCGACGCATGGCAAAATAGCGCGAGCGGCGGATGCCGAGTTTTTCCTGCGTTTTTCGGGCGGAGCGCGCCAACAGATGAAAGAGGAGATAAATCACCAAAAGGAAGATGCCGGAATAACCCAACTTCATAAAAACGGTGTTAGTCATCTTTCACCTCCGTTGATA
The DNA here is from genome assembly GCA_964402125.1 of uncultured Verrucomicrobiota bacterium. Classification (GTDB taxonomy): domain Bacteria; phylum Verrucomicrobiota; class Kiritimatiellia; order Kiritimatiellales; family Pontiellaceae; genus Pontiella. Next base: position 22,339 of record CAYOBH010000008.1, read on the forward strand.
GCGGAGCGCTCTCCCTCTGGCTGTAAAACCGCGTGATCAATGTTTTTTCCTGCGCAATGACCTAAATATCCAAAAGAGAAGCGCCGTCCGTTCCACGGAATCCGCTTGCTGTAGAAGGAGTGGACGATGGCGTCGTGGTGGTGCGGGGCGTCGTACTCCGGGTCGGCGAAACGCCCGACGGAGCAGAAGAACTTCCCGACGAGGTCGACCAAGCAGATGATGAGGCCGGAAGCCCCGGCGTTGTAGTGCGGGTTGCACCTAGAGCGCTCGCCGTGGTACCAGACATCGGGCGTCCCAGTGAATTCAGGGAACCTAATGCAGACGGGGACGCAGTCTGCGGTTGCGAAAGCGAAGAGTATCCGGACGAATAGGCAGAGCCACTAGAAGCACCAGAAGAGTAAGGGGATAAACCGTAGGCAGAGGAAGGACTGCGCTCTGTGCTGCGGGTGCGCTGAGCATCCATCAGCCGCTGCCAGTTATCATCCAGCTTTTGCCGCCGCAGGTCCGCCGCAGTGACATCACCGCCCGACGTTTCGCCGAACAGGTCGTATTCTTCTTCGGTCTCTTCAAAGCCTGTTGCCCGGCGAACGGGTGCACCCGATGGCCGACGAACCATTCCGGAGCCCGAAACCAGACTTTCGTTGGAACTCGCCCTAAAATCCGGGTCTCGTCCCAAAGGGTCTTCGTCCGGATCATCCGGCTGCTCCAGATTTAACTGAACAACCTCCTGCTGCAGAAAAAGATATTTGCGCTCAATCCGCAGTTTTCGCTCTTCTCGCGTCTCCGCCGAAACGGTAGCGCACATCAAGGGAACAAGAACCCCTACAACCCATAAAATCCGTATAATTCCGTTCATGCGCGACAGACTAAGACTGCGCTCCATATTCCGTCAACGATCAAATACACAGAACATGCCCAAATGCTTGCTGGCCAAACAGAATAAACGAGAGAAACAAAGATTAGAAAACAAGGGGCTCTTCCCTGTGGTATATTCTCCACATCAGACTTCGGACGCCGTATTCACCGCGTAAAGGTAGCGTTTAATTTTCTGCGTGGCGGATTTTTCAAACTCCTCAAAGCGGACCTCAATGCGGCGCGGACGCTTATACTCCGAAAGATGTGCCATCTGCGCGCGCACATCGTCGCGCACGATCTTCTCAATCTCCGCCTCGGAGAAACAGCGCCCCTCGGCATTTTCCAGCTCGTCGAAAACCTGCTGGTCCGGAACGACAATCATCCCCACCCGCTCGCCGGGATCTTCACCGGAGTCGCAGTAGCCCAGCACCAGACATTCGAGCACATACTGGCTTTGCATCGCCTGCAGCTCCACCTCTTCGGGATAAATATTTTTCCCCTCGCGGTTGACGATCAGGCTTTTTTTGCGGCCTTTAATCATCAGATAACCCGCATCGTCGAAGCAACCGAGGTCACCGGTATAATACCAGCCGTCGATCAGCACTTGGGCGGTTTCTTCGGCGTGATTATAGTAGCCCTGCATCACATTATCACCGCGCACCACAATCTCGCCCACGCCGTCGGCATTCGGTTCGTGTATCCTGATTTCAATGCCGCCCAGCGGCGGGCCGACGGTCCCGATACGCGGGGCCTCCGGCGGATTAACGCACAGCACTGGAGCGGTTTCGGTGATGCCGTAGCCCTCCACCACCGGAATACCCAACTTGGTCCAGGTTTCCAGCGTAACGGGGCAAATCGGCGCACCGCCAGACACCACCAGCCGCACCGCTCCGCCCATTCCGGCGGACACTTTGTATCCGATCACTTTAGCCAGCCCAAGCCGGAACATCCAACGCGCCGCAAAATTTTCCTGCACACCGTCCATCACCCGCGCCAGCATTTTTTCGAGCAGCAGCGGCACCGTCAGCAAAACCGTCGGCGAACATTCCGCCATGTTCGCTTTAATGGAGCGAAGGTTTTCAACCAGGCTCACTTCACAGCAGACATACAGCGGAACCAGCAGATTGCAGGTGAAAGCAAACGCGTGGTGCAGCGGGAGAGCCAGCATAAAATTATCGGTCGAGCGCACGTGAATGGCCTGAACAATACTGGACACATTGGCCAAAAAATTTCCATGTGTGAGCACCGCCCCCTTTTGTCGACCGGTTGTGCCGGAGGTATAAATCAGCGAGGCTGGAGACGAGGCGCTCGGGCCGTCGCAATCAAATGCCCGACCGGGCTGCATCGCGGCCGACGAGACCGTTTCCCAGAGCGCCTCGTATGCAAAACACGAAATTCGCTCGCTCGCCGGCGAAGCATCGCCCCTCAACACGATGGCTGATTTTAAGGAAGAGGTTCGCGTAGAAATTTCGTCGATCACCGGGAGCTTGTTGACGGCACAAAAAACGATCGACACTCCGGCATCGTGAAAGATATGCGCCAGCTCCTGTTCCCGAAGCTTCGCATCGACCGGAACGGCAATAGCACCGAGCGCAACGATCCCATAGTAGATTTCAAACCATTCAGGAGCATTCTCCAGACAAAGCGCCACGCGGTCGCCCGCACCGACGCCCAGTTGAGCCAGCATTTGGGAAACGTGCCATGCACGCTCCCGCAGCGTTTTATAGGTCGTGGTTTGCCAGTGTCCGCACTGTTTAAAGCGCAACGCAATCCGCTCCGGATGTTCTTCGGCGGCCCGGTTTAAACAATCTCGAATAGTCATCCTCATTTTTCCGATGTGATGGCGTTCACTGCCGTCCTCATGCAAGCTTCACGTTCACCGGCGTGGCATTCATGAGATTTTCGGAAACCGGGCAGCGGCGGTCTACCTCGTGAATAAAGGCTTCCTTTTCTTCCGCGCTCATATCCGCATCCACATCGACACTGACCGTAATGCCTTCAAACCCGACGCGACCGTCGATCGGCTTACCCAGCAGTCCATCGGTATCGAGCGAGCCCTCGACCGTAATCCGCAAGCCGCGCAGTTGAATTCGTTTCTGCATAGCAACAATCCGGCCGATCGAACCGATACAGCCCGCCAGCGAGGCAAAAAGCAGTTCCAATGGAGTCGGCCCGGTATCGCTGCCGCCCGCATTGGTTGGCTGGTCAATTATGATTTGATGTCCGCGAATGTCGGATTCGATCACAAATTTTTCGTTTAGCGTCGATTCAACGACCACTGTTTTTTTTGCCATGATACCTCCCTTTCAAGGAAATTGCATATTTTGCGGTTTTTCGATTTCTAGTTATCCATTAAAAATTAATCGTTATCCGCGGAATTCATTCTGTTTTGAGAGCTTGGCTCTGAACTATCGACCCTCATCTTCATCTTCATCTTCCGACAACGCCGACCGATCTTCTAACATATAACCCTCTCCGCGTTCGGTATGAATCAGCGGAATTCCAAACGGCTTATCCACCTTATTGCGCAGGTGGTGCATACGCACCTCGACCACATTGGTCTCCGGCTCAATATTCAGGTCCCAGATCTGCTCCATAATTTCCGTTTTGGAGAGCACCTTCCCTTTGTTGTGCGCCATATAATGGAGCAGCCTGAACTCCAGCGGCTGGAGGCAAATCTCGACCGAACCGCGATACGCTTTGTGCCGCACTAGATCCAGTCGCAAATCCGCAACGCGCAGTTCGGTTCCTAAAGTTTCTTCTGGGCGATTGCGTCGCATGAGTGCCTCGCAGCGGGCCAACAGCTCCGCGAAGGAAAATGGTTTGGTTAAATAGTCATCCGCCCCTACCTGCAGCCCCTTAATGCGGTCATCGACCAGTGATTTTGCGCTCAGAAAAAGAATCGGCGTGCGCTCATCCGTTTTCCGCAGTTGCTCAACCAGATCAAATCCGGTCATACCGGGGAGCCCGACATCGCAGATAACCAACCCATATTCAGAATCGTTGATGCAGCAGATGGCCTCTTCCGCCGATGTCGCGAGATCCACCGCATAACCTTCAGCACGCAACCCGCCGGTAACATACGTCGCCATGGCTGAATTATCTTCTATGAGCAATACGTGCGCACCCATTGTTGTATCGACCTTTCTTCTCAAAATCTCGACTTTTGAACGCTACTACAATCGCGCGCGAAATCCACCAGAAATAAGAATCTAAAACAACCGATACTTCCGAGCTATTCCCCGACCAGATCATAGCCTTCCACATCAACGACTTCGACCTCGGCAAATGTGCCGACCAACAGTTCATCGTCCACAAAAACATTGCAGTCAATCTCCGGTGCATCCCAGACGGAGCGGGCTACACCGGGCGCATCGACCAACACACGCAGCTTTTTACCGACGCACGTTTCATTGTTTTCCACGGCCAGCTCGGAGAGTCGGCGCATCAGCCTATCCCAGCGGTCATGACGGGTATCGTCGTCGACCATGCCCGCTTCGATGTCGTACGCCCGGGTATCCTCTTCTCTGGAATATTCAAACACACCGACACGCTCAAAACGAAACTCTTCACAGAACTCAACCAACTCCTGAAAATCCGCCTCGGTTTCGCCCGGGAAACCAACAATGAACGCGGTGCGAATGCCGAGACCGGGAATCTTTTCGCGCATTTGGCGAATAAGGTTACGGATGTAGGCGCCGTCGGTTTCGCGCTGCATCGCCGAGAGCATGTTGTCGGAAATATGCTGAAGCGGAATATCAACATAAGGCACAACTTTTTTGCTCGCAGCGATCGTTTCCATCAGCTCGATGCTCCAATGCGCCGGGTGGGTGTAGAGCAGCCGGATCCAAAAGTCGCCTTCAATGGCGTCCAGTTCGCGCAGCAGCGTGGTTAAACTTTCGCCGCGTGAAGAATCGACTCCGCTGCGCGGCGTGGCGCTTTTTCCTTCCCACTTGTCCATACCGTAGTAGGTCGTGTCTTGCGAAATCAGGTTAATCTCTTTACAGCCCTGCTCAACCAGACTTCTCACCTCACGGACAATATCCGCCTGAGCGCGGCTGCGATGGCGTCCGCGAATCTTTGGAATCACACAAAAAGAACAGGGATGGTTACAGCCCTCCGCAATTTTCACGTATGCGCTATGCGCATCGGTCAGGCGCAGTCGCGGTGTTTCGTGGCTCGGAATATATTTTGACGCTGAAGAAACGTAGGAGACGCCCTTCGCACAATTCTTCGTCATCAGTTCCTGAATAATGCCGGCCACACTCTCGACCTGATCGAGGCCAATATAGGCGTCTACCTCCGGCAGCTGCTCCGGAAGGCGCTCGGCATAGCGCTGAGCCAAACAGCCCGCCACAATAATTTTCTGTCGGCGGCGCCCGTGCTTGCGGCGCTCCTCAATCAACTCCTCAATCGTGCCGATGCTCTCCGCCTTGGCATCGTCGACGAAGCAGCAGGTATTCACAATCAGCACATCGGCATCCGCCGCGTCGGCGGTAATCGCCATTCCCGCTTCGCCCAGACTGCCCATCATCACTTCAGCATCCACCAGATTTTTTGCGCAGCCCAGCGACACCATCCCGACTTTAAGTTCTCTGCCCATACATCTCCTCTGCAAAATCAGCGCACACCCTAGCCATCCTGCGCTCCTGATGCACGGGAAAAGCACTCTTTTAGTTTAAACGGGAACGCGGTGTGTTTACGCTTCCGGATTCGTTACGCGACCCATGAAAAGGATCGTGCCGGTCGTATTTTCGCGGATGCAGAAGAGAAACGGTCGGTCGGCGGTAAATTGTCTAGGCGGTGCAGGCATGGAACGAAGCTTCATGACAACGGCGGTTGCGGCTGCGGCTTCGGTCCCCTCTTCGTTGACCTCGACAAACGCCTTATGGATCACCGCGCTGATGAAGAGATAGCGTGTGCCGTCCATGCCGGAAAAGTCCGCAACCGTATCCGAAAAGGCATCTTTCATGCCCATCTGCTGCAAGGTATCGCCAAGGTCAAACGACGATTCGAGTTTAAACTTCGGCAGGTTAACGACTAGGTCCTGCTTGCGGAACGACAACCCGGAAAGGATCTCCGGGGAAAGCTTTTGTTCGATTGAACCCAGCGTGTTGCCGTTCGAGGGCAGAAGAATGAGCATGGAAAGATCGCCGCCATCATAGGCAAGTTCCAGCGCCTCGAAATCATCCGTTTCGGCAAAACCAAAATCGGCCTTTTGCAACATCATGGGCACTTGGACGCTTTTCTCTTCGGTCAGATGGAACGGGGCATCGCGCGTGGCTTCGGCATCAAACTGGCTGGCCCAGTCGCCCTTGAAATAGATGGCGTTGACGAGAACGAGGCGGGTAAGCGAATCAAGCACGCCTTCGCCGATCAGGTCCTTGATCTTGTCTTTCGTCTGATCTTCCACCCAGGTGTTGATGGCCTGACGGGCAGCTTCCGTGTTCGCAAAATCAACAGGCCGTACTTCGCTGCCATACTGTTTTTTTGTGAGTTCAAGGAATTCGTCGCGGAAGGAATAATCCTGCTGCGGCCAGAGGGCGTTGGCGACAGACAGCTGGACGCCGCCCTTTTTCTCGATACCGGCCAGCGTATTGCGCAGGTGGGAAAAAGCGGGATGGGTCGCGTCGGGGCCGCCGAAATGAAGGACGTTGTTCATTTGCGTGGCGGTTTCGCCGCGCGCGCCGCCATAGGTCATGCCGAGCGCAGACGAGATGGAATAGGGCGAAAAGAAAAGGTTGCCGTCATTTTGCGCCGCAAACTTTTGGTAGAGATCGAAGGCGAGTTTGTTCACGGATTCGGAAGGAGCGAAGGCTTCGGCGGTCGGTTCTTCTTCAGCGACCAGCTCTTCTTCGGCGGTCAGCTCTTTTTCAGCGGTTGGCGGGCCGTTGATCCACTCGAGATCGTTGATGACTAAGGTCGTTTTTGAGCCCGTTTTTTGGTCGGTCAGTTCTAGATCTTTCGCGACCCACATCTCTTCCATTTTTTTGATACTTATAATTTTGAGTCGGCTGATTTCTTTCCCTTTGGAATCGAGGGTGCGGGCCTCAAGGAGCATCCCCATATCCTTTTCAATCCATAGCCGCATGGTGTTTTTAGAGTCAGGCACGGGCACTTCAACCACGTAGCAGTCGCGCTGAATCTTTGTTTCTTCGCCGGTCAGTTTGGCATTGGGCCACCAAAGAACCGAAAAGCTGAGATCGGACCAGCTGATGCCCGTATTCAAAACCGTGTCGGTCGGCTTGTTTTTTGAATTGGAGAAGCCGTAGCTGGGCTTTTCATTATTCCAAGTGATGGTGAGCTGCTCATAGTCTTTGCTGCCGGGCTCTCCGAGGCGGTATACGGCGGTCGGTGCGGCGGCGCCCCAGTCGAGTTCCATCACCGTTGGAATGTTGGCGCTGGTAAATCCGTTTTTGGCTTTCACCTTCAGCGAGCCGGTCAGCTTGAGCGGTTCGTTGGGTAAATTTTCGCGAACATATCGGAGGATATCGTCGCCGGTCGGGGTTTGGGTATGAGCGCTGATAACAGCGGCAAAGATAACAATGAGCGACAGCCATTTTTTCATTTCAAGCATCCTTCTTTGACAAATCAATCCGGCAGAATAATTGAATGGCAGAATGATTCTCAGCTTCGGAGCGTCGAAAATATTTCTGCCGTAAAATCATTTTGCCTCCTTTTCTGATAATTTCAGCGCATAGCGCAGCGCCTGATCCACATTCTTAACGGTTTTAAATGACAGGGTCGCCTTTATTTCGTTCGGAATTTCCTCCAGATCGACCTTGTTTTTTTCTGGCAGCAGAATGTGTTTAATCCCGGCGCGTGCGGCGGCGAGCACCTTTTCTTTGACGCCGCCCACGGGCATCACGCGTCCGCGCAGGGAAATTTCGCCGGTCATGGCCAGATCGGGGCGAATGGGTTTGTTGATCAGCATCGAGAGCATGGCCAGCGAAATCGCGACACCGGCGGACGGGCCGTCTTTGGGCGTAGCGCCGGCGGGCACGTGGAGATGAATATCGCTCTTCGCGATCAGCTCTTCGTCGAGCTTAAAGGTCGCGGCGTTGGCGCGCAGGTAGCTGAGCGCGGCGCGGGCGGATTCCTTCATGACGGTGCCGAGCGACCCGGTAAGAATGAGTTCGCCTTTGCCGGACATGCGAGTGGCTTCGATGAAGAGAATGTCGCCGCCGACGGGAGTCCATGCGAGGCCGGTCACGACGCCGGGCAGCGCTTTGTTTTCGGCCACGTCTCGATCCACTTTGACCGGGCCGAGGAAGCTCTTGAGCTTATGCGCTGTAATTTCTGTCGGTCGGGTTTTTCCTTCGGCCACGCCGCGCGCAACCTTCCTGCATACAGCGGCGATTCGACGTTCAAGGTTACGAACGCCGGCCTCGGCGGTATAGCCGGAAATAATGCCTTCAAGCGCTTCCGGCTCAAATATAATCTGTGTCCGCTTTAACCCGTGCTCCTTGATCGCCTTGGGAACAAGGTGGCGCTGGGCGATTTTCTTTTTCTCTTCCAGTGTATAGCCGGGAATACGGATGACTTCCATACGGTCGCGCAGCGGACCCGGAATGGTGTCGAGCTGGTTGGCGGTGGTGATGAAAAGTACCTTCGAGAGGTCAAACGAGACATCAAGATAGCGGTCGTTGAATGCGCAGTTTTGTTCGGGATCGAGCACTTCCAGCAGCGCGGAGGCGGGATCGCCCCGAAAATCGGTACCGACCTTATCGATCTCGTCGAGCATGAATACGGGGTTGTTGGTTCCGCACCGCCGCAGATTTTCAATGATGCGCCCGGGCATAGAGCCGATGTAGGTGCGGCGATGTCCGCGGATTTCGGATTCATCGTGCATCCCGCCGAGCGATATCCGGACGAATTCGCGTCCTAATGCGTGCGCAACGGATCGTCCGAGCGAGGTTTTACCGACGCCGGGCGGTCCTGCAAGACAGAGGATCGGGCCCTTCATGTCCTTCTTGAGTTTGAGGACGGAGAGATATTCGAGAATGCGCTCCTTGACCTTTTCGAGACCAAGGTGATCCTTATCGAGGATCTTTTCTGCGGCGATAATGTCGATATCGTCTTCGGTGCTCTTACTCCACGGCAGCTCGGCGATGGTGTCGAGATAAGTGCGGATAACGCCGTGCTCGGGCGACGCAGCGGGAATCGCTTTTAGACGCTGGAGTTCGCGGTCGGCTGCGGCGGCCGCTTCTTTCGGCAGTTTGGCCTCGCTGAGTTTTTGCTCCAGCTCCTGAATTTCGGCGGCCTGTTGATCGGTTTCGCCGAGTTCTTTCTGAATGGTTTTGAGCTGCTCGCGCAGGAAAATTTCGCGCTGGGTTTTGGAGAAGGTTTCGTGAACCTTGCTCTGGATTTTGTTGCCGAGTTTCAGCACCTCCTGCTCGCGGTTCAGGTGTTCCATCAGGCGCTCAAGACGCACCGCAACCGAGTTTTCGGACAGCAGGCGCTGGCGCTCCTCGATCGAAATGGGGAGATTGGCGGTAATCAGGTCGGCGAGCTGTGCGGACGAGTCCATATTAAAAACGGCAATAGCCAGCTCGTCAGGCAGATTGGGCGACATGGTCACAATCTGTTGAAACCTTTCGGAAGCGTTGCGTTCCAGTGCTTCAAGCTCGATCGATTCTTCGGCAATCTCTTCGACCATGCGGTAATGCGCGGTCGGATATTCTTCTCCGTTGAGCAGCTCTTCCAGCTCGCAGCGCGAAAGGCCTTCGACAAGAATGTGGGTTGAACCGTCAGGAAAAACGAGGGTCTTGATCAGCCGAGCCACGCAGCCGACTTTGTAGACGTCGTCCGCAGTGAGGTGCGCTTCGTCGAGCTCGTCTCGGCGCTGGAGCGCGGTGATGAAATGCGGTGTACGTTTAGAGAGTTCCCTGACCAGTTTTTTGGATTCGTCGGACGTAATCACCAGCGGGGCGACCATGTGAGGAAAAAGAACAAAGTTATTCAGCGGCATAACCGGAAGAATATCCGGCACACTCTTCGTCTCAGCTACGACTTCCATTTCATCGACGTTGTTGTTTTCTTCTTGTGCACTCATTTGAAAAGGGGTGCCTCTCCATGTTGTTAAATAAATTGGTTTTTTATCGTCCCCTATCCAAACGATAAACCGTGCCGTCGGCAATCGAATAATGGGGATTAAATCGCCGCAATGTTCACCAGCCGCGCGGCTCTTGTGAACGGCTTCCCTACCATGGCGTTAAATCCTGAAGAAGGCCAGCCATGGAAACAGCGCGGATTCCCTCGGCAAGAGGGAACGTATGATCCCCCGCATGGATGACATCCAATTGGGTTAGCTTCAGGTCGTTCAACGCATGTCGCATGGATGGCGTGACTCGGGGCGCGGACGTGCGCTTGATCGCAAAGCCGTGCCGTTTGCGCCCGCGGACGATCAGAAGGTCGAGTTCCGCACCGGCATGGGTTGCCCAGAAATAGCATTCCTCGGGGCGCGCACCCATGTGCCGGATCACCTGATCCATGATGAACCCCTCCCACGAGGCTCCGCATTTGGGATGCGCCTCCAGATCGGCAGGTTCCGGCAGATTGAGAAGCGCATGGAAGATTCCACTGTCCGAAATATAGACCTTGGGGGACTTGACCTGTCGCTTGGATATATTCTCATGCCACGGCAGCAATTGCCGCACAACCAATGCGGAGGTAAGCTGGTCCAGATAGTTCCTGACGGTTGTATCCGCCACTCCGAACGACCGCGCCAGGTCGGAGGAGTTCCACGTCTGGCCGTGGTAATGAGCCAGCATGGTCCAAAACCGGCGCATTGTTGCTGCGCCCACACCGATCCCCAATTGCGGAAGATCCTTTTCTAGGAACGTGCGGATATACCCTGTTCGATTTTCAAAGCTTTCCTTTTGCGACCGGGCCAAAAACGAACGCGGAAGGCCGCCGCGAAACCAAAGCCTCTCCGCGTTTTCGATGCCAACCTCCTCCAGGGAAAAACCGCCAAGCTCGTGGTAATAGATCCGACCGGCCAAGGTTTCCGAACTCTGTCGCAGCAGCTCCGGCGAAGCGCTTCCAAGAATCACGAACCGGGCCGGACTTGGCGTTCGGTCCGCCAGCACCCGCAAAACAGGAAAGAGGTCCGGATGGCGCTGAACCTCATCAATGACCACGATGCCGGACAGGTTTTTAAGCGCCAGCATTGGTTCCGCCAACCGGGCCAGATCATCCGGGTTCTCCAGATCAAACACATGGAACGGCTGCCCGGCGGTTTTCATGTATTCATTCACCAGAGTGGATTTTCCAACCTGTCGGGCACCGATGATACCGACCACCCGGTGCCGTTCCAACAGTCCGGCCAGCATCTCCAGCTCTTTCCTTCGTTCAATCATGCACCTCTATTACCTTGAAAATCCGGTCTTGTAAACCGGATTTTCAAGGTAATTAATGAGCAGACCCATTCTCCAGAAACGCAGTTCGAATCGCATCCTCCATGCGCAGGATCTCTTCATCCGTTAGCTCGGAGAAATCCTTTTCCCGATTGGTTTTGCTGAGTTTGAATCCGTTTTCTCTGCAGTTCTTAACAAAGAGCCTCGCTTCACGCTGTGAATTACACCAGCCGAAAGCGGGTCTGAAAATCAAAAAGTGAAAGCGACTTTCAGTTTTTTAGGCCGAGAAAAAACAGCGAGTAGAACTGACTGGGGAACCTCATCTCCGGACAAATGTAACTATCCATTAGCATAACCCCATGTAAATAA
>CAYOBH010000009.1:0-33287 GCA_964402125.1 uncultured Verrucomicrobiota bacterium
TGGCGGAATTTCAAGTTCGTCCACAAATATATATGTTAATGCAGCAATGTTCCGATAGTAAAGGGGGTAGATCCATTTTATAGCGAAAGCGGTGGGGGGCCGGGGGAGAAAGCATCAAGACGGTCGGAGGCGAGGAGCGCGTTGAGGGTGGCGAGCAGGTTGTCCTTATCTTTTGGGAAGCGTCCTTCGAGCGGAAGAATGTTGGAGGAGTGATTGGCGCGGAAGACGGTGGCCTCGAGTTCCAGCTTTTCGATCAGGGCTTTGAGTTCTTCAACGGCCTGAACTTCGGTGAGTTGACGGAATGTGCCGGTTTGCTCGGCTTGATAAAGTGCGGTACCCGGAATGGGGATTACGCGCAGCGCGGAGAGCAGTTTCGGCTGCATTCGGTTCAGCGCCTCCGCAGTGGCGACCGCATGTTCGGTGGAAGCGGACTGCCCGCCGAGTCCGGTAAGAACCATCACCGACATTTTGAGCCCGGCGGTCTGCGCGAGTTTCCCTGCAGTTATCATTTCTTCAGCGGTTTCGCGTTTTTGCGCCTGCCGCAGTACGGTTTCATTTCCACTTTCGAGCCCCATGTAGAGCGTGTTGAGTTTGAGTGCTCGCAGGGCTTCGAGTTGTTCAGGGCTCTTTTGGAGAATGGAGTTTCCATTCGCGTAGAGGTTGACGCGTACAAGACGCGGAAAACGAGCGCCGAGCATTTCGAGAATGGTTTTCAGCCGCTCAAACGAGAGCGCCATTACATCGCCGTCGGCGAGGAATATCCGCTTGGCACGCGGCTGCATTCGAGCGGCTTTGGCGATCGTCTGCGCGATCTCTGTCTCGGTATGCAGTCGGTAATCAACCTCTTTATACATGCCGCAAAATCCGCATCGGTTCCACGGGCAGCCGTCGGCAATGCGGAGGATCAGGCTGTACGCCTCGGCGGGCGGGCGAAAGAGGGCGTGGTTCATGGATGTGCTGTGGCCGCCGTTTCCGGGTTCATGCGGATACGCTCAGGGATCTGATATTTTTCCATGATCGATTGCGTGGCCGCCTCAAATTGACGGGCGTCCAGGATCACTTTTTCCATCGAGTAGGAGGGCATGAATTCGATGACGTGGAAGCCTTCCTGCGGGTGTTGAAAGGCCTCTTCCATTTGACGAATCGAGTCGATGGGGAAGCCGTTGACGCTTTTGACGATATTATCAGCGAGGGCGTGATAGCCGAGGTTGTATTCATCCGGAAAGACATCGGCGAGAATAATAAAGCGCCGCCGTTGTTCGGGGTTCGGCGATTCCATGCCCATGGAGTAGAGCGTGCGCAGCTCGGGCGGAATTGTGTTTTTCCAGTCTGAGCCCCACGTTTCGAGGTAGGGGATATCGAGTTCCCGGAAGATAAATCCGCCGGCCACCAGATAGGCAGGCGGTGTGTTAATGCGCGCGGACGGAATAAGATCCTCCGACGGGGGCACATTTTTCAGCGGTATGTCGAGCATGATCTCTTTTCCGTCGCGCAGGACTTTCGCCTGAATAATGTCGCCTGCGTAGTGGCCTTCGTTGGCAATGAGGCTGACGTCGAGCGGGCCGTAGCGTGGGTGGTCGTAGTCGCCAAGGGAGTCGATTTTGTGTCCGTCGAGTTCAAGCAGGATGTCGTCGGGGTTGAGAATCCCTTCAGCAGAAGAACCGGGGAGGGCGTAACAGACGCGGACGCCGGTGGGTGCGCCGGTCAGCCCAAGATACGCCGCCTGCGCGGGGCCCTTGTTCTGTTGATAGCGGAGGCCCAGCCAAGCAAAACCGGGGTAGGTGGATTTATGGTCGACGGCATAAAGGTAGGCGTTGATCTGCTCGGCAGAAAGCGCCCGCACAGTGTTGTCGTTTTGTGAAGTGCAGAGGCCGACAAGTTGGTCGTCGCTGAAAAGGGGTTCGCCCCAGCCGCCGCCGGTAAGGTCGGTGATAAAGCTGATTTTGACATAGTCAAGATGAGGGACGCCCGAACCATACACCGAGGCTGACGCCCAGCGGCAGGCCGCGAGAGAGAGCTGGCCCGATTTCCAGGTGGCGCAAAAATAGTTTTCTCAATCGGTGTCTGGAGCAATCTCGACCGGCTCAAGATCGTCGAAGAAGCCCGGTTCGTCTACGGTAATGATGGCCAATCCAACTTGGTGGTCACAATGGACAATGCGGGCGGGGAGATTGGGCGGTCGGTCAAATTTTGCGACTTGGATGAGCATGGCATCGTTCAGGTCCTGCGAGAGCATCAGGATGCGGTTCCCGGGAATCACTGTTCCGATAAAGGTGCGCGTGAGCGGTTTGTTTTTCTGCCACGGCCGATATTCGTTCCACGATTGGGAGGTTACACGTACGGTAACGAGTCGCTGTTCGAGCGGATGGTCCGGGCGGGCGACTGCACCTAAAACGAGCGAGGCGATAAAAAAGAGGATTGCGAGTGGCGTTTTCATAGGCGGCGGTCCTTTGGAATAGCGTAACTTTCCAGGATTTTTGGGTGGGCGGCGTCGGCCTTTTTGCGGTCAAGCACAGTGATGCGGTTTCCCTGCTGATATTGGATTACATGTTGGTCGCCGGTGTTTTCCTCAAATGCTTTGGCCAGATCTTCCAGCGTATGCACCGGAACGCCGTTGACCGATTCAACAATGGAGTAGAGATACTGTGACTCTTCGACGTTGACTTCGTGGTCGAGCCGACGAATCTGAATCACCCAGTCGGTGTCAAAAAAGTCGTGTTCAATCAGCGGGCGGAAAATGCTTTCATAAACCAGTTCTTGCGGAGCGTCCGCGATCCAGTTGTTGGAGTAGGTTTTGAGGACTTCAAGATTGAGCGGAGCATAAACCAGTCCGGCGTAAATGTAATATTTGGGCAGCACGTCATACAGGTTGGATTGGTTGCGGGTTGGATTAAAGCCTTTGAGTTCAAGTTGAACTTTTTTCGGCTCTCCGTTTCGGATGATGTCGAGCTCCACGTAATCGCCGATCTGCCGGAAATCTCCAAGAAAACCATAATTGAGCCGCAGTCCGTTCCAGTTGACGGAGCCATCGTTTGCTACAGGATAGCCCTCAAACGCCGTAATGATATCGCCCTTTTTCAATACGTCGTCCGCGCCGCTGCCGCGCATGGTGTTTTCCACCCGTACGCCGGTTTCGTTCTCTTTCATGCCGGCATAGGCCCGTGCGGCTGGGTTTTCAAGGTTGGCGGAAAAGAGGCCTAAGGCGGGGAATCCGTCGTACGTGCCGTCTTTAATGTCGGTCAAAAAATGTTCGATAATCGGCATCGGAATAAAGAAGCCCATATTTTCGAGATTGGAATTACCCTGAAAAGCGACGCCGACCACCTTGTTGTCCTGAATAACGGGTCCGCCGCTGTTGCCGGGGTTGATTGCGGCATCGGTCTGAACCGCCAGAAATTGCCCGACTCCGGCGTGGACGTAGGTTTGGGGTTCGATACGCGAGACCACGCCGACGGTGCTGGAAATCAGCTGTCCGCCCGTCGGATATCCATAGGTCACCACGCGCGAGCGAAGCGAGGGAAGTCCCTTGAGCTGTAGTGCAGGAACAGTATCCAGCCGCGAGGGATCGGTAAGCTCAAGCACGGCGAGATCGCAGTCGTGCCCGATCATGATTACGCGGGCCGGGTAGGGCGTGGGATCGTTGTAAAAATAGACCAGCAGCAGAGCGGAGTCGCTCACCACATGGGCATTGGTCATGATGCGCTTTCCGTCGATAACAAAGCCGCTGCCCGTTCCCTTTCCCGTGGCACCCGATGCCCACGGGGTGTACCAGCTAAACTTGTTGTATTGATTAACAATCTTGACCACCGAATCTTCAATCGCCACCTGTGCTTGCGCCGAGAGGTGGACCATCAGCAGCAGGGTCAATGCTGCGGTGAAGCGGAGTTTTCTGTGCTGTAATGTCATCATATATATGCCGTTGTTCGCGGATTAATGCAGTCTGTTTACAAAAGCCGAATAAGAACGGAGACAGTACCGAAAAGCGGCTGCGTTTAGCAAATCATCTTGGTCCGAAACAAATTATTAATTTAAATGCGGCTCAATTCTCAAAATGGGTGACACGAAGCTGTTTTCCGGTTTGAGTTTTTGTGGATTGTTTCGGGTTTTGGAATGTGTGCTTCGGATTTGAGCAATCGTATCATTGCGGAGGGGCAATTCATTGCCCTTTTTCCTAGTAATTCGCTAACACAATGCTTAAAAATCCGTCCGTTTTTTATCGAGTGGGATTTTGGGTTGGCGCAGTTTTCCCGCTGCAAGGTTATTTCGGGGAGAGTGTTTCCCTGAATCAACTCGGGTTCTTGCCGTCCGGAATAACTGGATTCACAGAAATAGTTGATAAATGAACAAATGCGAATCAGCCTCGGCTGGGTACATAAATCGGATAATCACGGATATTATCCCAAATGAAAAGGCATCCATAGTATGGATAAAGAACAACTGGAACTGATAGCCAATATTATCCAGACGATCTCAAAAGGTATTGGGGGACTCTGTTTATTCCTTCTAGGGATGAAATATCTATCTGATGGAATTCAGGCCGTGGCCGGCGATAAAATGCGCAAGATGATCGCGCTGGTTACGGATAATCGTTTTGCAGCGTGCGGAGCGGGATTGGTGGTCACAACGATCATTCAATCAAGTTCTGTAACAACCGTAATGTTGATCGGGCTGGTCAATGCCGGTGTTATGACACTTCAGCAATCGATCGGCGTCATTCTTGGCGCAGACATCGGAACGACGGTCACCGCATGGATTGTGGCGATAAATATTACTGAATACGGCCTTTTAATAACGGCCGTATCCGGGTTTTCCTACCTTTTCAGCCGGAATGAACGTAACCGTTTTATTGCCATGCTGATTATGGGATTGGGGTTGGTTTTTTATGGTTTGTTTCTCATGGGAGAAGGGGTAGCGCCTCTTAAAGAACATGAGGGATTTAAATATCTCCTCGCCAGCTTTTCACCAACCTCATTCTGGGGCGTCATTAAGTGTGTTTTAATCGGAGCGCTGGTAACGGCAATTATTCAGTCATCTTCAGCAACCGTCGCAATTACAATTACATTGGCGCGTGCCGGAGCAATCGATTTTGACACATCGGTGGCCCTTGTTCTTGGCCAAAATATAGGGACAACCATCACCGCATTTCTAGCGTCACTCGGCACTTCAGTCCAAGCACGAAGGGTCGCTTATGCCCATATTGCAATCAAAATTCTCGCCGTTCTCCTGACCATCCCGTTTTTCTTCATGTATTTAAAACTGCTGGGGCTAATCATCCATCCGAAGGCGGAAATCGCAACCCGAATTGCCCTTTCGCACACCATTTTCAATGTCTTGCTGGTGATTGCATTCATTCCGTTTATTCAATATTTGAAACGGTTTTTGGAATATGCATTTGTCGATCAAGAACCCAGCAAGGTACGGGCCCTTGTCAAGCTCGATAAGCGTTTGGTCGAGACGCCTGTTGTCGCCATCGAGCAGTCTCGAAGAGAAGTAATTCGCATGGGCGAAGTGCTCGGATCAATGATGAATACGCTCCAAGAGCTTATTTCCGGAACGACCGAGAACAGGAAGGAAAAAATTGAAACCCTGTTCAACCAAGAAGAATATCTTGATCGAATGCAGCAGGAGCTGGTTGTTTTCCTTACAGCGCTTCTCTCCCAAGGACTGATCTCGAAGATCGCAAAAGAAACGCAGGAACAGATCAAAAGGGCCGACGAATACGAGTCTGCCAGCGATTATGTAGTTGTCATTTTAAAACTATTACTTCGTCTTGAAAATGCCAAGACGGCATTGGATGAGGAGGAAGTGAAAGACATCCTTGAATTGCACGACTCCGTTTACGAGTATTACAAGTTCATATTCAAGGCGTTCTGTGAAGATAAGCCCGGTATTATCGTGTCCGCCCGATCGCGCGGAGAGGCCATTACACACCAGTTCCGCCAAATGCGCTCCCGGCATCTTGCAAAACTCTCGGAAACCCCCTTGGATCCACTCATTTGCACCGTATACCCCGACATTCTCAGCGGGTATCGGCGTATGAAGGAACATCTCCTTACTTCTGCTGAAGCTGAAATGGATGATAAAGAGGAACTTTAATAACGGGGCGCCATCGGTGTTTCTGGCTAATCGATTTTTCGCAGGATGAACTGTGAATGAACGCATAACAGAGGCCAACCGTGTAACGTGGGTGGGATTCTTTTCAAACCTAGTCTTAACCACTCTCAAGTTGCTCTCGGGGGTTGTCGGTCACAGCGGGGCCATGGTCGCCGATGCCATACACTCCCTTTCTGACTTTGCAACAGACATCGTTGTGCTTGTTGGTTTCAAGTTTGTCGGCAAGCCTGCAGACAAGGGGCATGACTACGGTCACGGGAAATATGAAACGCTGGCAACTGCGGTCATCGGAGCTGCTCTGCTGTTTGTTGGCGAAGCTACGTTTGTTTCGATTCACATCGAACCCGAAACTGCATCGGGTGCTGCCGAGCAGAGCATAGATTGCGAATGAGGCGTAACCATTCGGGTCCGTCCCGCAATAACGGAATTGACGCATTTTTGCTGGATTACGGGACCGATACCTTTCTCCGACCCCTTTCACTTCCAAGGTAAAGGGCCCGATTGCGACTCCTGCTTGTCGAGCAGTGCTGAATGATTGCCATAAATCAGGACTATTGACGTTATAATCAAATCTCGGAAATTCACTATGAACATCGCAATCTTAATTCCCGCCTATCAACCTGATCAAAAACTGATCTCCGTCGTGGAGACTTTACGTATGGAATGCGCATATCCGATCATCGTGGTGGATGATGGAAGCGATGGATCCTGCCGATCTATTTTTGAACGGCTTTCCACGTTGGATCGGGTGACCGTTCTGAAACATGACATCAATCAAGGGAAAGGTCGCGCCCTGAAAACCGGAATGAAACATGGTTTATCGCAACTCGATATCGATGGATGCATCACGGTCGACGCGGATGGTCAGCACACTCCTCCCGATATTCTGAAAGTCATCGATGCCCTTCAAACACAGCCGGATCATTTAGTGCTTGGTTCAAGGAACTTTGATTTACGTCATGTTCCGCTGAAAAGCAGGGTTGGAAACAAGATCACGCGTTTCATCACTTCCCTGTTGATCGGACAAAAACTCACGGATACCCAAACCGGACTGCGGGCATTCTCTCGGAAGTCGATGGAAAAACTGCTCGAAGTACCGGGCGAGCGATTTGAATATGAAATGAACATGTTGCTTTACTGCAAGCGATATAAAATCAGGATCGAAGAAGTTACGATCGAAACCGTCTATCCCGATAATAACGCCTCCTCGCACTTTGATCCGTTCACCGATTCGATACGGATCTATAAACAGATTTTCGCATTCGCATTCTCTTCGATCGCCTCGGCACTGCTGGATTGGGTCTTATTCACGATCGGGCTCTTCGTCTTTGCAAAACTCTCCGAACCGATCTTGGTCGCGACGGTCGTCGCTCGATTGGTTTCGTTGAACTTCAATTTCGCCATGAACAAGAAACTCGTCTTCAAAAGTAAAGCCGGATGGAAGTCTCAGGGCGTCAAATACTATCTGCTGGCCGGCTTTCAAATGTTGGCAAGCGCTTATTCGGTGAAATTCGTCGCCCATACTTTCACATGGAATGCTCCGGTCGTAAAAATTGGAGTGGACTTGGTCTTGTTTGTGTTGAGTTACCTGATCCAACGCCGTTTGATTTTCAACCATGAGGAATAGCATGAAACAAATCCGGTTCCCCTATCTTTGGGCCATATTTACAGCATTGATTCTTGTGACCACCTCGGCCTACGTCCTTTTGGACGCCTTCGTTATTCCGCATGCCTTGGTCGAAGTCACCTCGATTCAGACAGTTTACGAAACGACTCCGGAGGAAAGTGCAATCGATACGATTGTCGATGTGAATGCTGATTCCTCTACCGAATCGCAAACCGTCATTGATAACTCCATCAAAATAAGTATCCACGAGAAGTATGGGGCGACCTATTATGTGGCGGATATCCAACTCAGCAACCCCGCCTATCTGAAAACCGCTTTCGCGAAGAATACCTTCGGTCGTAACATCGTTCAATATACCTCGACGATCGCCAAAAACAACAATGCGATCTTGGCGATCAACGGTGATTTCTATGGATTCCGTGATACGGGCTTGATCATTCGTAACGGCGTCCTCTATCGCGACATACCGCGCAGCATGCCTAACGACGTCCTCTATCGTGGCAGATCGCGTAACATTCGTAACGGTTTCTTCTATCGTAACAACCCGCGTAGCAATTCTTCCTATAACACGACGCTGGTCATCGATAAAAACGGCGACTTCAAGTACGTGGTGGAAGGCGAAACCGCCGGTTCGTCGTTGATTGCAGATGGCGTAACGCAGAGTTTCTCGTTTGGACCAGTCTTGGTTTCAAACGGTGAGATTTCCAACGATGCCACCACCCAAGCCTGGGTGGCCGCGCAAGCCAATCCACGCGCCGCCATCGGTCAAGTTGGACCGCTCCATTACATCTTCGTTGTCGTCGACGGACGCACTGGTTTCAGCGATGGGATGACCCTTCCCGAATTGGCGCAAGTCATGGCCGACCATGGGGCGATCAACGCGTACAATTTGGATGGGGGCGGCTCCTCGACGATGTACTACAATGGCAAGGTCATCAATCGTCCGACGGAAAACGGAAGATCGGTCCGTGAACGCCAAGTAAGCGATATCATCTATATAGCGGGGATATAAGATGCGGAAACCGACTCGAACCACCTATACGTATCTATTATTAAGTCTCTTTGCCTGGATGTTCAATTTCGTCTACTCCCTCTTCTCCCATGGAGTGACATCCGGCTTCATGGCGAACATCTATTTGGTCTTACTGATCGGAGCCGTTTTCTACTTCCTGCTACATCAAATCCCCGACGTACGCCGCCGCCCACTCTATCGCGTCTTTGTCAATACGCTCAACACCAGCGTCGCGGTGTTGAGCGTCGGAATGGCGCTGCGCGGGATCATCGATATCGCCGGTTCGTCCTCACAATACCTGAATTGGTATTTCGATATAGCCTTGGCAGGTTTCATCCTTTCGATGATCTTATTTTTTTTGATGTGTATAATCCGGCCGAAGTCAGAACGGCCCGCTCCAGAATGACGAGTAGAGCCTCCGGTTGCCAGCAATCTCATCGGGCAAACCCTCGGCGACAAGGTCTGAGACAAGCATCCGCCCGCCACGGACTCCTAATAAAGGATTCCTTGCCTTCACGTGCGCGTCGCTCTATATTCGCGCCTCATTTTCGCACAGTAGTAGTTTGAAACCAAAATAGGAGACTAGTTATGTCAGAAATTATTGATGTACTTGCACGGGAAATTCTCGACTCTCGTGGCAACCCGACCCTCGAAGTGGACATTACCCTCGATTCCGGTGCAACCGGCCGTGCGGCTGTTCCGTCAGGGGCTTCCACCGGAGTAAACGAAGCGCTCGAACTGCGCGACGGTGATAAATCCCGTTATCTCGGTAAAGGCTGCGAAAAGGCCGTTGACAATGTAAACGACATCATCGCTCCGGCGATCATCGGTATGGACGCGATCGATCAGGTCGGCATCGACAATCTGATGCTCGAACTCGACGGCACCGAAACGAAGTCCAACCTCGGCGCGAATGCGATATTGGGAGTTTCTCTCGCGGTGGCTCACGCTGCGGCGGACGAACTCGGTATTCCGCTCTTCCGCTACATCGGCGGCACCAATGCCAAAGCGTTGCCGGTTCCGATGATGAACATTATTAACGGCGGCTCGCACTCCGATGCTCCGATCGCGTTCCAGGAATTCATGATTCGTCCGATCGGCGCTCCGTCCTTCAAAGAAGGTCTGCGTTGCGGTGCGGAAGTATTCCATGCGCTCAAGGCCATTATTAAGGGCAAGGGTCTCTCCACCGCTGTCGGTGACGAAGGCGGATTTGCTCCGAACTTCTCCGGCGGAACCGAAGAAGCACTTGACTCCATTATGAAGGCGATTAAGAACGCCGGATATGAGCCGGGCAAAGATGTAACCATCGGCCTCGACTGCGCCGCCTCCGAATTCTACGAAAAAGGGGTTTATAACTATGCTAAGTTTGAAGGCAAGTCCGGCGCCAAGCGTTCTTCCA
The DNA here is from genome assembly GCA_964402125.1 of uncultured Verrucomicrobiota bacterium. Classification (GTDB taxonomy): domain Bacteria; phylum Verrucomicrobiota; class Kiritimatiellia; order Kiritimatiellales; family Pontiellaceae; genus Pontiella. Next base: position 10,153 of record CAYOBH010000009.1, read on the forward strand.
CAGAGCAGGCTAAATATCTCGAAGAGCTGATCACCAAATATCCGATTGACTCTATTGAAGACGGGATGAGCGAAGAAGACTGGGAAGGCTGGAAAATCCTCACCGATCTGATTGGCGACCGCTGTCAGCTCGTCGGTGACGACCTGTTCGTGACCAACGTGAAATTCCTTGCTCGCGGGATCAAAGAAGGCTGCGCCAACTCGATCCTGATCAAGGTTAACCAAATCGGTACGCTGACGGAAACACTCGACGCGATTGAAATGGCTCACAAGGCGGGCTTCACTGCCGTCGTTTCGCACCGTTCCGGTGAAACGTCCGACACCACCATTGCGGATATTGCTGTGGCGACCAACGCCGGACAGATCAAGACCGGATCGCTCAGCCGCTCGGATCGTATCTCCAAATACAACCAGCTGCTTCGTATCGAAGAAATGCTGGGCGAAGACAGTCGCTATGGCGATGTTCAGGTCAAGGTGGAAGCGCCCAAGAAGGCGGCCGCTAAAAAGGCTCCTGCTAAAAAGGCTCCTGCCAAGAAGGCGGCAAAGAAATAGGATGCTTGATCGGCGTTTAGAAAAGGCGGCTACGGCCGCCTTTTTTGTTGGAGCTGAATGCTGTACGCTTGTTCCAAGAAGGAACCCAAGGCTACGCAATAAATGTTGTGGCCATAGGCGAGGGTAATCCGTACTCTCTTTTGCAGGGTTATGCAGAGGTAAGAATCCGTAAAATTGCGAAAAGCTGGATTGGTCCACAGATTTCACCGACAGAATCAGTGCAAATCTGCGCAATCTGTGGATAGAGCCAACCAACTGAGGTACTCGTCTCTTTATGAAAAACAGAGCGTCCAAATTTGAATTAATGGCACCGGCGGGGTCGTATGAGGCGCTGGCCGCAGCGATCCGCGCAGGGGCGGACTCGGTCTACTTCGGGGTTGATAAACTCAACATGCGTTCGCGCGCAGCGAGTCCATTTCACTTGGGCGATTTGCGGCGGATTGTCCGTATCTGCCGCTGGTGCGGCGTGAAGGCCTATCTCGCGCTCAATGTGATTGTCTACGACGAGGAGCTCGAAGCCATTCCTGAAATCTGCGCTGCGGCGAAAGCGGCGGGCGTTGATGCCGTAATTGCATCGGATATTGCGGTGATTGAGTGCGCGCGCTCGATGGAGCTGGAGGTGCATATTTCGGTGCAGGCCAACGTCTCGAATGTGGGTGCCGTCCGTTTTTATGCGCGTTATGCCGATGTCATGGTCCTCGCACGCGAACTCACGATTGAGCAGATTGAGGCGATATCGTCAGCGATTCGCGACGAGGAGATTCGGGGGCCTGGGGGCGGGTTAGTTCAGATTGAGCTTTTTGCGCACGGCGCCCTCTGCGTTGCGGTTGCCGGGAAATGCTATATGAGTCTGGGCTCTTATAATCAGTCGGCCAATCGCGGGGCCTGTTTCCAGAACTGTCGGCGGGCGTATCGGCTGATCGATATCGAGACGGGCGACGAACTGGAGGTGCAGAACCGCTACGTTATGTCGCCGAAAGATTTGTGCACCATTCAGCATCTGGATCGGCTCGCGGCGGCGGGCGTTACGGTTTTTAAACTCGAAGGGCGCGCCCGCACGGCGCAGTATGTGCGCACCGTTACACAGGCATACCGAAAGGCGCTGGACGCCGTCGAGGCGGGAACCTATCGCCCGGAAGATTTTGATCCGCTGGACGCCGGACTGGCCGAAGTGTTTAACCGCGGGTTCTGGGACGGCGGCTACTACTTGGGCAGAAAAATGGGCGAGTGGGCCGCCTCCGGCAATTCGCAGGCCACGCAGAAACGGATTCAGCTCGGCGTGGTCTCCAACTACTTCACTAGGATCGGTGTGGTTGAATTTACGCTTTGGCAGCAGGAACTCCTGCGCGGCAGCGAAATCCTGATCGAAGGCCCCACCACCGGCGCGGTGCAGACGACTCTCGAAACGCTCTGCGTTGACGGAAAACCCACAGAACGGGCGGTTAAAGGCGATAAAGTCACCTTCGCCCTCCCCGAAAAAGCCCGCCGCAATGATAAAGTTTTTCTGCTTCAACCAGTAGAGTGATGTAAACAGGTCCCTACTTGTCCCATGGATTTCGATCTAAAAATCCAGCAGATGGAGAGCAGAGCGGTGTTGTAGAGTCGGCTCTGCGAGCCGATGTTCGCCTCACAGAGGCGACTTTACAATATGCGACACCTTAGGGGCGGTTTGTATTCAGAGCTTTTCAATCGGTAAAATTGCGGTTTTGGTCCCGCCAATCAGAAAATCCTTGCGTTCAATCGGTATCTCTGTATCGTTCAAACATCTCCTGAGTGATCGGCTGCGGCGGATGACAAGGGATCTTGAAAATAATCTGAAGGTTTCGCAATGGCGGAACGGAGGAATCCATGGAAAAGCGACTAGGCTTTGTCGGTCTGATTATTGAAGACCGCGAAAAAAATGCGGCAGCGGTTAATGCACTGCTCTCTGAATTCGGCGAACTGATTCTTGCGCGTACGGGCGTGCCGTGTCCGGAGCGTAACTGTTCGGCAATCACGCTGGTGATCGATGCGACCACCGATGAGTTGGGTTCCCTGACCGGGAAGCTTGGCCGCCTCTCCGGCGTCTCCGTTAAATCGATGTTGAGTAAGGCAATGACTGTTTATTCAAACCACGAAATACACTAAATACACGAAAAAATGAAAACCACGCCAAAAAGTTTAAGGCTCCACATTGCGCTGTTTGGGCGGACGAATGTCGGGAAGTCGAGCTTCCTGAATCTGATCGCCGGGCAGGATGTGGCGATTGTGTCGGAACAGGCGGGCACCACGACGGACGTGGTGGAGAAGCCGATGGAACTGCTTCCAATTGGACCGGTCGTTTTTCTCGATACACCAGGCATCGACGACACATCGACGTTGGGCGAGAAACGGATCGGCCGTGCAGAGAAGGTTTTTGACCGTGCGGATGTAATCCTGTTGCTGCACGAAGGCGATCGGGTGACGGAGTTTGAAGAGCGGGTTGCCGCCACCGCCGAGGAGAAAAAGATTCCGGTGATTCGAATTGCGAATAAGGCGGATCTGTTCGATCGCAAAGACGCGAAGACGCAAGGCTTGATTGAAGTAAACTCAACGGACTTGAGTTCCAGAGATCGGGTTTTGGCGGCGTTGAAGGCGGAGCTGTTGCGGGTGTGTCCGGATGATTTTATCAGTCCGCCGCCGCTGGTGGGCGATTTGGTGAAGGCGGGCGGACTCGCCATGCTGGTGGTGCCGATTGATCTGCAGGCACCGAAGGGCCGACTGATTCTTCCGCAGGTTTCGACGATTCGCGATGCACTGGATAACGATGCAGCGACGCTGGTTTGTAAGGAGCGCGAATATGCCCACATGCTCTCGATTCTGAAACAAAAGCCGGACTTGGCGATTTGTGATTCGCAGATGGTGCTGAAAATGGTGGCCGATACGCCGCCGGAAATTCCGTGTACGACGTTTTCGATTCTGTTTGCGCGGCTGAAGGGCGATCTGCGCAAGCTTGCGATGGGCGCGGCAACGATTGATCGCTTGGGGCCGGGCGATAAGGTGTTGATTGCGGAGTCGTGCAGCCATCATGCGCTGGAGGATGATATCGGGCGGGTGAAAATTCCGCGCTGGCTGCGGCAGTATGTGGGCGTGGATCTGGAGATCGATGTCTATGCGGGGCGCGATTTTCCGGACAACCTTTCGGAGTACAAGCTGGCGGTGCAGTGCGGTGGGTGCATGCAAAACCGTCGGGAGGTGCTCTCGCGGATCGAACGGTGCGAGGCCGCCGGGGTTCCGATCACAAATTATGGACTGTGCATTGCGCAGACGCAGGGGGTGTTACGGAGAGTGTTGTCTCCGTTCCCTGCGGCCCTAATGGCGTACGATGAGATAATGAATATTACGTAGTGCGTATTGCGTATTCCGTAGTGCGTATTCCGTAGTGCGTATTCCGTAGTGCGTTGCTGTGGAGATACGAAATACGCAGTACGCAATATAATAGACATGGAGAAAGAAATGAAACGTGGATTACCAAAAGTAGAGACCGAAGGATTAACCTCCTTTATCCCCGAGGATGAAATTTTTCAGTGGCTGGAAAAGACGAAGAATCCGTCGCCGGAACGGGTGCGGGAAGTTATTCAGCGTTCGCTCGATAAAAACCGGCTCGAGCCGGAAGAGATGGCGGTGCTGATCAACACCGAAGACCCTGAGCTGGTGGAAGAAATCTTTGCGGGTGCGCGTGAGCTGAAGGAGCGGGTTTATGGCAACCGCATTGTGCTGTTTGCGCCGCTCTATATCGGCAACGACTGCGTAAACAACTGCAGCTATTGCGGCTTCCGCTGTTCCAATAAAGCGGTGGCGCGTAAAACGCTGACGATGCCCGAACTCGATGCCGAGATCGAGGCGCTGGTGAATAAGGGACACAAGCGGCTGATTCTGGTGTATGGCGAGCATCCGCAATATGACGCGCAGTTTATCCACGATACGGTGAAAGAGGTTTATGCGCAGAAGCACGGCAACGGCGAAATTCGGCGGGTGAATATTAATGCGGCTCCGCTGGACGTTGAAGGCTTCAAGCTGGTCAAAGCGGCGGGCATCGGCACCTATCAGATTTTCCAGGAAACCTACCATGAGGCGACGTATCGCGAGCAACATCCCTCAGGCCCCAAAAGTAATTTTCTGTGGCGGCTGCACGGGCTCGATCGCGCACAGGAGGCGGGCATCGACGACGTCGGCATCGGCGCGCTGATGGGGCTGTTTGACTGGCGGTTTGAAACGATGGCGCTGCTGTATCACACCATTCATCTGGAAGAGCGCTTCAAGGTGGGGCCGCACACGATTTCGTTCCCCCGCATTGAGCCGGCGATCGGTACCGATACGGCCAAATATCCGGGCGTCAGTGATTATGATTTTAAACGGTTAGTGGCGATTCTTCGGTTGGCGGTGCCGTACACCGGGTTGATTCTGACCTGTCGCGAGTCGGTGGAGCTGCGGAACGACATTATTAAATTCGGCGTTTCGCAGATTGATGCCGGCTCCGACATCGGCGTCGGCGCCTATTCGACGAAGGACGGGGAGTCGTACAAGAAGAGTCAGTTTGTGCTGAGCGACGGGCGCTCGCTCGATCAGGTGATTCGCGAGCTGTGCGAGGCGGAATTTATTCCCTCGTTCTGCACTGGTTGCTATCGGCTGGGCCGCACGGGCGAGCACTTCATGGAGTTCGCCATTCCGGGTTTTGTGAAGCGCTTCTGTACGCCCAACGCCGTGCTGACGTTCCTGGAATATATTGAGGATTACGCCTCGCCCGAGACCGCCGCCGCCGGGCTGGCGCAGATTAAACGCGAGCTCGAGAGCATGCCCGAAAGCGAGCAGAAACAAAAACTCGTCGAGCGTATTGCGCAGGTGAAAAACGGCGAGCGGGATTTGTACTTTTAATCGGACAAATCAGACCAATCGGACGGATATGATAAATCAGATTTTAAAAAAAGCGCGGGCCGGTGAGGAACTTTCGGCGGAGGAGATTGCGGCGTTGCTGTCGATCTCCGACGAAGTGGAGCAGCAGGCGCTGTTTGACTGTGCGTATGCCGTGAAGGCGGAGCAGGTGGGTAAGGTGGCCTATTTCCGTGGACTGATAGAGTGCAGTAATATCTGCACGAAGGATTGTCTCTATTGCGGTATTCGTCGGGGAAATCGCAACGTGGAACGTTTCCAGATGAATGAAGAAGAGATCTTCCGTGAAGCCATGTGGGCGTATGAAGCGGAGTACGGCTCCTGTGTGATTCAATCCGGCGAACGACAGGACGAAGGTTTTGTTTCCATGATTGAGCGTGTGCTCCGCCGCATTGCCGAAGCAAGCTCCGGCGAAATGGGCGTTACGTTGTCGCTGGGCGAGCAGACGGAAGAGACCTATCAGCGCTGGCGCGACGCCGGAGCGCGTCGGTATCTCCTGCGCATTGAAACCTCCAATCCGGAGCTTTACGCCAAGATTCATCCGGCGGATCACAGCTATGAAATACGTCGCGAATGTCTGCGGCGGTTGCGTCGCACAGGATATCAGGTGGGTACTGGCGTGATGATCGGATTGCCGGGGCAGACGATGGAGGATCTGGCGAACGACATTCTGTTTCTCAAACAAATCGACATCGATATGGTCGGCATGGGGCCGTATATCCCGCACGCTGACACTCCGATGGGGCAGGAAATCGGGGTCTACACACGCGAGCAGGAGTTGGCGGCATTGAATCTGGGATTGCGCATGATTGCGGTGGCGCGGTTGGTGATGAGGGACATCAATATTGCCTCGGCTACGGCGTTGCAAGCACTGGAACCCACCGGGCGCGAACTCGGGCTGCAGTGCGGCGCCAACGTGATTATGCCCAACGTAACGGAGACGAAATATCGCCCGAAGTATCAGCTCTATAATAATAAGCCCTGTCTGGATGAAAATTCGTCCATGTGCCGAGATTGCTTGAGCAGTCGCATTAAAGGTATTGGCGAAACCATCGGCTTTAATAAGCGCGGGGATTCGCTGCACTACAAAAAGCGTACCGGGAAGTCGTAGCTTCATTCGCCGAATTCGGCAAAATAGTTTTAAAACCGGCTGGTTCAATTTGCCGTGAAGCGGCACAGTTCGGCTCTTGTTTTGAGTTTGGATTAAACCTCTTTATACGGAGAATTATAATGGAAACTAGACCTAAAAAATATGCCATGATTGTGCCGACCAGTATGGGCGTGCGATTAACTCCGGCTGATTCCCAGCCCTTCCACTGCAGCGATACCTTCAAAATGTATGCGACCAGTGCCGAAAGCAATGTGGCCAGCGTCTCCTCTTATCTTGGAATGCCCGTGAAGGTGCTGACGGCATTTGTGAAAGGGAGCCCGGTTTCGCACTTCATTAAGGATAATTTGGGAAGCCGCCGTATGGAGTTTGAAGGGCCTGAGTTCGAGCAGACAAATCCGTGGGGCTATCGCCATCAGATTAATATGGCGGATTGCGGCTGGGGTTCACGCGGGCCGCGCGTGCAGAACGACCGTGCCGGCGAGGTGGGACTGGAACTGAGCGCAGCCGATTTTGATCTGGAGCGTATCTTCGCGCAGGAGGGCGCGGAGATTGTTCACCTGTCTGGCTTGATTGCGGCGCTGTCGCCCAAGACGAGCCGGTTTTGTCTGGATGTAGCGCGGGTGGCCAAGGAAAACGGATCGCTGATTTCGTTCGACCTCAACTATCGCGCCAGCTTTTGGAAAGGCCGCGAGGAGGAGCTGAGCAAAACCTTCGCTGAAATTGCGTCGCGCAGCGATATCCTAATCGGCAATGAGGAGGACTTCCAGCTCTGCCTCGGGATTAAAGGTCCGGAGGCCGGCGGCAAGGGGCTGGAGGAAAAGATTGACGGATTTAAGGAAATGATCGGTCGCGTTCAAGCGGCCTATCCGAATGCGAAATACTTTGCCACAACGCTGCGCGAAGTGCTCTCCGCAAACTGTCACATGTGGGGTGCGCTGGTAACGGACGGCGCGGAGTGGGAAGTGATTGAGCCGCGCGAGATCGGCGTGCTTGACCGTATTGGCGGCGGCGACGGATTTGTCGGCGGTCTGCTGTACGGCATTTTGAAGGGCTGGGACGTACAGAAATGCGCTCGTTTTGCTTGGGCCAGCGGCGCGCTCGTGGTCACGCTGCTGACCGACTATGCTCAGCCCGCCGACGAGGAGCAGCTCTGGAGCATCTGGAGCGGTAACGCACGGGTGAAAAGGTAAATATGAAAGATGAAGTATGAATTATGAAGATGGAACTCAAGCGGCGTTAGCCTTAACTTAAAGCGGTCGCAGACCCGCTTTCATCTTTCATAGTTCATAATTCATCCCTTGGAAAACTGGAGAAGAAAATGGCAAAAGCAGATATTGGATTAATCGGATTGGCGGTCATGGGCGAAAACCTCGTTCTCAATATGGAGAGCAAGGGCTTCCGCGTGGCGGTCTTTAACCGTACGGTGGAGAAGGTGGATCGGTTTATGGCCGGGCGCGGCGCGGGTAAAAACTTTTTTGGATGCCACAGCATCGAGGTGCTGTGCGCGAATCTCGAACGCCCGCGTAAAGTCATGATGCTGGTAAAGGCTGGTCAGGCGGTGGATGACTTTATTGAAATGTTGATTCCGCATCTGGAGCCCGGGGACATCATTATCGACGGCGGCAACAGCCACTATTCCGACACGATCCGCCGCACGAAGCGGGTTGAAGCAGCGGGCCTGCTCTATATTGGAACCGGTGTCTCCGGCGGCGAAGAGGGCGCACTTACGGGCCCTTCCATGATGCCCGGCGGATCGCCTGCGGCATGGGAAGCGGTGAAGCCGATTTTTCAGAAGATTTCTGCCCACACAGAGACTGGCGAACCCTGCTGCGATTGGGTGGGCGAAAACGGCGCGGGCCATTTCGTGAAGATGGTCCACAACGGGATTGAATACGGCGACATGCAGATGATCTGCGAAACCTACCAGATGATGAAGGAAGGGCTTGGGCTGTCCAACGTCGAGATGCATGAAGTATTCAAAGAGTGGAACGAGAGCGAGCTGGATTCCTATCTCGTTGAAATTACCCGCGACATCCTCGGCTACAAGACCGACGAGGGCGAGGCCGTCATCGACACGATTCTCGACACGGCCGGCCAAAAAGGTACCGGAAAATGGACGGCGGTCTCCGCACTGGATCTCGGCCAGCCGCTGACGCTGATCGGCGAGGCTGTCTTTGCGCGCTGTCTCTCTGCGCTGAAGGCAGAACGCGTGGAAGCGGCGAAGGTGCTCTCTGGCCCGGGAACTAAGTTCGAGGGCGACAAGGCGGCGCTGATTGACGATCTGAAACAGGCGCTGTACGCCTCGAAGATTGTCTCCTACGCGCAGGGCTATCAGCTGATGCGCGCGGCAGCTGAAGAGTATGGATGGACGCTCAATAACGGCGGTATTGCGCTGATGTGGCGGGGCGGCTGCATCATTCGTTCGGTCTTCCTCGGCAAGATTAAGGAGGCGTTCGACAACGATCCGGATCTGGTCAATCTGCTCCTCGATCCGTTCTTTAAGGATGCCATCGAAAATGCGCAGGCGGCGTGGCGGCGCGTGGTGATGAAATCGGTAGAGCTGGGCATTCCGATGCCGGCCATCAGTGCGGCGCTGGCGTATTTCGACGGCTACCGCTCCGCCCGGCTTCCGGCCAATCTGCTTCAGGCGCAGCGCGACTATTTCGGTGCGCACACCTATGAACGACTGGATCAGCCGCGCGGTAAATTTTTCCACACCAACTGGACGGGCCGCGGCGGCGACACCTCGGCTTCAACCTATATTGTTTAGAGCAGTCGGATCGGACGGATCAGACGGATCTGTCCGATCTGTCGGAGAAAGAGATGATCAGCAAATTCGGAAAAAATGTTTCCATTTCCAGTGCAGAGCTGCGGGATCTGGTTCTGCAGGTGTTGGAGGACGTAGACGCGGCGTCCTCGTCGCGTTTGGATAAGGTGCTTTTGCTTCCGCCGGATCACACCCGTCTGAATTCCATGGCGGGGCCGATTACAGCGGTACTCTACGAGGCACTGGCGGCGCGTGGTGTGCAGGTGGACATTCTTCCGGCCCTTGGAACGCATAATCCGATGAGCAAAGCGCAACTGCGTATGATGTTCGGCGAGACGATTCCGCTGGAGGCGTTTAAGGTTCACGATTGGCGCAACGAGGTGGTACGCAAGGGCGAGGTCAGCGGCGAAATGCTCTCTGAATTGTCGGACGGAAAGGTTGATTATTCCGTCGGCGTCGAGGTGAATAAGAGGCTGTTCGACGGCTACGACCGGATTTTTTCGATCGGTCAGGTGGTGCCGCACGAAGTGGTGGGAATGGCCAACTACACCAAAAACATTGTCGTGGGCGTCGGCGGCTCAGACATCATTAACAAGTCGCACTTTCTCGGTGCCGTGGCGGGCATGGAGCAGATCCTCGGGCAGACCGACACGCCGGTGCGGCGGCTCTTTAATCACGCGGTCGAGACCTATCTCGCGGAGCTGCCGATCACCTATCTTCTCACGGTTATGGAGCAGGATTATGATTCGGGTAAAATGCATATGCGCGGATTTTACGCGGGCGAAGAGCGCGCGGTTTTTGAAGAGGCCTGCAAACTGGCGCGCGCGGTGAACATTACGCTGCTCGACCGTGAACCGCGTAAGGTGGTGGTTTATCTCGATCCGCACGAATTTCAGAGCACGTGGCTGGGGAATAAAGCGGTGTACCGCACGCGCATGGCGATCGCCGATGACGGCGAGTTGATTGTGCTCGCTCCGGCGCTCAAGGAATTCGGCGAAGATCCGACCATCGATCGGCTCGTCCGCAAGTTTGGCTATCGCGGAACTCCGGCGACGCTCAAGGCGGTGCAGGAGGACGAGGAGCTGCGGAATAATCTGAGCGCTGCGGCGCATCTGATTCACGGTTCGTCGGAAGGGCGCTTTAAAATTACCTACTGTCCCGGCGCGGACGGCGTTTCGCTGGAAGAGGTGCGCTCCGTCGGTTTCGCGGCGGAGCCGTATGAACAGATGGCCGCGCGGTACAATCCGAGCACACTGAAAGACGGTTTTAATGTGCTGCCGGACGGCGAGGAAATCTTCTTTATCAGCAATCCGGCGCTCGGGCTTTGGGCTTATCGCGAAAAGTTTGTGGGCTGAGGCCTTGCCGCCGGAAAAAGATTCGCTACATTCCCGGATCGTTCAGCACTTAACCCCGGCGGTATTTTTATGTATTACGCAGATGTCTATTTGAAATCCAAACGCCGCGAGGCCATCACTGAAAAAAGTCCGTGGATCTTTTCCGGCGCCATCGAGGCCGTACGCGAGTTTGACGAGGACGGCCAGCTCTGCCGCGTGCGGCTGGACGATCAAGTGGTCGCTACCGGCTATGTTAATACGCAGACCAATATTGCGGTGCGTATCTTTGAGTTCGCCGAAGTAGAGATTGACCGCGCGTTTATTCTCCAGCGTTTCGAAGAGAGCCGCCGAATGAAGGAAGCGCTGCTGCGGGGCTGTACCAATGCGTATCGCCTGATTCATGCGGAGGGCGATCGCTTCCCCGGACTAGTGGTGGATAAATACGGCGACTATCTCGTGATTCAATCTTCAACCGCCGGTATTGATCTGTTGCGCGGTCTGATCGTTGAAGCCTTGGTCGAACTCTTCCAGCCGAAGGGCATCATGGAAAAAAGCAGCTCCACCTCGCGGCGTACGGAGGGGCTTGAAAAGGTGCAGCAGGTGCTCTACGGCGAGGTGCCCGAAGAGGTGATTATTGAGGAGTATGGCCTCAAATATGCCGTCGATCTGCACGGCGGACAGAAGACCGGATTCTTTCTCGATCAGCGCGAAAACCGGAGGATTATTGCCCAGCACGCTGCGGGTCGCACCGCGCTCAATTGCTATTGCTACAGTGCCACCATGGGACTCTGTATGCGCAACGCCGGGGTGCAGACGCTGCATAATGTCGACCTTTCAGAGGAAGCGCTCCAGCTGGCGGCGCACAACTATGAACTCAATGGTATCGAGCCCGCCGCCGACGAGTTTCAGGCTGCTGACGTGAAGCGGTTTTTGGGCGATATGCCAGCCGATCACTACGATCTGATCGTGCTCGATCCCCCTAAGTTTACCGCCTCGAAACGAACGGTCGATGCGGCGGTCAAGGGCTACAAGCACATCAACATGGTTGCGCTCAAGAAGATAAAATCCGGCGGTCTTCTCTTTACCTTTTCCTGCTCCGGGCTGGTGGATATGGAGCTCTTCCGCAAAATTATCTTCTACGCCGCGAAAGACGCCGGCCGCGATGTGCGCATCGTCCGTCCGCTCTCCGCCGACCTCGATCACGCGCTCTCTATCTATCACCGCGAGAACGAGTACCTTAAAGGGCTCATGCTCTATGTGGTGTAAAATCCTTGGATAAAATCGGTTGCACGGGCGTCATTTGTTCAGTATTTTTTGAACGCTATGGAGTATTCGTTTGAAAAAGAGTGTTCGTTGGGATTGGTGGAACGCGAGGTCGTCGAGTTTTTTGTTCGCATGGCCAACGTGCTGAATCTGCCGCGATCCGTGGGTGAAATTTACGGGGTTTTGTTTGTTTCTTCCAAGCCGCTCTGCCTTGACGATTGTCGTGCGCTGCTGGGGATCAGTAAGGGTTCGACCAGTCAGGGGCTTCGGATCCTGCGTTCTTTCGGTGCGATCCGCACGGTGTATGTTGAGGGCGACCGAAAAGATTATCACATTGCAGAAACGTCGTTGCGCAAGATTGTTTCAGGGTTTGCGGCGGAGCAGATTCAGCCGCATGTGGTCAGCGGTAAGGAGCGGATTCAACAAATCCGTGAACTGCTTGAGGTCCATGAGGTCGATGATTCTGCGGATATGAAAGAAAAGATTGATTTGCTCGAAAATTGGCAGAAACGTGCGAATTCGGTTTTGCCGTTGGTTTTGAAACTGATTGGAAAGTAGAAAATGGACGAACTCAGTCAATTTTATGAGGGAGCGCGTTGGTATTGTGTTCGCTCCAAACCCAAGAAGGAACGCTTGGCGGCGGCGGGCATTGCGGCTCGGCTTCATCTGGAAGTTTTCTGTCCGCAGATTCGCTTTCGTCGAAAAACGGTGCGTGGCGCGGTTTGGTTTCAAGAGGCGATGTTTCCGGGGTATCTGTTTGTGCGGTTTGATATGCCGACGATGCACCGTGCGGTTGCGAACGCGAACGGCGTTTTGACGATACCGTCGTTTAATGGGCGTTATGTTGCGATTCCTGATGCAATTATTGAGTCGCTCCACGGAGAAGTGGGCGAGGAAGAGGTCGTGGATGCTGGACATGCGCTGGAGGTCGGCCAAGAAACAATGATTACAGAAGGCGCGTTCGAAGGCATTAAGGTTAAGGTGGTTCGTCTGATTAATGGAGAAGACCGCGTGGCGGTGCTGCTGGAAATGCTCGGCACATTGGTTGAAGCGGAGTTTCCGGTTTATGCGCTGGAGCATCGGTCTAAATACAGAATTTGCAGGTAATAGTTTATTTTCTCCGAGGGAGGGAAAGTATGTGTGGAATTGTTGGGTATTTGGGAAAACGGAAGGCCACGGAGATTTTGATGGACGGGCTGCGTCGGATGGAATACCGCGGATACGACTCGGCGGGAATCGCCTGTCTTTATAATCAGAAGATCGATGTGATAAAGAATCCGGGAAAGATTCGGGCATTGCGTGAACGGATTGAGGCCTCTGAGCTGGAGTCGATCAAAAAGGCGACTGTGGGTATCGGCCATACGCGCTGGGCAACGCACGGGCCGCCGAATGAAGTCAATGCTCACCCGCACCAAGATGCAAGCGGACACTTTGTGATGGTGCATAACGGGATCATCGAAAACTATAAATCAATCCGCACCGGATTGGCGCAGCATGGAATTGAGTGTATATCCGATACCGATTCCGAAGTGCTGATTCAACTGATTGCCTTCTGCTACGAAGGTAATCTGGAAGAGGCGATCGCTGAGTCGCTCAAGAAAGTGAAGGGCACGTACGGCATTGTCGTTATGACCGATCATGAACCCGGCAAGTTGGTTGCTGCCCGCTGCGGAAGTCCGATTGTGTTGGGATTGGGAAAAAATGAAACATTGGTGGCGAGCGATGCCGCAGCCATTATTCCCCATACCCGCGACGCCGTTTACCTCGAAGATTTTGATATGGCCGTGATCACGGAAACCGGCGTTCAGATGTTTGATCTGCAGCGTTCTCCGGTGGACCGGGAAGTTATGGAGATGGACTGGGATGCTTGCGCGGCGGAAAAGGGTGAGCATGCGCATTACATGCTCAAAGAAATGTTTGAGCAGCCCGACTCTATTCGCAACGCCATTCGCGGTCGTCTTGATTTTGAAATGGGCACAGCGATCCTTTCCGGTCTTGATTTTTCGCCGCGCGATGCGGCGATGATCAACCGGGTGCTGGTCGTCGGCTGCGGAACATCGATGCATGCCGGAATGGTGGGAGAGTATGCCATTGAGGAGATGGCTGGTATTCTTTCCGAAGTGGAGCAGGCGGCAGAGTTCCGATACCGCAATCCGATTATCACGCCGTCGGACCTCGTTTTGGCGATCAGTCAATCGGGCGAAACCGCAGACACGTTGGCAGCGGTGCGCGAGGCCAAGCATAAGGGTGCTGTGGTCGCAGGCATTTGCAACGTGGTGGGCTCTACAATTGCACGGGAAACGGGTCGCGGAGTTTATCTGCATGCAGGGCCGGAAATCGGCGTAGCCTCTACCAAGGCGTTTACGTGTCAGGTCTCCGTGATGCTGATGATGGCGCTTAAGCTGGCAAGGACGCGTCGTATGCCGCTCAACGAAGGGGAGGAATTGTGCCGTTGGATTGAGCGTCTGCCGGAGTTGGTGGAGCAGGTGTTGGCTCAGAGCGATGCCATCAAAGCGGTCGCACAGAAGTATGCCGATTGTGAAAACGCATTTTTTATCGGGCGCGGTTATCTTTATCCCGCTGCGCTGGAGGGAGCGCTGAAGCTGAAGGAGATCAGCTATATTCATGCCGAGGGCTATCATGCCGCCGAGCTGAAGCATGGCCCGATTGCCTTGCTGGAGGAAAAAACACCGGTCGTTGCGCTGCTGAACAATGTGCCCGGAAAAGATAAAACGCTCGGTAATGCGGAAGAATGCCGCGCTCGTAAGGCTCCGGTGATTGCGATCGTCAGTGAAGGCGATGAAGAAGCGGGAGAAGGGTTCAACGATGTGATTGTTGTGCCCGATTGTCCGCCCTGCATTGCGCCGATCCCAACCGTTGTTGCGCTTCAACTGCTTTCATATCACATTGCGGTGGCGCGCGGGTGCGAGATTGATCAGCCGCGCAATCTAGCCAAGTCGGTTACGGTGGAATAATTTATGGAAAATAGCAAAGCCCCTTCCCGTGGAGAGTTGTTTAGATGAAGAATGTTTTAATCACCGGCGCAAAGGGACAGCTGGGCCGCGATTGTCTGGATGTTTTCAAGGATGTTCCCGGACTGAACGGCGTTGATCTTCCGGAGGCGGATCTTTCTGACCCGGCGGTGTGTTGGGACGTGCTGGACCGTTTGCAGCCGGAGATCATTGTAAACTGCGCGGCCTACACAGCGGTCGATGCGTGCGAGACCGATAAATCCTGCTGGAAAGCCAATGCGGAATTGCCGGGAAATCTGGCAGACTGGGCGAAAGAAAACGGCGCTTTTTTGATCCATATTTCAACGGATTATGTCTTTTCAGGCGATAAGCCGCTGTTTGAACCGCTGTTGGAGACGGAAGCTCCGGCCCCGGTCTCGGAATATGGCCGCTCCAAGCTGGCGGGGGAGCAGGTCGTAATGGAACGTTGCCCGGACAGCGCAATCCTGCGCACGGCTTGGCTCTACGGGGCCTCCGGGAAAAATTTTCTAAAAACCATGCTTCGGCTCACTCTGCAGAATCCGGGCAAGGAGCTGAAAGTGGTGAGCGATCAGTTTGGTTCGCCGACGTGGTCGTATACGCTGGCGCGTCAAATACGCGCGGTTGCGGAAAGGCGGGCGGGCGGAATCTTTCACGCCTCTTCAGAGGACTATTGCTGTTGGTATGATCTGGCTTGCCGGTTTTTGGAAAAGCTGGGTGTTGAGCATCATTTTGTGCGTTGCACCAGCGAGGAGTTTCCGTCGCCGACAAAGCGGCCGACGAATTCCATTTTGGAAAATGCGCATTTGAAGGCGCTGGGGATTAATTCATTTAAAGGCTGGGAGGATGAGTTGTCCGACTTTGTCGAAAAGCATGGGGAAAGCGTTCTGGCGGAGGTTCAGGGTAAATGAAAAAGATTTTGGTAACGGGCGGTGCAGGGTTTATTGGTTCGGCGGTGTGCCGCTATCTCGTGAAAGAAAAGCAGTATTCGGTGCTGAACCTCGACAAGTTGACGTATGCCGGAGTTCCGGCTTCGTTGACGGAGATTGAGGAGAGCCCGTTGTATCGCTTTGAAAAAGCGGATGTGTGCGACAAGCAGGCGGTAAGCGCGCTGTTTGCCGACTTTCAGCCGGATGCGGTGATGCATCTTGCGGCGGAGTCGCACGTGGACCGCTCAATTGACGGCCCGGCGGCTTTTATTGAAACCAATGTGGTCGGCACCTACACGATGTTGGAGTGCGCCCGTGAATATTGGAACTGCCTGCCGGAAGAGCGCAAAGCAAGCTTCCGATTTCACCATATTTCCACCGACGAGGTGTATGGATCGCTTGGTGCGGAAGGGCTCTTTGAAGAGACCACTCCGTACGATCCTCGCTCGCCGTATTCCGCCAGCAAAGCGTCCAGCGACCATTTGGTGAAGGCGTGGTTCCATACCTACGGTCTTCCGGTGGTGGTGACCAACTGCTCCAATAACTATGGTCCCTATCATTTTCCGGAAAAGCTCATTCCGCTGGTGATTCTGAATGCGCTCGATGAGAAGCAGCTTCCCGTGTACGGCAAAGGCGATAACATTCGTGACTGGCTGTACGTGGAGGACCATGCGCGTGCGTTGGTCTGCGTGGTGGAGAAAGGAAAGCCGGGCGAAACCTACAACGTGGGCGGACGCAACGAGCGGACCAATCTGGAGGTAGTCGAAACAATCTGTTCGATTTTAGACGAGCTGAAACCGCGAGCGTCGGGGTCGTACAAGGATTTGATCACCTTCGTAACCGATCGTCCGGGCCATGATAGGCGCTATGGCATTGATGCCACGAAGCTCGAAACCGAACTGGGCTGGAAGGCGCAGGAAAACTTTGATACCGGTATTCGCCGCACGGTTCAGTGGTATCTTGACAACGCTTGGTGGTGGAAGCCCTTGCGTGAATCGCGCTATTCCGGCGAGCGTCTAGGCAATTCCGATAACGGTGTTCGTGTTCAAAAAGCAACCTCTTGAATTAACCCCTTGCTGCTCTCAAATCGGATGGCGCGACCGCCGAGTTGAAGAGTAATCTCTGTGCCTTCGCAACGGAGTGTGATCGGGGTTTCGGGATGGCGTTTCTTCCAAACATTAGCCAGCGCAATGGCGCGTTCTACGCCGTCCCCGCGCTGGAAGTTCCATACTTCGTCGGGCTGAGCAACGCGTGATCCGTCATAAATCGATTCGTTGGCTATGTTCGTCAGGGTCTCAATCAGTTCCTCATCGGACAAGGTCTGCGTTTTTTCCACAACAACGGGGTTGCGATCGAGCGCGGCCTGTAAAAACGGGCCCCATTGGGTAATCGAAAGGTCACGGCTGGCGTAGAAGGCTAAATCAGCAACGGGGTGACTCGCGCGAAGTCCTTTGAGGTATTCAATAATCTCCTCGCGCTGCATGCCGGGTTTAATGGCAATCGGCCCGGGACCGTTGAAGCGCTTTTCTTTTACATTCGGAAGCTCCGGTTCCAGATGAATAAAGTCGATGAGGCCTTCAAGGACCGACATTTTTCGGCTCATGTCCTTGGTGCAATCAATCTTTTCGGCCAGCTCGGTCATGCTTTCTTTGTCAAAGTGCGAGATGGGATTGTTTTTCAGATAATCACTCAGCTTATTGAGCAGAATGCGGTCGGCAATGGGTTCGCAATAAAAATCGTACTCGTCAATTTCCTCGAGCAGTTTGTCGCGCGTGGCATCGTCCGACACTTTATAGGGTGAGCTGTGTTCGTAGGCGAAGGCGCGCTCAATGGGAAGGTATTGCGGTTTGCCGTGGCGCACGTAGCCGATTTGGAAACAGTTTTGATATTCCGAGCGGTCACGCAGAAAGTTGGCGATAATCTCAAAGGTGATTTCGGTGGTTGTGAATGCATCGAGTTTGCTGCGGAAGAGTTCGAAGCTTTCTGGGTCAATGGTCGCCTCGGGGTAGACCGTGTGTATAAAGCCGGTGTTGTTGGCGACGATGGTCACTTGTTCATTTCGCAGGGCGCGCTGGGCCTTCGCCGTGAGGTCAGTGCCGTTAAACCACATGGTTTTGGTGACCAGCCGGCGGTTATTGGTGAGAACGCCGTCGTTCACGCAGATAAAATTCTGGGAATGCAGCGGCGTGGCCAGCAGAAAAATGTCCTCGAGCGGGATGTCGCACACAATAAAGAGCGCAGCGGCATAGAGGGTAGAGAGCGAAACGCATTCGCCCGCACCGACGCGGTATCCGTCCTTG
This sequence comes from uncultured Verrucomicrobiota bacterium, assembly GCA_964402125.1. Lineage (GTDB taxonomy): Bacteria > Verrucomicrobiota > Kiritimatiellia > Kiritimatiellales > Pontiellaceae > Pontiella. The sequence goes on from CAYOBH010000009.1 coordinate 28,306, forward strand.
TATTTAAAGGCATCCATGGCCTCGAGGGTTTCCGTTTTCCAGTAAGGGATGACGTTGGTCGTATATTTATCGAGCCCAAAGTGCTTGCGGATATCGAGCGCGAAATAGTGTTTGTCGCCCTCATAACCAAACAGGGCATTGCTGCGGCTGATGGTTTCCTCGTCCATGAACGGCGCAAAGCGGGCCATTTCCGACTCCTTGGTGGTCAGCCCCCAGGTGTCAAGATCGAGGTTAAATTCATAGTTATCGATGATGAACTGCTTGAGTCGATGAATCTTTTTATACGGCTTCATTTTGTCGAGCCCACGGAACCAGCTGTTCTCTTTCCAAGCCCAGATGCGGGGCGACATAATGTTGGCCAGCACTAAGCTGAACAGCAGTTCAGGGAAAACAAATATTTCCATGTCCGAAAGGGAGATGGCGGAGGAATATTTTTCAAGATGCTCTTCGGGGATGTCGGGAATGTTGTTCATGTGGTCTATTGTAAAATCCCGGCACGTATTTGAAAGCAAAAGGGCGAGGCTTTTTTCGGGGGCCGTCTGGCTTAGGTCTGCAGAACTGAAGGGCTTGCCGGAGTAGGTGTGTGGTTCTGTGTCTTTGAGAAAAATTAGATAGCGAATATTTTTGTTTTCCCTGATTGATAGTGTGTGGAGAAATAAGTATATCTATGAACCTCTAGGTTCGTTGTCGGAGGTGAAATATGTATAGTTTAAAAAAATTGGACGATTGTCTCATTGTTGAACTTGAAGGAAATTTCGGTGTGGAAACCATCCTTCAGATTATGGAGCGGCGGGATGAATCGTCTTTTGTAACTCCTTGCCATAATGAAATGTGGATGGTTGGTGCGCATACGGCCCATCTTCGGCTTAGAGATGTTTTGACAGTGGTTGAGGGGATTAAATCGACCTGTTCAATAGAGTCGTGTATCTCGCACGAAATTTGTCAGAAAAAGATGGTATTTGTTGTGTATCAGCAGGATTTTACGTTTTCTATTCTTGAACTTCTTTCTGAAGGAATCAGTCGTCTGTATCCGATTAGTTGTCGCGTATTTGGTTCGCATGAAGCCGCTTCTGAATGGCTTGGGATCAGATCGTATGGCAACGAAGTCGATTTGGAAGAGCATGGAGCAATGGAGATCTGATTTGCTGATGCGGCTCTGGGTTGTTCCGAAAAGCGGCGTTGATTGTTTACCCTCCGTAAGTATAGGTTTTTTCGCTTTTTGAATTTGATTTGTTTTTGGGAATCACCTAGAAACCCCCAATCGCTGGAATGGCAGGGAGCCGCCAGGTATATATGGAATTAATGAGGAAAGATTGAGGAGAAGATACAATGGGAAAACCTATGACAAAATCGCAGATCATTGCAGCTGTTGCTGAGAAGGCCGAGATTTCCAAGGCTCAGGCCAAGATTGCTGTTGAAGCGCTTGCAGAACTCGCCTACGAAGGAGCAACTGATGGGTTTACCATTCCTGGCATCGGCAAGCTTGTGAAGGTTAATCGTGCGGCGCGTTCTGGACGTAATCCCGCTACCGGCAAAACGATCGTGATTCCGGCAAAGACGGTTCTGAAGTTCCGCATTGCTAAAGCGGCTAAAGACGCAGTGCTGTAAATCGAGAGTTGCGTAAAGTGAATACCGTCCTGCTGGTCAGGACGGTAATTTGTTATGAACGTTTTCAAAAAAGTGGGTTATGTTTTTCTTGCGGTATCGAGTCTGATGATCTGCGGTTGCGCTGGTCTTTCATATGAAGATGACAGCTATTCCGATATGCCATGGGCCAGATCGCAGGAGTGGGAAGGTTCAGGATACTTTCCCGGCATGTCTAACGGCTATTGAACCGTTCAATCAGGCCCGCCTTTTCGGCGGGCTTTTTCATTTCTTCCTTTCATTCTTCCGTTGGTTTGGGATGCTTGGCGGCCTCTAATCTCGGGGAGAGAAGCTGTGGCTAAATTTATTATTCAAGGGGGAGGACCCATCCGTGGGGCCTTTCATCCGCGTGGGAACAAAAATGCGGTGCTGCCGATGCTGGCGGCGTGCGTGCTGACGGATCAGCCGTTGGTCTTGGATAACGTTCCGCTTATTGATGATGTTAAGGTAATGCTCCAATTGCTTGAAAGCATCGGAGTTGATGTGACGCTTTACGGTCACACGCTTACGCTCTGTGCCAAGCATCTGAAAACGACGCATCTGGATCAGGCGCTCTGCGCCAAAGTTCGAACTTCGATTCTGCTGGCCGGCCCGCTGGCGGCCCGCCACGGCGGAGCGGTAATTTATCCGCCGGGCGGCGATGTGATTGGACGCCGGCGTTTGGATACACACTTTTACGGTCTGGCTACTCTTGGCGTGGATATTGAGTCTGCGGGGGTATATAGGTTTTCTGCTCAGGGGTTGATCGCTGCAGATATGGTGCTTGATGAGGCCAGTGTGACCGCTACGGAAAATATTCTGATGGCTACGGTGCTGGCGAAGGGAACTTCGACGATTTATAATGCCGCCTGTGAGCCGCATGTTCAGGATCTGGCCTCTTTACTCAACAAGATGGGTGCAAAAATCGATGGAATCGGAACGAATAAGTTGACCATCGAAGGCGTTTCCTCGCTGAACGGGGCGAAGCACCGTGTGCAGCCTGACTATATTGAAATCGGCAGCTTTATTGCCGCCGCCGCTGTCACGCGAGGCCGTCTGACGATTTCGGATGCGGGCGATCCGCTGGTGCTGCATGTGATGGAGAAAACCTTCTCTAAAATGGGCGTTCAGTGGACACTTGAGAACGGAACCTTGACGCTTCCGGAAAAGCAGTCGCTCGAAATTTTGCCCGATATAGCCAATGCCACGCCAAAAATTGAAGATGGTATTTGGCCCGCTTTCCCGTCCGATCTTATGAGCGTCTGTATCGTATTAGCCACGCAGGCGAAAGGGACCGCGCTCTTTTTTGAAAAAATGTTTGAGAGCCGCATGTATTTTGTTGATCACCTCATGGGTATGGGGGCCAACATAATCCAGTGCGATCCTCATCGCGTGGTGGTTGTAGGGCCCACGGTGCTGCGCGGGAGCAAACTGACCAGCCCGGACATCCGTGCGGGTATGGCTATGCTGATTGCTGCCTGCTGTGCCGAAGGCGAAAGCGTGATTGATAATGCACAGGTGATTGATCGTGGTTACGAAGCCATTGAAGATCGACTTGCCGCGCTCGGTGCGAGTATTGGTCGCGTGGATTAATGATTAGGGCATTTTAGGTGAAGTTTGGTTGCGGCTCCGCTACCTTGCAGGTCATGTTCACTTTAATCTAGCGATTAGCCGGAAAACGGCGAGGTCCTTGCGGTTTGGAAATGGAGAATCGGTTTCGCGTTTTTATTGCTCCGGCAACTAAAAATTGAGATTAACCACGAAAAAGCGCAAGGGCCACAAAGACAAGAACGGTTCTTTTTTCGCGTTCTATGGGTTCTTTCGCGGCTAAACAAGCAACACGCTATCGCGATATTTAATTGCCGGATATTCAGCTTTCAATCGTCGGCGGAAAGGGGTAAACGGGTGGCAAAGTTTTATCCAGTAATAAAGGAGCGTTGGTATGAAGAGATTCAGGATTGGAATGGTTGCCTTTGCGGCAATGGTGGGAATGGCGGCGGCGCAAACAACGGCGTTTTTCCGGATATTGAGTCCGTCGAACGCGGTGATCACAGAGTTTGATGCCGCGGCGGGCACGATTGGTTGGTCAAACGGCGTGGCGGGCGTGATAAACCAGTTGCAGCGGTCGGTTGATCTGGTGGAAACCAACGGATGGGTCGATTTTGCGATGCTGGTCTCCACGGGTGCGACGACCTGCACGGAGCGGATCATCGATCTCAATCCGCCGGAGGGAATGGCTTGGATTCCCGCGGGAAGTTTCAGCATGGGCGACAGCAAAGGCGAGGGAGACACGGACGAGCGGCCGGTGCATTCGGTTTCTGTGGATGGATTTTACATGGATCGCACCGAGGTGACGAAGGCGCAGTGGGATGCGGTCTACAGCTGGGCGGTAACGAACGGCTACAGCTTCAACAACGCCGGCTCCGGAAAGGCCCCGAATCATCCGGTGCAGACCGTAAATTGGTACGATGTGGTGAAGTGGTGCAACGCCCGCAGCGAAATGGAAGGGCGAACACCCTGCTATACGGTGAGTGGAAGCCCCTACAAGATAGGTCAAAGCGCACCGGTCTGCAATTTTGAAGCCAACGGCTACCGCCTGCCGACGGAGGCGGAGTGGGAAAAGGCCGCACGCGGCGGACTCCACGGCAAGCGATTCCCGTGGGGCGATACGATTACGCACAACCAAGCAAACTATAATAGCTCCAGTTCGTACAGCTACGACATCAGCCCCACGCGCGGCTACCACCCGGACTATGACGAGGGATCTCCCTACACGAGTCCGGTGGGCCGTTTTTCGGCGAATGGCTATGGGCTGTATGACATGGCAGGAAATGTCTGGGAATGGTGCTGGGATTGGTATGGGAGCAGCTATTATGCATCGTCGCCCTCGTCGAATCCGAAGGGGTCTTCGTCGGGCGCCTACCGCGTGTTGCGCGGCGGCGGCTGGAGCAACAATGCCGGGTACTGCCGGTCGGCGGACCGCTGTAGGGACGATCCGGCGGATAGGAACGACTCTCTCGGCTTCCGCGTCTGTCTGTCCGTAAGATAGATGCACCTTTCTGAACGGAGCAGAAAAAATGAGGCGAGGAGCGTAAGCCGGCGTCTGGCAAGCCGTGGGTGAGGGACGAACCCCGAGCGGAGCGAGAGTCCAACCGGCCTTGCGCCGGAGCGAGGTGTTTAGAGGACCTGCTGAGGGTGCATGAGCCAGCGCATAGCGCAGGCTGTACTGAGTAGCGCCGCCGCTACGTCGGTGGCGTTTAGAGGACCTGCTGAGGGTGCATGAGCCAGCGCATAGCGCAGGCTGGAGTAGCGCCTCCGCTACGTCGGTGGCGTTTAGAGGACCTGCTGAGGGTGCATGA
>CAYOBH010000010.1:0-32321 GCA_964402125.1 uncultured Verrucomicrobiota bacterium
TTTTGCCCTGATGCGCGTCATCTATTTGTTTAAATCCCCCTCCCGCACCTGAAATTTGCGAGACAAGCGCTGAATTCTATCTCGACGGGATGGCAAGTTTATAGGCCGGGCGGACGTTTCCTGCATGTCAGACGTAGGGAACGGTCGCGACCGTTCCCTACAGAGTTGTTATCAAAAATAAGCGGAGGGGGCGCCCCTCAGCCATTCGAAATACAGAAAAATAATTGCGAGGCATTGGCTTGATTCTATCCCGACGGGATAGCAGGTTTATAGCATCAGCATTCCCCAATAACGTGCGACGCCTTCGGGGTCGAACCCGAATTGTGAACGGGTTATCTATAAACGTTCAAGCCCTTCGGGGTTTGAAAAGAACGTAAGCGGAAATCCCGGGATCGGGTGTTGAAATATCACAAGTATACAACTTGTTGACAACTTGTAAAGTTAGTTTACAATAAAGTTGTCAACAACAGTATAGAGGAGAATATATGGAGCTAAGGACGCTTATACTCAACACAATCATGAAACAGGGTCAGGTTACTACCGCCGCCATTGCACGCCAGACAAATCTTTCCAGAGCTTATGTGCACAGGTCGCTGAAAAAACTTGTCGATGAAGGCGTTATTGTGTTGGTGGGTAAAGCCAATCAGGCGCGCTATGTGCTACCTTCAAAAAAAACGACCAGTATGACGAAACCTTTAAGCGTTCACCGCATCTTGCTTAATAAAAATTTGGCAGAGGACAAAATCCTGCAACAAATCAAGGATGAAAGCGCAATCTTCCATGGCGTTGCAAAAAACGTTTCCGCTATTGTCGATTATGCTTTTACGGAAATGCTCAATAACGCTATTGAACATTCTTTATCAGAGAAGATTGACATCATTATGATGAAAACACGCACACAAATCCGATTTACGGTAACCGATCGCGGTATCGGGATATTTAATAATATTCGAAAAACGAAGCATCTCTTGACAACAATGGCAGCGATTCAGGATTTACTGAAAGGAAAAGAAACCACGGCTCCTGATAAGCATAGTGGCGAAGGCATATTCTTTACATCCAAGGTTGCAGATGCGCTGTTCATTAAGAGTTTTGAAAAGAAGCTTGTTTATGACAATACGGGACAGGACATTTATGTAAAAGATGTCCAGCCAGTTAAAGGAACCCGTGTGGACTTCGTTCATGCTCTGGATTCCCAAAAGAAACTGCAGGATATTTTTAATCAATATACAGACGATTCCTTTCAATTCAGCAAAACCGGGGTGAAGGTAAAGCTGTATCATCAGAATGTTGATTATGTATCCAGATCGCAGGCACGCAGAATTCTGGCAGGACTGGAAAAATTCAAAACAATAGAATTTGAGTTTAAGGACATTAACACGATCGGGCAAGCCTTTGCCGATGAAATATTTCGCGTTTGGCAGGCCGGGCATAAAGATGTTCAGTTTATAATTCAAAACGCCAACGATAACGTCATGCTCATGGTTAAGAGAGCGCGGTCGTAGTGGATGGCTTGTTGACAACTTTTAAAATGAACCTGGATAAAAGTTGTCAGCCTTGTTGCTGTGCCTGGCAATATCCACGAGGTAAGGAACAAAAAGCGTTGAGAGTTATGTGGCGCTTTCAGATTGCTTTTACGCAAGCTATCCTGTTGGCGCTTATGTTGTGGACATCCGGCAAAATATGGCGTCCGATTTATTATCGAAATGACATGTTTTCCACAGCGCTTCGATGCGCCTGCGCCTCGCGCCCGGGATGGGACATTTAAAAGAAAATATTTGTTTATTCTCGGAAAATCTGATGAAAGAGCGTTATTTTGCCTTGACTTTAAAAGTGGCTTGGTCTAATAATCACTTTGACTTTTGGTCAGTAAGTGACTTCAATCCATTGCGCTGTCAAAAGTCATTTTCAACGCAAGCAAGTGTTAATGCTTTTGTGACGTGCGTCAGGAATTGATTTCCGGTACCTCGTAGGGAAAAATCAATTTCCATCAAAAAATGATCTCTCTTCAACAGGCAAAGGGAGCTGTGGAATGTCTGAAGTCTTAAAATGTTTTACCATTTATTCAAGGCTTCATGTGTTTGACAAAACGCTCCTCCCAATTAAATATAATCCATCCCTTTTTAATCACGATCAAATGCCGGTTTTATCCGGTTGTAGCAGCATTGATGTCGTTTATAAGTTAATCGGGGCGCGCTTTGGCCTCAAAAACTTTATGAGCCGAAAAAAAATTCGCGGTTCATAAGAAAGAAGGAGGAGAATAATGTCATTAGAGATCAAGAAAGCGGCAGTAATAGGCGCGGGTGTTATGGGTGCAACCATCGCGGCTCACCTGACCAACGCCGGTATCGAGTGTTACCTGCTTGATATCATCCCATTCGAACTGACGGATGATGACAAGAAAAAAGGCCTGACCGAGAAAAGTCCCGCGTGGCGGAATCGTTTCGCGGCAAATGGCCTGGCCGGGGTAACGAAATCTAAACCCGCGAGTTTCTTTACGAAGAAAAACGCCTCGATGATCAAGATTGGCAATTTGGAAGACAACATGAACTATCTGGCCGATGTGGACTGGGTTTGTGAAGTCGTTGTCGAAAACCTCAAAATCAAGCAGGAACTTTTCGCCAAAGTCGAAAAGGTTGTCAAACCCACCTGTATCGTCTCCACCAATACCTCCGGTATTCCGATTAAAGACATCAGCGCAAGCTTTAGCGCGGGTCTGAAAAAACGCTTCTTGGGAACGCACTTCTTCAATCCGCCCCGCTACATGAAACTGATGGAAATTATTCCCGGCGCGGAAACGGATAAAGCCATTGTCGATTTCATGTGTCAGTTCAGTGAGCAGACCCTGGGCAAAGGCGTCGTTATTTGCAAAGACAGCCCGAACTTTGTTGGAAACCGCATTGGCTCATTTGATATGTCCAACGCTCAGAGTGTCATGGTGGCCCAAGGTCTGAAAATTGATGAAGTAGATGCCATCTGCAGTAAAGCCATCGGTCGTCCCGGCACCGCCATCTTCGGCACATTGGATCTGGTGGGTCTGGATGTCGGCATGCACGTTCAGAAAAATCTTTACGATGCCGTTCCCAATGACGAAATGCGCGACATTTTCAAGCCCTTGCCTTATGGCACGAAGATGCTCGAAAATAAGTGGCTGGGCAATAAAACCAAACAGGGATTTTACAAAAAGACAAAAGATGCCAAGGGCAAATCCGCCAAGCTGATGCTGGATATTAATACCATGGAGTATGTCCCGGCCGGCAAGCCCAAGTTTGATTCAATCAGCGCCGCAAAGAAAAAAGATAACGTCGCCGATTCGATGAAGATGGTCTTCAATGCTCAGGATCGCGCCGGTGAATTCATCCGTGAATACCTCTGCAAGAACTTCATTTATTCCGCCAATCGCATCGGTGAAATCTGCGATGACATCATGTCGATCGATAACGCCATGAAGTGGGGCTACAACCACAAACTGGGCCCGTTCGAATCTTGGGATGCCGTGGGTGTCAAGGAAGCCATTGAGGTCATGAAGAAGCTTAAACTGAAGGTTCCCAAAAAGATCGACGAGATGCTGAAAAAAGGCTGCGAGTCTTTCTATACGACGAAACCGGATGGCAAATACGCTTACGACTTCGAGAAAAAAGGCTATGTGAAAATCGAGGAGAATCCACGCATTATCATTTTGCCTGATCTCAAATCACGCAGCAAAATCATTAAAGAAAATGGAAGCGCAAGCCTCATCGATATCGGTGACGGCGTGGCCTGTCTGGAATTCCATACCAAGATGAACGCGATCGACGACCAGTTCACGGCGATGCAGAATGAAGCCCTGGATATCGTCGAAAAAGATTTCGTGGGTCTGGTGGTTGCCAATCATGATGAGCGCGCATTTTCAGCGGGCGCCAACGTTTTCCAGGTGCTCACGGCCGCTCAGCTTGGTCAGTGGGATATGATTGAAAAAGGCGTTGAATCCCTGCAGGGCGCCAACATGAAGATGAAATACCTCTCCAAGCCTGTCGTGACGGCTCCGGCCGGATTGGCGCTTGGCGGTGGCTGCGAAATCGCCATGCACGGCGCCCGCTGCCTCCCCAACGGTGAATTGTACATGGGCCTGGTCGAAGTTGGTGTCGGTGTGATTCCTGCGGGCGGCGGCTGCAAGGAACTTCTGGTTCGCCTGACCGAAGGCATTCCCGACGGCTGCATCGAAGCCGGGTTTAATCTGCAGTACCACATGGGCAAAGCGTTTGAAAATATCGCGATGGCGAAAGTGTCCACCAGCGCGGCAGAAGCCATGGAACTGGGCTATGTGCGCAAATCCGAACGGATCAACATGAGCCGTGACCAGCAGATATTTGAAGCCAAACAGCTGGTCCTGTCTCTGGTGATGTCGGGTTACAAACCGCCCAAGCCGGCATTGATTCCCGTGATGGGAGAGAACTTCCGCGGTATGGTCAATGCCATTATCCAGAATATGCGATATGGTAATTTCGTATCCGATTACGATGTGCATGTTTCCAAGAAAGTGGCCTATGTTCTTTCCGGCGGTGATTGTGCGGAAGGGACATTGGTATCAGAACAGGAAATCCTGGATCTGGAAAAAGAAGCGTTTGTCAGCCTCTGCGGTGAGAAGAAAACGCAGGAACGCATTATGTTCATGCTGAGCAACGGCAAACCGCTGCGTAACTAATATTGATGAAATCACAGACGCAGAGGTTGAAATAACCCGCGTCTTCATGACATGAAGGAGGAAAATCATGAGTGATGCTGTAATTGTAGAATCCGTAAGAAGTCCAGGCGGTCGTTATAAAAGAGGAGGTCTCGCCGCGACGAGATCAGATGTCTATGGAATACAGGTTCTCAAAGGCCTGCTGGCCCGCGTGCCTCAGGTCAATCCGGACGAAATTGATGATTTAATCGTCGGCTGCTCTTTCCCGGAATGCGAGCAGGGCATGAACCTGGGGAGAATCCTGGCGATGGGTGCGGGATTACCGATTACCGTTTCCGGCATGACCGTCAACCGTTTCTGCTCGTCAGGTGTTCAGGCGATTGCCGACGCGACGGCGAAAATCCGCGCCGGTTGGTCGGAAATCATCATTGCCGGTGGCTGCGAAACCATGAGCCATATTCCGATGGGCGGTTCAGCGATGCGTCCCAATCCGGATTGGGTATTTGGCAGCATGCCGGATGTCTATATCAACATGGGCAACACGGCGGAAAATGTCGCGGCGCATTATAATATTTCGCGCGAAGACATGGATAAGATGGGCGTGGAAAGTAATCGCCGTGCTTATGAAGCCATTAAAGCCGGTAAGTTTAAAGAGGAAATCATCCCGATCCAAGCCGTGAAGTACGCCGTTAAAAACGGCAAACGTGTCAGACAATATGTAACCTTCGATACGGATGACGGTGTGCGCTGGCCTGCGACAGTGGAAAACATGGCAAAGTTGAAGTCGCCCTTCAAGGCGGGTGGCAATGTTACGGCGGCCAATTCTTCCCAGATGACCGACGGTGCGGCATTCTCGATGTTGATGACGGCGGAGAAAGCCAAAGCCCTGGGGCTTAAACCTCTGGCCAGATTGTCGCATTATGCTGTTGCCGGTGTTATGTCTGAAGAAATGGGCGTGGGACCTGCTTATGCGATTCCCAAGGTTCTGAAAATGGCGGGTCTTACACCGAAAGATATTGATGTCTTTGAAATCAACGAAGCCTTCGCATCACAGGCAATTTATTCCTGCCGTGTGATTGGTATTGAAGACCGCTACTGGGCAGGGGACATCAATCCCAACGGCGGCGCCATTGCTCTTGGACATCCACTGGGATGCACAGGCGCCAAGCTGACAGCGCAGTTGCTGCATGAATTGAAACGCCGTGGCGGCAAGCGCGGTATCGTATCGATGTGTATCGGCGGCGGTATGGGCGCGGCCGCAATTTATGAAATGCTTTAGTGTGTAAACCTCCTCCAGCGCGAGCTGTATGCGCCGCTTGAGCCCCTCCGCCAGGGCAATATTTCGTGGCGGAGGGGTGTGCGGCAATAAGAAGGGTTTGAAAAATACAGATTGTCGTTGAAAAAAAAGTTTATACTTGAAATGCTCGGAAGTTTACGCTATAGCAAACGCCACTTCGGGCGGTTAACTCAGCGGGAGAGTGCTACCTTCACACGGTAGAAGTCGCTGGTTCAATCCCAGCACCGCCTACCATTGAAACACCCCAGGGGACATAGACTTCAAGTTTATGTCCCCTGTTTTATTATGACGCAATGGGTTTTAGGGTCGAAGGATACGTCCGGCACAAATAGCGGTAAGCTTCAATGCCGTCTTTTGCGGCGGCATTGTCTTTTTCAGTGACATCGCGGGTAATGGAAGCTGGGTTGCCTGCAACTATTTTTCCTGCGGGAATGTGCATGCCTTTGGGCACCAGTGCGAACAATCTTTATTCGGATTAAACTACTTTTTCCTGCATTTTCACCCAGTCTTTCATCTCCGCAAGCAGCTTTTGCCGAAACGCTTCCGGCTCCAGAATCGTAATATGCGGTATCCAGGATTTCAGGATATCGCGCCCGCTATTTTTTCCCTCTCCATGAAGAGCCGAAGGATCTGCCCCAGCCGGATCATCTTCGAGTGCGTTTTTTTTGTCCTGTGCCATAGCGTTTTCGTCCTCTTCAGGCGCTGAAATTCAAATCCAAAGCAAATATGTGAAAAAAGTCTGTGGCATGAGAATTAATGCGACGCACCCATGTCGTCTTGCCTTTGAAATAACAGAACAAGCGTCATAAAATCAAGTCAAACAATGGGACTGAATTCATAAGGAGGCGCACGATGAACATTTATCAAATTCTGTTTCCGGAGGGAAACGCCGTCGTAAAATCAAAAAAGACCATCCGGGTGCTGGGTATTGATCTGGGCACGACCAACTCGACCATTGCCGAAATCAACTATGACCCATCTGCCAAAGACGACATCTCTATTCGCTGCCTGGCGGTTGAACAGCCCGCAGGCAGCAGAAGCCACTGGCATCCGCTGGTGCCGTCCATCGTGGCACTCCATGACGGACGGGAGATTGTTGGAGAAGGCGCACGCCTTTTACGAAGCCACTGCCGTGAAGAAGGCCTGATTGAAAAAAGCAATCTATTTTCGTCCGTCAAAAACGATATGGGACTTCGGCGCACCTACAACATGGCGCCTGCGGGCTACCGGAGCGCCGCCGAGGTCAGTGGGCACATTCTTGCGTATCTGAAAAATGCCGCCCTGAAAGACAAAGCGAAAGACCCGGCCCGCACCACCGTCACCGTGCCCGCGTCGTTTCAAACCGCCCAGCGGGAAGACACCCTCAAGGCCGCAGCGCTCGCGAAGCTTGCCGTCAAAGGCGGCGATTTGCTCGACGAACCCATCGCCGCATTCATCGGCTATCTGGCTGGACATCCCGACAGGCAACTGGTGGAGATCGGTCAGACCCGGCATCTGCTGGTTTTTGACTTTGGCGGCGGCACCTGCGACGTTGCCATCTTTCGCCTGTCCACCGATCTGGCGGGAAGGATGATCGTCTCATCGCTATCCGTTTCCCGCTACAACCGGCTGGGCGGTGGCGATATTGACCAGGCCATTTTCTACAAGGTTGTGCTGCCACAAATACTTGAGCAAAACAACCTTGATCGCCATGCATTCGATTACGACACCAAAAAGACACAGATCGAACCGGCCTTCATCAGTGTGGCCGAACAGTTAAAAATCGGGCTGTGCGAAAAACTCGCGCAGTTAAGCGAAGAGGAAGACTGGCCCGATGATCTGGGAGAGACGTGCCACCGGAAATTTACGCTTACCTTAAATGACGGAAAGGAAATCGCCCTGGTCAACCCGACGCTGAATCTGAAAACCTTCAACGAAATCCTTTCGCCGTTTCTGGATGAAAACATGCTTTTTGTTCGTGAGACGGAATTTTTTCAGACGCTTTCCATCTTCGTGCCAACGCTCGATGCTTTGCATCGCTGTGAGCTAAAGGAAGACCAAATCGACCTGTGTCTGATGGCTGGCGGGAGCTGTCTGATTCCGCACGTCAAGTCGAAACTGTCCGCCTGCTTCAAGAATGCGGAGATGCTCAGCTTCGCCACAGCCGATGCAATGCAAACAGCCGTGGCGCAAGGCGCGGCGTTAAATGCTCTGTCTCTGGCCATTGCTGATCGGCCCGTTATTCAGCCGGTCTGTCAGGAATCTATCGCCATAGTCACCGGCAACGGTACGCAGGATCTGGTTTGCAAGGGTGCGCCGCTTCCCTGGCCGCAACATGGCGGCTATCAGGAATTCACCAAACTGATGCTGCCAGAATGCCCCGCCAATGAAACTCTGCCAATCCGTGTCGAGGTTGTTGCGCGGGAAGAAAGCGGCAACCGTACACTTTTGAGCGAACTGTGGGAAGTTCCCGCTCCCATTCAAGCCGGTGAGCGTATCCGGCTGGAATACCGCTATGATGAAAATCAGGTGCTCGATGTGCGGGCGTTTCATGCCGGGCGCAACGACGTCAAACCCTTTGAAGGCCGCAGAGAGCATCCCCTGACGCATATATCCAACCCTCAGGCCATCCGCCTGCGCATTGAAGAAACAGAGGAAAAACTCCGCACCGGCGTCATTGGCCATCATGAACGAAAAGATATCGTCATCGGCCTGGCGGCGGATTGCGCGGAGCTCCGGCAGTATGAAAAGGCCGCCTGTCTTCTTACCGATCTGCTGCGCCAGCGCAATGAACCGGATGCCTTTGTCATCAACCGGATGGCTCTGTATTGTGGTTTTCTGGGCGATGAAGAAAGGGAAGAAAAACTCTACGCCGAGGCCAGCGCCGTTGATCCGAATATGAGCGCCCCGTGGTTTAACCTGGCCCTGCTTCTGCAAAGACAAAAGCGCCTTGAAGAAGCCAAAGCGGCGGTGGAAAAAGCGATACAGGCCAATGATTTTGCCCCTTATTACGTTCTTCAGGCACAAATTGTACGCGACATGGGCAAAGAATTTGCCGTTCCGGAATTTCTGGAGATGGCCTGGAAACGTTTCCAAAAGCCTAATGCGCTTTCTGACTGGGAATTGGGCTGGTACATCACCGCCGCCGAAATGCGCGATGACAAAGAAGCAGCCGTTGACGCAAGGCGGGAAAGAAGCAACCGCAAGTCGGGTTCGCCAACCCCCTGTCAAGAGACGGAAGGATTGCTGCCCCTGCTGTCGGAAAGTGTTCGGTAAAAGGAAGAAACGATGAAATCGAACCATATTATCAAAGTGCTCTCCAACGGCTGGGAAGTTCCCTTCACAAGTAATGTGATTGATCGGGTGCAATAAGGAGACTTTATGACAATGCTCTATCGTAAAAAGAAACAATGCAGCCTGTGTAAGGCGACAAGTGAATTTACGGGTATCAGCAGCACAAATACATTTGGTGGATCGGCAGACCTCGATACGCGGCCACCGGAAATGATGCGATCCACCATGCACACCTGGGTGCGCCGTTGTCCGCATTGCGGTTATTGTGCGTCTGATATCAGCATCTCTGTTCCAGAAGCAGAATCGATAGTGAAAAGCAAAGAATACACGGACCAATTGAATGATCTTGAATACCCGGAACTGGCAAACGCCTTTCTGTGTAAGGCGATGATTTGTGCGGCAACCGGGGATTATAAAACCGCTTCCAGGGCGCTGATTCACGCCGCATGGGCCTGTGACGATGCTGATCGTTCCGCCCAGGCGCAACTGTGCCGTCACAAAGCTGCGGATATGCTGATGCTTGCGGAAGAGCACGGCCAGCAACTGGTTGAACAGGATGGCGGATGTTCGACCATTCTCATTGACCTGTTACGCAGATCCGGACAATTAGAGCAGGCACGTCAGATCATTGCGGCAAGGCGCGGCAATATAACCGATGAAATGATACTTCAAGTTATCGACTTCCAGGCACGGCTCCTCGATAGAAACGATGTGTCCGGTCACACGCTTCAAGAGGCCATCGGAAGTAAATCCGTCCCTGTTATTGCGACCGAAGGGAGAAAACCAATTTCCGAACATAAAGGAGTCTTCAGATTTTTCCGTCGCAAGTCTCCTGTGAAACGATAGAGGTGTTATGGATGAACACAAATATAGGACTGACCAGAGAAAAGGCTCTGCAAGCTATCCGAAAACATCTGATCGCACAGATACCGCGCGACATCGAAATTCAAGATGGACTCCATGAAGGTTGCATTCTTTATGGTGTGCCCAAAGATGAATCCTGCTGGACAGCCCGGATTCCTTCAGCGGAAGCACGCACAGGCCCAAGCCGGATTATCTGCGTAAGCAAAAAACCGGCAGGATTATTCATGACGGATTATCGAATGAGGAGTAACGTGCTATCATAGATTATCTGGAACGAATTGGGTCTGCTAAAGGCGGGAACTGGAAAATCAAATGTGCAAGTTTAAAGACATGATGATGAAAAACAATAATATGAAAAGGGATCAGAAAACTTATGTTTCAAGACCTGTTAACTTTGGAAAATAGTTTTCTTTGCAACTGAGGCAAATTTGGTTATCTGCAGACTTTGGTCAAAACAAGAACCGGCAGCAACGAATAGCGTCAGGATGTATGGATTATTTGCAAAAAGCAACGAAAAGTGTTACTTTCTGCATGCAATCCATACAAAAGAGGGCATTATGCTGGCTGGATTTGTTCAAGATCTTATGGCAAAAGGGCGTTCCAACTTCAGCTTTGAAGCTGTTCAAAAATTAAAAGATTCATCTCCCGAAGCCCTCAAGGCGGCTCTGCGCCGTCTGCAAAAAAAAGGCGACATTGCCATGCCCTATCGAGGCTTTTATGTCATTGTTCCACCGGAATACCGGGCGGTTGGCTGTTTGCCGCCGGAGCAGTTCATTCCTGATTTAATGGAACACACAGGTGAGATTTACTATGCGGGGCTACTGAGCGCCGCCGAGTATCACGGGGCGGCTCATCAGCGTCCCCAGGTCTTTCAGGTTGTCGTGGCGAAAAGCCGACGCCTGATTTCATGCGGAAAGATGCGGGTGGATTTCATCGTCCGTAAAAACGCAGCACAAATACCAACGGAAAAGATCAACACACCGGCCGGCGAATTGAAGATTTCCACGCCGGAAGCCACGGCGCTTGATCTTGTGGGCTATGCCGGTCACTCGGCTGGTCTGGATAATGTCGCCACGGTTTTGGCTGAACTTGCGGAAAAAATCGATGCCGGCAAATTACGCAAGATGGCCGAATTATCCCCGATTGCCTGGGTGCAGCGCCTGGGGTATCTGATGGAACTTGTCGGCGCGAAAGACAAAACGGAGGGTATTGCCGATGACGTTGCCCTGAAACGTCCGGTGCGCACGCCTTTGGCGCCCGCTCTCAAAAGCATCGGGGCAAAAATGGACAGCCGCTGGCGCGTGTTTGTCAACACCACCGTGGAGCCTGATGTATGATCTCCAATGCTTTTATCAAAGAATGGCGGCAAAAAGCCCCCTGGCCGAAAAACGATCTGGTGGAGCAGGACTTGATCATTTGCCGCGCCCTGGTGGAAATATTTCGACAACCCATTGCGGCTGAAAATCTGGCTTTCCGAGGCGGGACGGCGCTTTATAAATTGTACCTGCCGCCGGTTCGCTATTCTGAAGACGTTGACCTGGTTCAGGTGCATCCCGGCCCGATCGGATTACTGCTGGATGCTCTAAATGAGGTTCTGAACCCCTGGCTGGGCGATCCGAAGCGCAAACAGTCCGAAGGGCGGATCACGCTGACCTATCGTATGACCGCGGAAAGCGGTCTGCCGCTCAAGCTCAAGGTGGAAATTAATTCCCGTGAGCATTTCTCGGTGCTGGGACTGGAGAAGCGCAATCTGGAAATTCAGTCGCGCTGGTTTTCGGGAAACGCTCCTATTCTGACCTATCGGCTGGATGAATTGCTGGGCACCAAAATGCGGGCGCTGTATCAGCGCAAGAAAGGCCGTGATCTGTTTGACCTGTGGCAGGGTCTGACAACGACTTCCGCCAATCCTCAGTTGGTAGTGGATTGCTTCCTGCATTACATGAAACAGGAAGAGCATAAAATATCGCGGGCGGAGTTTGAGAAAAACCTGATCGGAAAGCTCAATGACGCCACTTTTCCAGAAGATGTGCGGCCATTGCTGATAACAGGCACTGCCTTCGACTTTCAAAAGGCGGCCGAACACGTGATGAGCCAATTGCTGCCCCTGATGCCGGGCGAACCGTGGCAAGGGCGATGAAATTGTAGGGCGCGTTTCCCAAACGCGCCGATGATCGGATTGTTCGGGGAACAATCCCTACAATAAATGTGGCGGATCAATGGTTAAACGCAATTTGATGAACAAAGACGAGGCCTTCTTGATTCAGGTGATTAATAAAGGTGTGGAGGCAAAGATGGCGGAAAAGCTAATTGAATGCACCATTCCCGATAAGCCCCAAAGCCGTCTGCAAAAATACCGTCTTACCGACAAGGGGCGGCGACTTGCAGCCGGGATCAAACGGGATAAGAAATAACGCAGGGGATTCGAAAACTAATGTTTCAAGACCTGACCCTAGGCCCTTGACCCGTTCACATGAGCGAGGCCGAGTTGATTTTTACCGCCCTGGCCGAGCTTTCCACTCGGCAGATTGCCGAAAGCGTGGAGGCAACCGGCATGAAAGATAACAAGATTGCCGGTAAAAAAGGCGGACGAATTGCAAAGAAAGCGCGGCTGGAATTAGAATCAAAAACCGGAAAGAAAGTTGTAACCGGCGAAAATTTCCTGCCGCCTGCTAAAAAAAGAGAATTATCTGAAAAGTAGGGCGCGTTTCCCAAACGCGCCGATGATCGGATTGTTCGGGGAACAATCCCTACAATAAATGTGGCGGATCAATGGTTAAACGCAATTTGATGAACAAAGACGAGGCCTTCTTGATTCAGGTGATTAATAAAGGTGTGGAGGCAAAGATGGCGGAAAAGCTAATTGAATGCACCATTCCCGATAAGCCCCAAAGCCGTCTGCAAAAATACCGTCTTACCGACAAGGGTCGGCGACTTGTAGCCGGGATCAAACGGGATAAGAAATATCGCAGGGGATTAGAAAACTTATGTTTCAAGACCTGACCCCAGGCCCTTCGTAAAAGGAGCGGAATATGGATAAAACACTGGCTGTCTTTGAAGGATATAAAATACGGCGGCATTACGATGAAGGGGCCGAAAGATGGTATTTCTCCGTTATTGATATTATCCAGGTCCTGATCCAGCAGCCCGATTACCAGACTGCACGCAAATATTGGAATAAGCTTAAAGAAAGGCTTAAAAAAGAAGGCAGTGAGTCGGTGACAAAGTGTCACCGACTGAAACTGGTCGCGGCAGATGGCAAAAAATATCTGACCGATGCCGCCGATCCCGAAACCATCTTGCGGCTTGTCCAGTCGGTTCCCAGCCCGAAAGCGGAACCTATTAAACTGTGGCTGGCCAAAGTCGGCTACGAGCGGATGCAGGATATGGCAGATCCCGCCCGTTCCGTGGATAGAGCCCGACAGTTCTGGCAAGAGCACGGCAGAAGCGCAAAATGGATTCAGCAGCGGATGATGGGACAGGAAACCCGCAATAAGCTCACCGATTACTGGAAAGACCATGAAATAAAAAAAGAAGAGGAATATGCCATTCTCACCAACATCATCCACCGGGAATGGTCGGATGTTACCGTGAAAGAGCACAAAAAAATCAAGGGATTGAAAACACAAAACCTGCGCGATCACATGAGCGAGGCCGAGTTGATTTTTACCGCCCTGGCCGAGCTTTCCACTCGGCAGATTGCCGAAAGCGTGGAGGCAACCGGCATGAAAGATAACAAGATTGCCGGTAAAAAAGGCGGACGAACAGGTGATGAGCCAATTGCTGCCCCTGATGCCGGGCGAACCGTGGCAAGGGCGATGAAATTGTAGGGCGCGTTTCCCAAACGCGCCGATGATCGGATTGTTCGGGGAACAATCCCTACAATAAATGTGGCGGATCAATGGTTAAACGCAATTTGATGAACAAAGACGAGGCCTTCTTGATTCAGGTGATTAATAAAGGTGTGGAGGCAAAGATGGCGGAAAAGCTAATTGAATGCACCATTCCCGATAAGCCCCAAAGCCGTCTGCAAAAATACCGTCTTACCGACAAGGGTCGGCGACTTGCAGCCGGGATCAAACGGGATAAGAAATAACGCAGGCGATTAGAAAACTTATGTTTCAAGACCTGACCCTAGACCCTGTTGCCGATGTATTTTTTAGTAACGTGGATAAGCACACTGAAGATGACGAATTGCCTGTCCGGCTCTGCAATTATGTGGATGTTTACAAAAATGAAAAGATAACCGGCGACTGGACGCAGGTAACTCTCAACAGCCCTTTGTCCACCGCTGGCGGGGGCGTCAGTCCGGCGAATGCTGGATGGCGCGAAGCGCGGGGGTGGATGCAGTGGGTCCTATTGCCTCTAACCCATGGCCCGGTGCCTTGTTTGTTAACTGGCTACGGATAACGGTTAACCGTCAACTGTTCTTTTTACCTTTCTTCTTGCAATGCGGATTTAAAATTGTAAGATGTCGGGCAATTGAAGAATATCGGGATGGATTAGAAAATAATGTTTCAAGACCTGACACTTGTGCCGCCTTCAACCGCTTGTAGTTTCATCTGGTGCACAAGCTGATATGGATTTGGAACAGGGCTTTAGAGAGTTTTTCTATGTTACGGAATCTAAAAGATATATATCTTGATTTGCATGATCTGGTGCCGTGCAGGCTGACCCATGAATGGCGGGCGGCATGACGACTGTTGAGCTTTTGGCAGCATTGGTGCGGAAATGTCCCAACGGTGTGTCGTTCGATCAGATGGCGGTGCGGTTGTTGCGGCAGAAAGTCGCGCTTGAGGATCGGCAGATCGAAGACCTGAAAGCCGCTATGTTCCAATTGGGGAACGGGCTGTGGTTTTCTCGCGAGATGATTTCGGATGATGAGTCCCGGTTAGCGTTCGATGAGCAGACGATGGAATGGCTAATGAAATACGGTTGCTTTTCGGTCGAACGGCTGTTTAGAGAATTTTGCGGTGTTTTCCGCCATATTGCCACGTCGGAGGATTGCGCAGCGTTTCTCAGGCATTTGGGTTACACGGTCGTTGTGTGGGGGAAGGGTGGTTATTTCTGTTCCCAGCCCCCACCTAGTCTGGACGATAGTTTGGCGGCAATCGCGGAAACGATCGCCGGAATGCTTGAAGAGGCGGACGGCACGTTGTCCTTTCATGAAATGGAACAGGCGATGCCGCACCTGACCACCGAGGCATTAGCGAGCATTCGAATGCATTTCCTGCCGGAAGTCCATGAGACGGAAGTCGGTGGGGTGCCCTGCTGGTGCATTACGGAGGCAATTCACCTGCCGGAAGATTTTGCGGAGGAACTGACCACCGCTGTAGATACACTGGTTGCGCTGGATGAGAAAGTGTCCGCCAAAAAACTTGAATTTGCATTGAATTTGTTCTATCGAACCCGTGTCCGTGAGGTATATGCCTTGCAGAATGACGATACTTTCATGCGCATCTGTGCGAAACACTATCAGGGCAGGAACGATGTCTTTTCGCGTAACAAGAAAACCCGTGAAATAGCAAATGAGTTGTCTGTGCCGGGCAGACGTATGCGTAATCCGAATACACGTTTTCATAACCTTGGTGTGCCGATTGGCGCAGAGCTGGTCTTCACAAAGGATCGCCATATCTCTTGTGTTGTACTGGATGACGCCAATCAAGTGGAATATACCGGAAATGCATGGTCGATTTCGACATTGGCAATGCACTTGTTAGGTGTGTCTTCTGCAAATGGTTTTCGTCATTTTACCTACGATGGCGAAATATTGTGGGATCGACGGTTGCGGTTGGAGCAGTCGGACAAACAGGTCGAATATAAGGCAGTGGAGTTGCAACCACCCGCTGAAGTACAGGTGGCGAAAGGCAAAATCATCGGCTTGGAGGGACGGCCGTTATCTCCATCAACTTGGCGGGGTTTCCGTTCTGACGGCACGAATCCACGTGTCGCTGTGTGGGTGCGCCGCGTCGAAAATGGAGAAAGCGTGGAACAGATTGCACATGAGTCAGGATATGCGGTATCCACAATGAAAGTCATGATTTCAAACTTCCACTTATATTTCAAGGTATGCAGACTGAACGGTATCGTGCCTGATGGGGGCGCGGATGTATAGCTACGAGTGGGACCAGCGTACACGTGGGTACCGCCTGACAACGCAGACAGGAAAGTTCGTGGCGTGTGAAATCCGTCCGGTCTTCGCGGAGGAACTGGCGCACACAGGGTTGGCGGAGCGGTTGGCGTTTGATCCTTCGGAGCGGCGACCGCTCCTCTGGGCGAAACAGAACGCGTATCTGTATCGAGGCGAAGAAATCGCGAAACTCCATAAAAAACGCTACGGCAAGTTGCAGGACATCGAATGGAAGGGTGTGTTGTGCAAGGATGAAGACTCACACAAAGGAACGCGGACACGAAGGAAAACGAGACTGATTCCTGTGGATCTCACAGCAATGGTGGCGAAAAACAGTGGCATCATGACCGCGCTGGTAGTTGATACGCTCAAGCGCATCAAGGAGATGTACGACGCCTACGCTGGGAAATGCGATACGGCCTATATTGGCTTCAGCGGCGGCAAGGACTCGGTGGTTCTGCTCGACCTCTGCCACAAAGTTCTCCCGATGGACGTACCGGTTGTTTTCAGTGACACGGATATGGAACTGCCCGACACCTACCGCGTCTGGGAAGAAACCCAAAGTCGCTATGAAGGCCGCCCGTTTTTGAAGGTCGCAGCCAAGACCCCCGCATTGGAAAACTGGTATCATTTCGGACCGCCATCGCAGGCATTGCGTTGGTGTTGTTCCGTCCACAAGAGTACGCCAGCAATATTAGCGCTCAAGGAAAGGCTCGGAAAAAGATCAATCAAAACGTTGGCATTTGTCGGGGTACGTGGTGAGGAGAGTCAACGGCGTTCGGAATACGAGGATGTTGGAGATGGTTTGAAAAGCCAATCGCAAGTGAATGCCATGCCGATATTGGCGTGGTCGGCACATGAACTGTGGCTTTACATTTTTGAGCATGATCTGTTTCTGAACGAAGCATACCGCAAAGGGTTACCCCGTGTCGGATGTCTGATGTGTCCGATGTCCACAGACCGTCAGAATGATATGATCCGTATGAATTACCCCGAAGAGGTTGCGCCGTTTGCTGACGCGGTGCGCAATACGATTGACCGCGAGTTTTCTTCCGAGGAAGACGCGGATGCGTTCGTTTACGAAGGCGGATGGTATGCACGTAAAAGTGGCGTATCCCTAAAACAGGTGATTGGTGAACCTGGTGTAGAACGCAAAAGCAACCATGTGATTTGCGAGTTCCCAATTGAAGCAGAGCTGGCACTAAAGGAATGGATCAAGGCTATCGGAAAAATTGAAGGCGCGGAGTTGTCATTTCGCAAAGACAGACATAGAGGTTTGTTAGAATGTGTCTGGACAAACGGTAAAGCCGACAAGACCGTTTCCAAGTGGCTGGCATACGCCGTCCACAAGGCGATTGCCTGCATAGGATGTAACGCGTGCGATGCGGAATGTCCGACAGGCGCGTTGCGGTTGGTGAAAGATGCCTATAGTGGCGCGACAAAGATTTGTATTGATGAAGTAACGTGCATCAGTTGCATGAGGTGCTTTGCACCTGATGAAGGATGTTGGCGGTATTACTCAAAACGATACGCAGGAGCAAAGACGATGAACATAAGCGGTATCAATAAATACATGACTTTCGGACTGAAACCGGAATGGATTGAAGTTCTAGCTAACGATGGTGCGAATTTCCGTCAGACAACTGCGCTGGGTAACCGGATGGTTCCAGCAGCCGTGACGTGGTTCCGCGAGGCGGGGTTGATTGGAGATTCAACGGCTATAACCACAACGCAGCTTTTGGAGGTTGGCAAGAAACGCGGTTTCAGCGATTTGCTGCTTTGGCAGTTGTTGTGGTTCCGTCTGGCAAATATTTCCCCGCTTGTGAAATGGTATGTCTGCAATATGGATTTTGACAACGGATATCAGTTGAAGCGAATTGATGAAATTCTTGCGCAATCTGTCGGCTCGGCATCAGTGAGGAAAGGCGCGTTACAGTCACTTTGCCAACTAATTAAGTCATCACCTCTTGGCGAAGGAGACGGGGCGTTCATTGAAGCCGAAATGAAGGGCAGAGCCGTTGAAAAGCTCACCCGCCTTAAGCGTTCGGTGGATCCGCTGGTAATTCTTTACGGGCTTTATGTGATGGCGGAGAAATCTGTGCGCGCTACGTTCACGGTGCGGCAAATGATGGCGACGGAGTTCGATGGGGAAGTTGTGTCGCCGTTGGCGGTGTTCGGCATCCCGCCGGAAGAGTTTAAAAAGCAGTGCATGGGGCTGGCGGCGGTGCATCCAGATTTCATCGCGTGCAGCTTCACGCTAGGGCTGGACGAGGTTCGATTGTTCCCTGAAATAAAGAATCGTGACAATGTGGTCGAACTGATTTTGCGAAAGTAGTTTATAACAGGGGGTTTGAAAGACATGGCATTCTACAAGGATTATTTCGGGATAAGACCGGATTACGCGCCCTGCATGACGCAGGTGGACATCAATAAGACGTTGGAGACCTGGCTGGGATTCTATCCTCACGATTCATTTGTGGAGATTTTGCGGGAACTTCTAAAAAGCCTAGAGGGCGGGAACAAGACGCTATGGATCACGGGCGCGTATGGTACGGGCAAGAGCCACGCGTCGCTGGTTTTACAAAAACTGTTCACGGACGACGAGGCGCGTGTCCTGAAATGGCTGGATTTGCGCAAAGTGCAGGTCCCGGAACCCGTGCGCAAGGGGTTGTTGGCGCGGCGCGAAGAAAAAGCGCTCGTCGTCTATGATGTGAATGCCGACGGCGTGGACGCGAAGAACCAGTTCCTAATGCGCTTGCAGCGCGGTATCACGAAGGCACTGGAGGCGGGCAAGCACACGATTCCGCTGAAAGGCAAACTGGATGAAGTCATTGAGCGCATCCGTCAGGACGAGCCGTTTTTCTTTGCAAAACGCGATGAGTTACAGGCCAGGCTCTCGCACCTGCATGCAGGGATCAAGACCGCAGACGCCCTGTATAAGAAACTGCGGGATACGAACCTGGAGGCGGGGTTGGTCAGCGACGCAATGCGGGTATTGGTGGCGCGGCACATCTATCTGGATTTGAGCGCGGAAGATTTTCTGGCGTGGGTGGACGCATCCTTGAAAGCGAACGGCCTTTCCAAGCTGGTCTATATCTGGGACGAGTTCTCGTCGTTCATGGAACGCAACCGCGCGGAATTAAAGACGCTGGAGCAGTTGGCGGAGGCAGCACAACAGGGGCGGTTCTATTTCGTTCCGGTGACGCACACGGATATTTCTTCATATGTGGCGGCAGGGTCCGAGAGCGCAAAGAAGGCGAACAACCGGTTCAAGTTCAAGCGGCTTGATCTGCCGAACGAGACAGCGCTGAAACTGGCGGCAGACGCTTTCGTTGTTAAACCGGAAAAGGCAACGGAGTGGACGCAGGAGCGCGACGTGCTGTGGCACAGTGTGAATGGCGTCGCTGAAAACTACATGGTCGTCAACAAGGCAGGCATCGATGCGGCGGATTTCAAGGGTGTCCTGCCTATGCACCCGATGGCGGCGTTCCTGCTGAAATATTTGTCGGTGGCGGTAGGCGCAAACCAGCGGAGCATGTTCGAGTTCCTGAACGGTGAGGAATTCAAAGCGTTCATTGAAAAAGGTGGTTTGGATGTTTCCGATCATCAGTTTCTGACGGTGGATCATCTGTGGAGGTATTTTGTGGAACGGGACGATTTGGGCACTGGTCAGCCCGTGCAGGAAGCGCGTACGGAATACACTCGCCGCGAACAGGAATTACAACCGGACGAGCGGCGGGTATTCAAGGCGGTGTTGCTGTTTGGCTTGATCGAACAGATGCAGGGTACAGGACATCCGCTGTTGAGTGCGACGGTGGAAAATATCCAACGCAGTTTCGAGGGGGATGGCGCTTTGCAGGGCGTGGATGCAATCCTACGCAATCTGGAACAGAAGCATTGTTTCGCAATTGTGAGCGGGCGTTGCGAACGTTTCCGTGATCGCTCGGACACGAAAGAGATTGAGGAGAAAAAAGCGGCTTTGGATGGCAAGTTTGGCGACCTCGTACTGAAAGACACCGAGACGGAGCTGGTTAAACAGTTGAAAGGTGTCAACTACGGCGGTCGTTTTGATGTGCGCGCGGCGGGTGTCGGTGGTCTTTCGGCGTCAAGTATTGCGAGACGCGAGTCTTTTAGTGAGACAGGAAACCGCGTACTTGTGCAGTTTATTCTGGCGCGGGACGAACAGGAACAGCTGCGTATTCCCGACAAGGTGAGGGAATTGGCGAAACAGTTCAAAGACCACCGGATGCTGTTCGTGACGATGCCGGAGGTCAGCTTCTGCCGCGACAACGCAAAAGCATGGGAAGAGTTCACGGAAAACAGCGCCCGTCTCGCATTGGCAAGCGACAGCGCGAGCAAGAGGGTGTTCGAGACACAGATCAGTAGCGCCAAGGCGGCATGGCATTCCAAAGTGATGAGTGCTACTAAACACATAGTGTACAAACCCAATCCAAACGGGGAACCATTCACCGAGGAAGTGACATGGGGGCAATTGAAAAGAGACTGGCTTACCGGCTATGCGAAACAGACGTTCGAGGCATATACGGACGATCTCTGCGGCTTCAACATCAGTGCGTTTGCCGCGCCGACCGCCTTGCAGCGCTGGGCGCTGGCGGGTATGGAGTTCGACAAGTTTTCCAAACCCGGCGCGTGGAAAACCGTGGTGGCGACGTGGCAGAAGAACGGCGTTACCGGCGAGGATGCATGGTTCGATGCGAATCCGAACCATCCGCTGACGCAGTTGCGGGATTTCTGCAAGAATCGGCAGGACAACACGGTGGGCGCGGGAAACCCCTGTTCGATCCGCAAGCTCTACATTGACTTGCAACGTCCTCCTTTCGGGCTGCTATGTGTGCCGCATTCGGCCTTCGTTCTGGGCTTCGTGCTGAAAACATGGTTAACCGGACAGCGCAAACTGCAATGGACGGACGGCGTGACAAGCAAGGCGCTGGACGCAACGGCGCTGGGGGAAATCATCGAGGCGGTGGTGAAAGACGACGGCACCAACGCCATCAGGAACGAGAAACTGATCTGTCGCCTGTCGAAAGATGAAAAGGCGTTCATCGAACAGAGCAGTGTGATTTTCGGGAACAGTCCGCTTGCGGACGGAACGGTAGAGGCGGCGTTGAATGCGGTCGGGACAAGGCTGGAACAGATTTCACAGCGCGTTCCGCTGTGGGTGCTGCCGGAGTATATCCGCGCACAATCCGAGCCGGTTGCGGAGGTGATGGGCAAAGTCATCGATGCGCTGTGTGCGGCGAACAGCATAAGTTCCAAAGGTGACACCGAGACTCGCGGCAACAAGGTGAAGGAGATCGGCGAGATTCTTCTGGCGACGCCGGGGCTGGCGGAGGCAATGGCCAAGTATATGACGCCCGTGGTGTTTGAGGAGGCGTTCCAGCGGTATGTCGATAGCGCTAAGCCGGAGTTGAAAGTGGCGGCGGTGCGCATGGGCGATTCTTCGCACATCTATTGCAGGGCGGTCAAAAACCGTTTTGCGGCAACGAGCGGCTGGCTGTGGAAACGCGGTGATGCCGACTCTGTACTGGAAGAGGTCTACCGGCAGACGCTATGTGCCGAGCACATCCGCGGGTTGGCTGGCTCAACGGGGTACATGAGTTTCGATGACGCGATGAACCGCTTGCGCAATGCAGTATTGGACGAGAACAAAGTGCCAACGGAGTTCTGGACAAGGAAGCATCCGGCATTGCAGCGCTTCTTTGAATTGCTCAGCAGGCCGTCATTGTCTGGCGAGGACGTAAAAGCCTTTGAAGAGATTCTAGAACAGCAAGACGGGGTTATCCGCGAAGTGTTCTTCGACGCAGCGCAAGCGCTGCAACTGGGTGCGATGAGGGAAGTTTTTGGAGAGATCTGGCCGATGGCGATCGCGGAAGGCCGTGAGCTTTACAACGCCTTCCCGTCGGATTTCGCGAGAGCCGATGAGCAGAGTTTTAAAGCGCAAGGGCGTGGCAAGATCGAGGAATACAGCCGGACGCTGCTCTCAAAACGGGTGGCAGCGCTGTGGCGCGAACGCACAGGCACGGAATCGCCTGCCGAATGGGGCCTCAAACACGCGCTGCCCGCCGAATGTGTTTTGGCTGTGGCCGATGCCAAGGGCATCGTCGATGCGGTCGCGAATCCGGGAGGAGTGTCGGCTGAGCGCTTACAGTCCGTGCATGACGAACTTGAAAAAGAGGGTGCATTTGTAGATGTGGTCACGGCAGGTGAAAAATTCCTCGAACGGGTGCTGCCCGCGCGTTATCAAAAGATCGGGTTCCGTGTCGAAGAACTGAGCGATTGGTTGTGCAGAAAATTGGGTGACACACCTGGCCGATGGCTGACGGATGGAAGGCTTCGCGAAGCGGTCGAGGCGTTCGTCAAGCAAGGATATGACAATCGTACGCGGAAGCAGGCTGCGGAAAAGGTGAATGTGCTTTCCGATGCTGAGGCGAAGGCACTGCTCCTTAAGCTGATCGATCAAATTCCTGATGTTGGGCTTTCGGTGCTGGAGTGATTCCATGACACTAAATGAGTATATCGAATACATAAAAAATCCCCTCGCGGTGGCGCGTGCGCGGGTGGTGCTCGTGCCTCCGGGTGAGAGCTGGACAACGTTGCGCCGGTTCTGCAAGGAACGCGGCAACATTGAGTTGCGTTTGAGCGATCTTGTCAGTGAAGGCGCTTGGCTTCCAATGCCTGACGAAGTCTTCGGGCGAGTGCGCGATGCGATGGCGGCACAGGAGGCAAATGGTAAGTCTATAGTATTGTTGGGTCTGCACGGCTATCTTGCGCTGTTAACGGACGAGAACAAAAGGGCTGCGATTGTCGCTTTACGCGAATGGGTGGACGGTGCATCTGGGCAGGAAGCAGTCTGCTTTCTTCGGAGCGATGACGGCACGGGGTTGATACTCAAGGATGTTTTCGCCAATCCGCGCTACCGCCAAGGGAAGCAACTGGTTGAAATTTTAACAGTAGCTCCCAAAGAAGCGGAAAGATTCGTGGGGCGTACGGAGGTGGTGCTGGTCGGGGACGATTTGGCATCATTCATCCCGGAAGCGTGCGACACATTTCAGAAGTATTTGCAATATACCGAAGAACATCCGAACGACAGCTCTGCCCGGCGTATTGTCGTAGCCTCGGAAGGGCGCGAATTGGCGGGGCTCAGCGCCGATGTGCTGCAGGTGGTGTGCCTAAGGGATTTTGCTCGCGTGTTTTACGACATGGAAGGTGCGGATTTGTCTGAAGATGCCTTGCGGTGGATGTGCGAGCGGGGTAAAGGTGGTCCGGGGAAAACGCTGTCGGTAACGCTAAAGACACTGTTTTTCCCTGAAGGTGAAGTCGCAAAGCGCGTCTTGCGCGTGTTTGACGGGCAAAAGGGTGTGGAACGTGAAGCGTTACTGTGGCTGGTAAAATACGCCGCATCCAAGGGAAGTTACCTTGAGTGTATCGTAAGGCAAGAGGGGGTTCATGTCGGTAACTTCCGCTCCGCATACGTAACGGGCGCCGAGGCATGGCTGGATGAATCAGTTTTATATGCTGACGAACGCAGGGATGCTATACGGGAAGCGGACGTTAGCAGGTCCGACGCGGATATCCGGCAATTCATCGCGCGCTGCGCGGGCGAATCCACGTCGCGAGTCGCACCGTGGTTGAATTGCAGGACAGACGCTGAGCGGGCGGAATTGCTGCGGCGCTGCTCAGTGGAAGGCATTGTGTCAAACGTCGTAAAACAGGTATATCCGGAAGTGGCAAAGTATCTGAACGCCGATCTCGTTTTCGGCGACGTGGCACTGGAAGCATATTTCATGGAATACCGTGAACTGAAAATGGCTGGCCGCGTGACGCCAGAGTTTTACAAGAGGGCGCAGCGGGCAGTTCCTCCGAGTTCGGTGCAATCACGGGACGCGATGGTGCAACGGTATGTCTCTGACAACGGGTGCGCGTTACTGGTGGTGGACGCGATGGGCGCGGAGTGGCTGCCGATGTTGGTGGCCTTAGCGCGGGAGCGGAATATGGGCTTGGATTCGATTGCGGTCGGCGCTGCGCATTTGCCAACATCGACGATATTCAACAACATCAATTGGCCAGACGCCGCACGGCGGTTGCCGAACATTAAGCGTCTAGACAACATCGCGCATAAAGGCGCGGAGGCGCACGAGGAACGGTGCGCGGAGGAAAATCTGACGGCGGCGCTGGATGTGATCGGCAGTGAGGTTTTGCCGCGCGTGGCGGAGTGGCTGGCGAGGTTTGAGCGTGTGCTGGTAACAGCAGACCACGGGAGTTCACGGCTTGCGGCGCTGGCATGGCAGGCCGAACCGAGGCTTGCGCACACGCTTCCTTGCGAAGAAGGAGGAGAAGTCGCCGATTGGCGCTACCGCGAGCGGGCGGCGCAAGGTGGATGTCCGCCAGAGCTGGAAGAAACGTTGGATGGCAGGCATTGGGTGATGCGCGGGTATGACCGGTTCCCCAAGAGGGGTGGCGGACAAGGCTTTGAGCTACACGGCGGTGCGACGCTGGAAGAGCGGCTGGTACCGGTAGTGATTTTCTCGCGAACGGGGCAATTCGTGCCAAAAGCAAAAACTGGTGGCAAACGGGCGCAGATTGTTGAGAAAGACGATTTCGATTTGTAGTTTTAACGAGGGCAATCAACCATGGTCGATACTGAAAAATTGCGGGCGGCATTTCCGGATACAACGGTCTTCAAGGCCCCGAACATCGTGGCCATCTTCAAAGCGGCGTCGATTCCATCGTTTATGCGGGACTGGATTCTGAAGCGCAGGGCGGAATCGGACGGAAGAATCCACGATGCCGAGGCTTTGCGAAAATATATTTACGAAATTATCCCACGCCGGGAGAATTTGCTGGAATTGAAGGATGCTGCGCGAAGTGAGGGGCGCACGAAGAAGTTTCTGGCCAAAATTGAAATCCAATTTAGTGTGCGGTCCGACGAGTACACGTTTGCTATTCCGGAATTGGGGTTTGGGCATGCTGAAACGCTGATCGAGGATTATGTCTGGAACCGGATCAAAGATGATGTCGTAAAAACGGCTGGGGGCTGGGGGCTGGTGCAACTGGGATACCGCAGCCCGGAAGGCGAGAATCCGCGAGGATGTTTCACGCTATTAGAGTACAAGAATTTCTGCCCGTACACGATTGATCTGGACGCCTATAGAGAGGCCCGCAGTCAGTTCACTGCCGAGGAGTGGATCGATGTTGTGTTGGGAGCGATAGATTACAACCCGGAGGGATACGAAGACTGGGTACAGAAGCACACGGTGTTGACGCGCCTGCTGCCGTTCATTGAGCCGCGTCTGAATCTGGTGGAACTGGCACCCAAGGGAACAGGCAAGTCGTATATGTTCGGCCGGGTAGGGAAATACGGCTGGCTGGTCAGCGGGGGAACGCTGACGCGGGCGAAGATGTTCGGCGACATCAACGGGAGGAGTCCTGGTCTGATCGCGTCGAACGACTTTGTAGCACTGGACGAAATCCAGTCAATCAACTTCCACGACCCAAGTGAGATGCAGGGTGGCCTGAAAGCCTACATGGAAAGTGGGGAGATCACGGTCGGCAAAAACCGTATCATTGGCGGGGCTGGTATCATCCTGCTGGGGAACATCCCGCAAACAGAGATGGATGAAACCGGAGACATGTTCCAGAGGCTGCCGGAAGTGTTTCACGAGTCGGCATTGCTTGACCGGTTCCACGGCTTTATCCGGGGACGCGACATCCCGCGCATGAGTGAAAACCTGAAAATTAACGGCTGGGCGCTGAATACGGAATATTTTTCTGAAATCATGCATATGCTGCGCCAGCCGGCGGAAACTCTGATTTATCGACATGTCGTCGAAAAACTGGTGGACTATCCTTCCGGGGCGGACACCCGCGACACGGAAGCGGTTTTGCGGTTGTGCACGGCCTATATTAAACTGCTGTTTCCGCACGTTACAGAGCCAAACGGAATCGACAAAGGGGAGTTCAAGCGATACTGTCTCCGTCCCGCCGTGCAGATGCGTACGATAATCCGGCAGCAGTTGCAGAAAATCGACCCGCTTGAATACGGAGGGAAGAATGTGGCCGCATACACGTTACGCGAGGCAGATCAATGAGCGGAGGAAAACAAATCAAGTGTGCTTATTGCGACAAAGACAAGCTTACTAAAAATGACATTGGGCTTAACAAGAAACTCATCCATCAGAAAGTTGAACGGATGATGTGCATGGCGTGTATGGCTGCGTATTTCGAGACGACGGAAGTGGAACTGGAAGAGATGATCGAGGGATTTAAACAGCAAGGCTGTGTATTGTTTTGAAAGAGGCGATAATTTGATTTATGCGGATAACGCCGCTACGACGAAACTGTCGGATAGCGTCTTAAAAAAAATGTTTCCTTTTTTGCAGGAGCAATATGGCAATGCTTCAAGCCAGTATTCACTGGGTGTAAAAGCGAAACGTGCCGTTGAACAAGCGCGTCAACAAGTTGCCGTGGCTATCGGTGCAGCACCTTCTGAACTATTTTTTACTTCAGGAGGCTCTGAGAGCAATAGTTGGGTGCTATCTTCCGTGAGAAATGGTCATGTTATTACTTCTTCAATCGAGCATCACTCTGTGCTGAACTCATGCCGTGCGCTTACAAGCAAGGGCATAGATGTGACTTACCTGCCCGTTGATAGCACGTGCCGCGTTTCGTTAGAGAGCTTAAAAGAAGCCATCCGCTCCGACACTAAACTTGTTTCTATTATGCTCGCAAACAATGAAATCGGGACAATTCAACCAATCGCTGAAATAGGGGAATATCTGCGTGAACGCAGGATTCTGTTTCACACCGATGCAGTTCAGGCAGTCGGTCATATACCAGTAAATGTTAAGGAACTAGGTGTAGATTTCTTAACCGCTTCCAGCCATAAATTTAATGGAGCAAAAGGGACTGGTATTCTCTATAAACGGAATGGCATTTTGTTGCCGCCTCTGATCTTTGGAGGGTCTCAGGAATGCGGGGTGCGCGCTGGAACTGAGAATATTGCGGGAATTGTGGCAGCGGGATGTGCAATCAGTGAAAGCTGCGCTGATATGGCAGCAATGGCCGAGAAACAGTCGGCGTTTATTCAAGCAACAATATATGGGATACGTGCTAAAATACCGAGTATCATTGTTAACGGTGATGAGAACAATCGCTTACCTGGAATTGTCAATATCGTCTTTGATGGTGTCACAGGCGATTCGCTTATGCATTTATTGAACTTAAAGGGAATATGCGTGTCTACGAGTTCTGCTTGCACATCGGGAAAAGATGAGCCTTCACATGTGCTTATGGCATTGGGGTTAACCGAAGAACAAGCAAAATCTGCTATCCGCATTTCATATGGCAGGTACAACAATATGAACGAAGTGGAAACTATTGTGGCGACTATATGTGGTGCTTACGACAAAATCTTATCAGCAAAGTTATAGAGGATGAACAAGCACAAAATACTAAACTGGGGAAGGGAGGAGGGTCAAATCTTTACTCTTGACATTGCGGCATCCTTTTCTGGCGCTACTGCTTGATTCCGGCGATTTGTCGTGGAAATAGGGAAAAACAATGTGACAGGCACAATTACTGCGGGGTTGCGTAAATGAAAAACGTAGAAATGAAACTGGCTGGAAGGTGATGTTATTAGATTCACGATAATAGATAGTTTTAAAATATGTAATTTTTAAACGGGACAGGCTCTATTTATCATGAATTGCTTAACAAGGCTGTTTAGCCTGCAATAAAAAACGCCCTTTCATGGTCAAATGAGGGATGTGTGGAAAGGAATTCCGGCTTGGGCGCATCCATTAAAGGAAGGATGGAACAATAATTGAGAAGTATTTGTTAAACGCATGAAAAAGGTGGGCTGATCAGTTATAAATCATACAAAGGTTCTGAGAAGACGGCATTAATCCGAGACAGTACGGCGGAATTTCTGATCTTTACCGGCCAGGCCGGTGATCAGAGCATCGAGGCCCGTTACGAATATGACGCGATGGGTTTTAGGGTTGAAAGATACGTCCGGCACAAATAGCGGTAGGCTTCAATGCCGTCTTTTGCGGCGGCCTTGTCTTTTTCAGTGACATCACGGGTGATGGCAGCGGGGTTGCCTGCAACTATTTTTCCTGCGGGAATATGCATGCCTTTGGGCACCAGTGATCCCACCGATACAAAAACATCCTCTTCACAAATGACATTAAACAAGACGATGGCCCCGATGCCGATCAGGCAGCGCGATTTAATGTGCACGTCATGCAGGATGACGCCGTGCGCCACGGTGACGTCATCTTCGATAATGCTTTGCGATCCGGGATAGACATGAATGACGGCGTTGTCCTGGATGCTGGATCGGTCGCCAATTCTCACGGGGCCGAAGTCCGCGCGAATCGAGACGCCGGGCGCAATCAGGCACTCATGGCCGATCTCAACATCGCCGATTAAAACGGCGTTCGGGTGAACGAAAGAATCGTTGGGAACCTGCGGTCTTTTGCCGTTAAATTCAAAAAGCGCCATGGATGGCCTCAATCCGTCAGTGAAATGTTAATCGATCCGCCGCGTCCGAGAATATCGTGCAGATGGACATAGCCTTTGAGCCTGTTTTTATCATTGATGACGGCCAGGGAGGTGATTTCCTTTTTTTGCATGAATTCAACGGCCGAGGCCAGAGAGGCATTTTCGTCAATCGTTTTAGGCTTTGTCGTCATGATGTCGTCGATGGTGTGTCCTTCAAATGTCATGCCCTTGCTGACGAGCCTCCGAACGTCCCCGTCCGTCAGGATGCCCAGGAGGGTTTTTTTCTTGTCCGTCACCAGCACGAAGCCGACATTGCTGCGGTCGATTTCGGCGATGGCCTCACGGGCGGATGTTTTGGTCAAGACGGTGGGAATTCTGTCGCCCGAGATCATGGCGTCGGAAACCGTGGCGCGCAGTCTTGCGCCCAGGCTGCCGCCGGGGTGAAACTTAAAGAAATCCTTTTCACGGAACTTTCGAAGGTCAATCAGCGCAATCGCCAGCGCATCGCCCATGGCCAGCGCCGCTGTGGTGCTCGATGTCGGCGCCAGTCCGAAGGGGCATGCTTCCTTTTCGACGGAGACGTCGATGACGACATCGCTGTTTTTCGCAAGCGTCGAGGTGAGAATGCCGGTGAAGGAAATGACAGGCGCGCCGATTTGTTTGACTGACCGGATGATGGGCATCAGTTCGCTCGTTTCACCGCTGTTGGAAATGGCCAGCACAATGTCGTCTTTGGTGACAATGCCCAGATCGCCATGGATGCCTTCCACCGGGTGCAGAAAAAGTGCCTGGGTTCCCGTGCTGGTGAGCGTGGCGACAATCTTTTTGCCGATCAAACCGGACTTTCCGATACCCGTGATAATGACCCGTCCCTTGCATTGGCCGATCATCTTCACGGCGCGCGTAAAATTGACGTTGATTTTGTCAATAAGCCCCAGAATGCTTTGCGCTTCAAGTTTCAAGACGTCTTTAGCCCGGTCAATGGCATTTTTTTTATTCATCGTTTTCCCCGTTATCCGTTCAAATGATAGCTTACGAATCCCTAACAAAAATCAATACACAAAACAAGAATCAAATCCGAATTTCTATTTGACAGGCGCATCAAAATCAATCACAGTGCCCAAGCCGGGCAGGCCGTAAGCCCAAGCCAATGCCCAACCTCATAAAGGGAAAGCGAAATCCATGAAAGCCGTATTCCTGTCGGATGCCCATTTAAAGCGCGCAAGCGATGAGCGCTACACCCGCATGATCAGATTTATGCAGGATATTCGAAAAGGCCATATCCACTCTTTTCTGGATGGCGTCAAATCAGGGCAGAACGAGACGTTTATTGACGATCTTTACATTCTGGGCGACTTTTTTGATTTCTGGTTTTGCGATCCGGACAAAATCCATCCCGAATTTCAGCCCGTCATCCGCGAGCTTTTATTGCTGAAGGAAGCCGGTGTGCGTATTTCCTTTTGCGAAGGCAATCACGATTTCTTTATGGCCGACTATTTTCAGGACAGGCTGGGCATGGACGTCTTTGAAGAGTGGGCGGATATCTCAACGGACGGAAGTAAAATCTTAGCGTCTCACGGCGATACGGTAGATTCCTCCGACCGGGTCTATGTCCTGTTTCGCCGGTTTTTACGAAGCAAACTCTTTTATTCTGTACAGCGCGTCATTCCCGCTTCCGTGCGCTGGGCGCTGGCGGGCATGACGTCCAATGTCAGCAAGGAAATCAATTCCGACAACCGCGATGCACTGGTGGAAAAAATGCTTCAATTCTCCCAAATAAAATTTTCAGAAGGCTACGACGCAGTTATTCTGGGCCATTGCCATCAGCCCGTGTTGAAAACTTTTTCGGTCGGAGGCAGACATAAAACATTTGCGACCCTGGGCGACTGGGTCCGGCATTATTCATTTCTGTACTGTGAAAACGGCCAATTTCGGCTGGGCTATTACCGGTAGTTAAACACAGAATTTCCCCTTTCAATTTGGTCACATTTTCCCGATGAATCGCTGGACATCTTTCAGGGTATATGCTAGGAACCGCGATGTTTTTTAAGGGAAAGGATCAAAGAGATGAATTTTGGCGGAATCTATCCTGAATGTTCCATGCGGGACGCCCGGTTTGTGGTGATTCCCGTGCCTTACGACCTCACTTCCACGTATCAACCCGGTTCAAGACGCGGTCCGCAGGCCATCATCGAGGCTTCCACAAATATGGAGCTCTATGATGAAGAACTGAAAAAAGAAACCTATCTGGCCGGCATTCATACCACCTCTCCCGTGGAGACAGACGCGCGAGGTCCCAAGCACATGATTTCCGCCGTGAGAAAAAAGATCAGCCGGATCGTTGGGGCAGGCAAAACGCCCGTGATGCTGGGTGGAGAACACAGTATCACGCTGGGCGCCGTTCAGGCCGTGCATGAAGTGTATCCCAAACTGACTGTTTTGCAGCTTGATGCGCATGCGGATCTTCGCGACAGTTATCAGGGAACGCCTTTCAACCATGCGTGTGTTGGCTATCATGTCGCCCAGTTTTGCAATCTGGTTCAAGTGGGCATTCGATCCATGAGCAAGGAAGAGGGTGATTATCTGCCGAAAAGCAAGGTCAAATCCTATTCGGCGGATGATGTTTTCGACAACCCCAAATGGGCTGAAACCGTCTGCAAGCATTTGCGTGGCGATGTCTATGTCACCATCGATCTGGACGTGTTTGATCCCTCC
Organism: uncultured Verrucomicrobiota bacterium; assembly: GCA_964402125.1. GTDB lineage: Bacteria > Verrucomicrobiota > Kiritimatiellia > Kiritimatiellales > Pontiellaceae > Pontiella. The sequence continues at coordinate 31,465 of CAYOBH010000010.1, forward strand.
ATCATGCCCGCGACCGGAACACCCGAACCGGGCGGACTGTTATGGCGAGATGTCTTGAAGCTTTTAAAAATGGTCTCTTCGCGTTGCACAATTCGTGGCTTTGATGTCGTGGAACTTGCGCCTCTTCCGGGCATGGTTGCGCCGGACTTCATGGCGGCGAAACTGATCTATCGCCTGATGGGTTACATGACGGCGGCAAATAAAATTTAGGATGGAGAAAAAATAAATTGAATTCAAGCGTACCGAAAAAAATCTTTTTCACCAAGGGAGTCGGCACCCACAAAGAAGAACTGCATTCATTTGAGTTGGCCCTGCGTGACGCCGGTATTGAAAAGTGCAATCTGGTGCAGGTGTCAAGCATCCTGCCCCCCGGCTGTAAAGTCATTTCCAAAGCTCAGGGCCTCAAAGAGCTCAAGCCCGGCGCCATCACCTTTTGCGTAATGAGCCGCTGCTGCGCCAGCGAACCGAGAAGGCTTCTGGCCGCATCGGTTGGTCTGGCCGTTCCTGCGGATCGCAAAACCTACGGCTATATCAGCGAGCATCATGCATTTGGAAAAACCGAGAAAGAAACGGGAGACTATGCCGAAGATCTGGCGGCCGCCATGCTCGCCTCCACACTGGGCATCGATTTCGATGTGGATGAGTCCTGGGATGAAAAGAAAGAAATATTCAAAATCAGCGGCAAGATCGTCAGCACCCGCAACATCACGCAATCGACCATCGTGAAGAACAATTGGTACACCACCGTTTTGGCGGCGGCGGTTTTTGTGTTTTAATAACGCGCAGGGGTATTTCAAATTACTTCTGTTGGCTAAAAATTAAAAGTGAACTCTTTAAGAATTAAAAGTGAACACTTT
>CAYOBH010000011.1:0-31974 GCA_964402125.1 uncultured Verrucomicrobiota bacterium
ATCCTTTTTCCCTACATGCATTGAATTGATTGGGAAGACATACAAGACACGAAGATCACGAAGCCTGAGGCTGCTGATTTTGGTGATTCCAGGTGTTTTCATGGTGAATTGGTTCGTGTAATGAAATCGCTGTTTCCGTGCGCGTCGATTACAGGTGCGCCGAAGTCGAAGACCATGGAGATTATTCAGTCGTTGGAAACGTCGCCCCGAAAAATTTATACGGGGAGTATTGGTTTTATGACGCCGCAGGGCGATGCCTGTTTTAATGTGGCCATTCGTACGGCGCTGATTGACCGTGCACGCGGAAGGGTGGAGTACGGCGTGGGCGGCGGAATTGTTTGGGATTCGGAGGCCGAAGCAGAATATGAAGAGACGCTCACCAAGGCCCGGATTCTGACGCAACCGCGCCCGGAGTTCCGATTGCTGGAAACGATGCTGTGGGAGCCGGAGTCCGGCTTTTTTTTGTTGAATGAACATGTTCAGCGGTTGGCGAAATCGGCGGCCTATTTTGATATTCCGCTGGAGCTTTGTGCAATGCAGACCGAGTTGGAACGGGTCGTCGAAAATTTGGATGTCCCGCATCGAATTCGATTATTGGTTTCTCAGAATGGAGCGTTTGAGGTGCAGCGGAGTCCGATGAAACAGAGCCTAGTTTTTTTGCCCAACGATCCGCAGAGGTCCCGTCGAGACGTCCCTGCCTTAAAAGTGGCATTGGCCCCAAGCCTGATTGATTCAAACGACGTTTTTCTTTTTCATAAGACAACGCATCGAACGGTATATGAGCAGGCAAAAGCAGCGCGGCCCGATTGCGACGATGTTATTCTGTGGAATGAGCGCGGCGAGGTGACGGAAAGCACAATCGCCAATGTGGTGATTGAAAAATCCGGGCAGCTGGTTACGCCGCCGATTGAGTGCGGTCTGCTGGGCGGTACCTTTCGGGAGCATTTGCTCAAAAGCGGGGAGATAGAAGAACAGGTCATAACCCTTAATGATCTCCGTGTTGCGGATAAGATCTATCTGATCAACTCCGTGCGGCGCTGGCAGCCGGTGGTCTTCGAGGAATAACTGTTTTCTGGATGTTGACAATACAGATGTATTCCTCTACAAAAAGGGCCGTTTCAAAGATGAAACCGTCCTTTTTTCAGTTATCCCGTTCATGAACTCCATTCTGTTGATTTATGCTGAATAATTCGTGCAAACCCGTTGTGATCTGTATTACTGGCGGTATTGCGTGCGGAAAATCTGCGGTAGGTCGTATTTTCGAGTCCATGGGATTTGTGGTGTGCGATGCGGACTGTGTTGCACATGAGCTGCTGAAAAAGGGCACTCCGGTGTACCGGAAGGTGGTTGAACAGTTCGGTGACGAGGTGTTGGCTCCCGATGGTGAAATTTCGCGTCCAAAGTTGGGTGCGGTGGTTTTTGAGAATTCTGAACAACGGATCCGGCTGAATCAACTGGTTCACCCGGCGGTAAAAGCAGCTCTGGATGATTGGGTTTCAGAGCGACGGAAGTGCGGAGAAAACGCGGCAGTACAGCTTCCCCTAGTGTTTGAGAGCGGAATGGATTCTATGGATTGGGATGGAATTATCTGCGTCAGTTCTGACCAGTCCGCAGTACTTGAGCGGTTGGAAAAGCGGGGGCTGTGCCGAGCGGATGCGCTGAAACGTATTTCTGCGCAAATGCCTTTGAAAGAGAAAGAAAAACGGGCAGATCGGGTGATATATAATCTTGGAACAGTGGAAGAACTGGAGGCGGAAACACGGCGTGTCGTGGAGAGCCTTATGCTTGAAAGGTAAATATGAGCAATGAAAACGAAGTAGATGATGTTGTCGATAGCTCCGAAGAGTCTGCGCCGAAGAAACCGGCAAGGAAAACGACAAAGAAAAAAGCGGAATCCAACAACGAAGAACCCGCTCCTGAAGTGGTGACTGAACAGGATAACGGCGATGCCTGGGATGAAAAGGCGGATGCATATGAAGAATTTCCCGATGAATCAAGTACGGATGAATCAAATACAGATGAATCGGCTCAGCAGCAACAGAACAACGACGGCCAGTTCCGCAATAACAAGGGTGGAAAGTACGGGAGAAACAACCGTAAAAACCGCGGCGGTCACCGGGATTATCAGTATCAGGATGAACAGCCGCGTGAAGATCTTCCTCCGCTTTCTCTCCACGAAATGCAGGTTACGCCGATTAATGATATAAAGGCGATGGCCGAAAAGTACGGCATGACCGAATATGCCGGATTTAATAAACATCAGCTCATTTTTGAACTACTGAAGCTACACGGTCGGCGCGGTGGCCCTCTGCTGGGGCGCGGCGTCCTTGAGACACTGCCGGACGGTTTCGGCTTCCTTCGCTCTCCGCTTAACAGCTATCAGCCAGCACCGGACGATATTTATGTTTCGCCCTCGCAAATCCGCCGATTCGGTCTGCGCACAGGCGATTATGTAACCGGCAGCATTCGGTCACCGAAGGAAAAGGAACGTTTCTTTGCGCTGTTCCGCATCGACGAGATTAACGGGGATCTTCCGGAAGCTGCCCGTAAGCGTATTCCGTTTGAAAACTTAACTCCGCTTTTCCCGAACCAACGTTTGGTGATGGAGACCGATCCGAAAGAGATTTCCATGCGTGTTATGGATATTGTTACCCCGATCGGTAAGGGCCAGCGCGGGCTGATTGTGGCTCCGCCGCGGACGGGCAAAACGGTGCTGTTGCAGAAGATTGCCAACAGCATTTCGAAGAATAATCCCGAAGCTAAACTGATCATTCTACTGATTGATGAACGTCCGGAAGAAGTAACCGATATGCGCCGTAATACCCAAGCCGAAGTGCTGGCATCAACCTTCGATGAGCCGCCGGAGCGGCACACGCAGGTCGCGGAAATTGTGATCGAAATGTCGAAGCGTCTTGTGGAGAAAGGAGAGGATGTGATTATCCTGCTCGACTCCATTACGCGCTTGGCGCGCGCATACAACACCACTTCGCCGCACAGTGGAAAGATTCTTTCCGGCGGGGTTGATTCCAATGCGCTGCATAAACCGAAACGGTTTTTCGGTGCCGCCCGTAATATTGAGGGCGGCGGTAGTTTGAGTATTATTGCCACGGCGCTGGTGGATACCGGCAGCCGCATGGACGAAGTGATCTTTGAGGAATTTAAAGGAACCGGCAATATGGAGCTGGGACTGGATCGCGAATTGGTCAACAAGCGCATTTATCCGGCCATCAATATTGAACGTTCCGGCACGCGTAAAGAGGAACTGCTTCTGCATCCGGATGAACTGCATCGCGTTTGGACGTTGCGTAAAGCGCTGAAGGATGTGCCGCAGGTTGAGGCCATGGAGTTGTTGATTAATCGACTAAAGAAAACCAACAACAATCTTGAGTTTTTGATGACGCTTCAGGGCGCATAGTGCGATCCGTAAATGTCCAAGAGAAAGACCTGCCTGAGAGCAGGTCTTTTTGCTTAAAGTACAGGAGTCATCAGCGAACAGAGGTTTTCGCCCAGTTTCTGAATGGCGGGCCGCAAGAGCCATTCCTCTAAAGTCACTTCCGTGCTGGCGGCCATGTCTTCAAGAAACAACTGTTTAAGTTTGTTCGCGGCCTCTTCGTCATCGATCAGCGCCATGGTTTCATAGTTCAGTTCGAGACTTCGGATGTCTAGGTTGGCTGTGCCGACGAGGGCGGCACTGCTGTCGATAATCATCGTTTTGGCGTGAATGAAAGGTGGTTCTCGATGAAAGATGCGAACACCCGCCGAAAGGAGATCCTCATAGAGCGCTCGGGATGCCAGACCCGTACAGTGATGGTTGTTTTTCTTGGGAAGAATAAGCCGTACATCCACCCCTCGATGTGCCGCAGAACGCAGTGCTCTCAGAATGTCTTGGTTAGGGACGAAGTAGGGCGTCACAATGAGAACCTGCTGTCGGGCAAGAATAACTGCATTGAAAAATGTTTCCGTAGCCAATCCCGGGGGACTTGAGGGGCCGCTGTCGATGAGTCGCATTCGTACGTCTCCAGTCGAGAGCATTTTTGGAAAGTGTTCAGTGCAAATCAGTTTTTCGACGGGTTCGTTCGTCATGAAATACCAGTCACGCAGAAAAGAAAACTGCAGTTCGTGAACCACGGGGCCTTCTACCTTAAAATGATAATCGCGAATGCCTTTGCGTTCTCCCGTTGATACATTATCTGAAGCAATGTTCACTCCGCCGAAAAAGGCGACTTTCCCGTCAATAATCAAATTTTTTCGATGATTTCGCAGGTTGATCTGAAACCGTCTTTTAAGCGGGTTGGCCTGTGTCCATCCACAGATCTGGAAATTTGGTTGTTTGCGGTATTTGCGGAACAAACCCAGAAGGTGCGCTTTGGAAGAACCAAAGCGGTCAAACAAAAGTCGGACCATAACGCCTTCCGCTGCCTTCTTTTCTAAGGTTATTAAAAATTCCTTTCCGATGGCGTCATTGCCGATAATGAAACTCTGTAGGTGAATGTGGTTTTGAGCGTTTTTGATGGCTTCAAGCATGAGCGGATAGGTTTCATCGCCGCCGGCCAAAGGGAGAATGACGTTGCCGTCGAGCAGAGGATGTTCCGGGCTAAGGATATCCATACACCGATTCAATTCCCTGCTATAGTCGCTGTTAATATCACTAAGATGCGTGCTGAAATTATAATGCCAAGCAACAAAGGAAGTTTCATCGGTATGTCGATTCTGGCGTTGTTTCATCATGTGCTGGTTGGCCATACGATTGCGCAGACCTTTGTTCGTCACTCGATCAATACCGAAAGCAATGTAAAGCAGGGCACCGATAAAGGGAAATGACCAGACCACAAAAATCCAAAGAATCGTTGCGCTTGCGTGTCTCCGCCGTTTTAGAGCGTGCAGGCTCACGGCGGCAAAGCCAACTATGTGCAACGCTGCTACGATAGATAGATTGGATAGGTTTATCGACATGTCTTCAGAGTAGAGGGGATTAAGACTCAGTTACAGTTTACTGAACAAGTTCAAATCGAGCAACGCTCTCGACATGATTGGTCTGCGGGAACATGTCAATCGGGCGGCAGTGCGCTAGTTGATATTGGCCCCCCTCGCAAAGCATTTGACCGTCTCGCGCCAGTGATGCGGGATTGCAACTGACATAGACGATTGCGGGCGGAGCCATTTCAAGTAGCATTTTGATCGCCTTCGGGTGCATGCCGGCGCGGGGCGGGTCGGTGATGACAACATCCGGCTGACCGAATTCGCGCATCTCCGATTCAATGTCTCGGATGTCTTTGAGGTCAAGACGGATAAATTTGCAGTTTTCCACGTTGTGGCGCTTTGCATTTTCCCTTGCGTCGTTCACCGAGCTTTCAACCAGTTCTACTCCGAGTACTTTTTTGCAGTGTCCAGATGCAAAAAGAGAGATGGAACCGGTGCCGCAGAAGAGGTCGTAGACCACATGTTCGGGTTGAAGCTGTGCACTCTTTAAAGTCTGATTGTAGAGGGTTTCCGCCTGCGCAGTGTTGGTCTGAAAAAAGGAATTCGCGGATATGCGGTACACATAATCACCCAATCGGTCGGTGATGGTGCCGGGACCGTGAAGTACAAACTCTTTTTCGCCAAATGCTACCGTGTTTTTGGCGGATGTGGTGCTGTTGACAAAGGTGGTCAGTTGGTCACCGAGCGCTTCTTTTAGCTCAGCGCAGAGTGTCTGCATGAGCTCTGGGTGATGCGTGGTCGTCACGAGATTGACCATAAACTCGCCGGTGTTTTTTCCGTGGCGGACCACGAGATTGCGCAGTTCGCCGATGTGTGTGTGGGTGGAATAGATCGGCAGTTCGTTTCTGTGGCGCAGGCAGAATTCGCGTACGATGTTGAGTGTGGTGTTCATTTCCGGGGTTGAAAGGGCGCAGTGGTCGATGTCGATCGCCTTCGAGAAACAGCCGGGGGCGTGAAAGCCGAGTGCAAAATCAAGTGGCTTTTTGTGTTTTCCAGGCTCAATGCCGATTTCGTCGGGGGTTAGGTAGCGCAGGTCGGTGAAGGAAAAGTCCATTTTATTGCGGTAGCCAAAGAGTTCTGGAGCGGGGAGGCAGTCGTCGCATTCGATGCCGCAGAATCCGCCGATGTGTTCTAGGGCATCCTGCACCTGTTTACGTTTAAGTCGGAGCTGTTCAATATAATCCATGTGCTGCCATTTGCATCCGCCGCAGAGGCCGAAGTAGGGGCAGATCGGCTCAATACGGTGGGGTGATGGTTTGAGCACCTTGCGGAATCGGGCGGTTAGATACTTTTTCTTGACCTTAAAGATTTCTGCTTCCACAACATCGCCGACCGCAGCGGGGCCCTGAACAAAGACACCGATTCCCTCCTCTAGCCGCCCGAAGCACTGGTCTTTTTCCCCTAGATCGGTGATTTCGATCTCCAGTATCTGTTTCTTCTCGTACATGGCGGGAAAAGATAGTGAAGCGGAAGGCAGCAGGCAACTTATCTGAGCAAGATAATCCCTTGCCCGAATGGTCAGGCGTGCTATTCTTCTCGCATAACGAAAGGGTTTTTATATGGAAACGATTAAGGCCATCATGACTCGGCGCAGTGTACGTTCATGGACGACGGAGCCAGTCTCTTCAAAGGAACGTAAAACTATTCTTGAAGCCGCAATGAATGCGCCTTCGGCGGCGGACGCACGTCCATGGCATTTTATAAAGATCGATGATCCTGAGGTAATCAAAAAGTTTACCAATATGGGCGGAACGGAAATGCTGGCGGAATCCACCTTTATGGTGTTGGTCTGTGGTGATGAATCGAAAGAAATTTATCCCGGTTTTTGGCCGCAGGACTGCTCCTGTGCTGCACAGAATATACAGTTGGCGGCACACGATTTGGGCATCGGCTGTGTCTGGATTGCGGTTTATCCATTGGAAGAGAGGGTGAAAATTTGTCGTGAAGCACTAGGAATTCCAGACTCGATTACGCCGTTTTCATTAATCGCAATGGGTGTTCCCAATGAAGTGCTTCCCCCCGAATACCGCTATGATGAGGAGTTGCTTCATCACAATGCCTGGTGAGATTGATGAAATGGCATTTTGGTTGCTTTTCGAAGAAAGGTGACATAATCAGTACGTAAGGAAAACAGGAGATGCAAAATATGTCAGAAGGCGTGATTGAATTAAGCAGTAGCGGATATGACGAGGCAACCAAGAGTGGTGTGGTCTTGGTCGATTTCTGGGCACCGTGGTGCGGACCTTGTAAAATGCAGGGGCCGATTCTTGAAAAAGTAAAGGCAGAGATCGGTGAAAAAGCGATGATTGCGAAGGTGAATGTGGACGAAAATCCGGAGCTGGCTGCCAAGTATGGGGTTCGTTCGATTCCGACATTGATCCTCCTTAAGGATGGTAAAGTCAAACAGCAGTTTGTCGGTTTGCAGCAACAGCCTGCGCTGGTTCAGGCGATTAACGCTGCGTTGTAAGCTTAGACGATGCATATACCCGTTATTTTCGGGTAATGAAAAAGCCGCCGAAGGGGCGGCTTTTTCATTTCTACAAAGGGCTCTCAACTTTCTTTTAGCTGGAGTTTTTTTCCTGAATCCAACCAGTCGCCCAGTATAATCTTACAATAGGCTCCGGTTGATAGTTGCATGGATAAAGCGCGCTTTTCTAGTTCTGTTGCCATATCCATCTTCATATTAATGCCAATCGTTTTTGTTCCTTTTCCTGCGGGATTAGTAGCCATGTTATCCACCTCCTTTTCTTGTTTCAGGAGAAATGTATATCAGAAATCACATAATGCAATAAAAAAGAAGAACATTTATTAGAGCAATTTTATGTGTGTCTAAATGCAAAATCTTCATGTTTGGTATGGTGAAGAATGTGAGTTGAAGTGTCAATTTGTATGGGCTTGATTTGAGTGTTTTAGACAGAGTTTCGCCGTTGTCTAACAGCTTCATACAGTAGTATCGCTGCTGCGGTGGAAACGTTCAGTGAATCATTTCTGCCCAGCATGGGGATCGATACCTGAGTGTCAGACTGTGTTTTCCAAAACGGAGAGAGACCGGTATCTTCTGCACCGACGATGATAGCGGTTCCGCCTCGCAGGTCAGCTTGAGTATATTCCTTTTCCGCCCCAGGAACAGCAGCAACGGTTTGGATCTGATTTTTTTTTAGCCAGTTCAGTGTTTCTTCAGAGTCGGCTTCGGCAATCGGAATGAAAAAAAGGGTGCCGATGCTTGAACGGATGACATTGGGGTTGCTGATATCGGTTTTATGGTCGCAGGTAATGACGGCATCCACGCCGCTGGCATCGGCCGTACGAAGAATAGTTCCGAGGTTTCCGGGTTTTTCCAAATCTTCGGCAATCAGTAGCAGTGGGTTGGGGGGCAGTTCCAATTCGTGTAGTTTTTTCCCGACCAGCGGCGAGAGCGCCAACAGTCCGTCGGGCGTGTCGCGGTAAGACATTTTTTGAAAGACGGGTTTGGTGCAGTGGAAGGTCGCAATACCGGAGTTTTGTATTTCTTTTGCCAGTTTCTCGGAGCCGGGATCGATAAAGAGTTCGGGGCAGATATAGAGTTCTTTAAATCGCCATCCGCTTTCTGTCGCTCGCAGGAGTTCGCGATACCCTTCGACGAGTGTTGTTCCCGTTTGCTTTCGCACGTTGCCTTTGCGCAGCTTTACCGCGCTCTTAACTCGTGGATTCTTAAGGCTTTCGATTAGTTGAATCTCTTCCATCCTGCTACCAGCTTTCTTAAAAAATGCGGCAGTTCCGGATCGCGAGCACCCATGCCAAGGATGGTGTCTCCGGATTCGGCACAGTTTTCCAGTTTTTGTTTTAAAGCGTCGTAGTCTGGAACAAACTGAGCGGGTACGCCAGTCGAATTGAGTTTTTCAATCAAATCTTCGGAGGTTATTGTACGGCTGACGGTTCCACCAGCGTAGTAAACGGGGAGAATGAAGATGGATCCGCCAAAGGTTTTGTAGTGGTTTGAGAAGGTTTCCACTAATTCATTGAAGCTGTTGGCGAGCGGGGCAAAGCCGTGCGGCCGCCAAAATGCATGAATTCGGCCAGTGGTTTGGGCAACCGCGGAAAGAACGGCACCAATTTTTGCCGGATTGTGGGCGTAGTCGTCGATAATGGTGATTCCGTCTACCGTTCCAATATGTTCAAGCCGGCGTTCAATCCCTTTAAACTGCGCGAGCGCATCGCGCACTCGTTCAGGATTCATTCCAAGTGCGGTGCAGAGCCGGACAGCGCAAAGCGCGTTTTCTGCGTTGTATTGTCCAATCAGCGGAACGATAAATTCGATTCCGTTTAAGCTAAAACGATTCGGTTTTCCTTGAGCACCTGTCGGCAGCGAGGTCCCTTCAATTACTGTTCCTGATGTTTGATCGCGGAATTGGTCAAACATTGCGTGGAGCTCGTCGAGTTCAAAATGATCTTTGGATATGTTCGTGATGATGGAATGGGTGGGATGAAAATTCAGAAACGATTTGTCGGACTCGTCGGCCTCAATAATCCAAAGCTTATCTGAGCCTGAGCGAACGTTTCCGGGGACCCCGTTTTGTTTCCAGTTGAGTACAGAAGCGCCGCTGTAAACGGTTGGATTAAGACCCAGTGTGTCAAAAATCCAGCCCAGCATTCCGGTGGTGGTTGTTTTCCCTGCGGTGCCAGCGACGGCGATCAGTTCTGCATCCGGATCGATCAACTGATTCAAAAATTCTGCGCGATGGAGCAGGGGAATGTTTAGATTTTTTGCCGCAGTCAGATCGGGATTGTCGGGCTCTATAGCGGTGCTGTACACCAGAGGACTCGTTTGCGCATTCACGCCGGAGCCATCCTGCGGATAAAGAGAAATTCCGAGCTGTTTTAGGTGGCAAAAGAGCGGAGTGGAAGGATCATACGCACGATCGGAGCCTGAAACCAAAAAGCCGCGTTGAGCGGCTAATTGGGCGAGGCCGTTCATGCCGACCCCGCCGATCCCGACAAAATGAATTTGCGGAATGTTCTTCAAAATCAGTTTTGATATTGGAGTGCGCTGTCCGATCCGTTCCAATCTTCCGGTTTTATTGATGTGTTATTGTAGATTCTCTGGGTTTCACCCAACAACTCATCATTGTTCGTCATGACATAAGGGGTCATCAACACCACCAGTTCAGTTTGTTCTTCAGATTGGCTAACACGGCTGAACAGGAGCCGACCCAGCAGGGGGATGTCGCCCAGAACCGGAATCTTGGACACATTGTCCGTTGTTTTGGTTCTGATCAATCCGCCCAGTGCTACGGTTCCGCGATCCGGAACAGCGACGGATGCATCAAATGAACGTTGAGTAATAATCGGAACATCATTTCCGTCAATGGTCGTTGATCCGCCAATCTCGTCGGCCTGCTGGCTGACTTCCATGACGACAAACCGATTCGGATTAATGTGCGGGGTTACCGTCAGTTGAATGCCGATATCTCGGTAACTGTATTGGGAGTTGTTACCATAGGTATTTTGCGAGGTTCCGGTCATGACAGGCCTTGATTCGCCAATGGAAAGGCTGGCTTCGGTATTATCGGTCGTCATGATGATAGGGGTGGAAAGCAGCTTCGCATTACCGTCGCTCTTGGAGAGCTGAATGGCCAACTGAGTGTCAATACCGGTGATGTCCTGATAAAAGCCTAACGCGCCGCCCCCCATCGCTAAGTCTACGATGTTTGTTGCCACGCTGTTTACATTCCACTGGCCCACTCGGTTTGGGGTTTGGTAAAGCCAATTTATGCCATGCTGTAGCCTATCGTCTAGTCCAATTTCAAAAATGGCGGTTTCAATGATTACCTGCTCCAGCATGATATCCAGCTGTGCAATCACACTTTTGATGAGGGCAATGTCGTTCTCGCGTCCGGTCAGGATGATGGCGTTGGAGCGCTCGTCCGATATAATGGTCGTATTTTCTGAGAGCGTCGCTAGACTTTCCGATGCGGTTGAGGCTGCTGCAGCTGCGCCAATGTTGATTAAATTATTATTGTTCCGGTTGGCGTTGTTGTTATTGTTTCCGCTTTCTTGGCTGGCCGCTCCTATCAATTCGTTCAGGATGGTGGTAATATCGGCCGCGGTCGAGTATTCCAGATGGACCACTTCAAATTTAACGTTAGGGGTGATCTCAACATCGAGCATTTCGACGATCTCGTCGAAGAACTTAAAGTTTTCCTCTTGTGAGAAGACGAGGATAATATTGGAGGCTTCGTAGGCGGTGACCTGAACGTTGCCCCTGATCATCATAGAGCTTCCGGCTCCTGCCGCCATGGTAGAGACGGTTGCCTGAGCTCCTGCCCCCGGGGTATTCCGAGTTGTAGTTCCGCCTGCACGTATAACTCCTTGGGGCGTTGGAGCATTTCGATTGGCGTTACCTGCGTTTGTCCCGCCACCCTCTTGGCTGGCCTGCGCCATGCTGATGATTTGCTGAAGAGTGGACGCCAAATCGGACGCGTTCGTAAATTTAATTTCATATTTGCGCATCACGACTTCGGCGGCCGCCTGGTCAATAAAGTCAACCAATTTGCGGATGCGCAGGATGTTAGCTTCTGTATCGGTAATCAGCATACTGTTGTTGCCTTCCAATACATGAATTCTTCCGTACGAATTCATCAACTGCTGAGCTGCGGATTGTAACTGTGTTATTGAAACATTCTGGGCCGTAATGATCTGGTGAACGATCCGGTCCGTTCCCTCGTGCTCCTGATCCGGATTTAAAATGATATCTCCTCCGGCGTTATCATTCGCCATAACTACCTTTACAAACTTTTCCTGATAAGGAACAATTTTGATGTTGTTCATTGCCAAGACTGTTTCCAAAGCATCGATACACTCGGCTGTGGTTAATTTGTCTGCCTTTAAACTGATCGTTGCCGTCAAAGGTTCGGACTTGATGTAGTATTTCCCTGTCCAAGAACAGTACATCTCCATAACCGTATCGATGTCGGCACCGACAAATTTAAAGGATTGAAGAGTTTCTGCTTCCGGTGCCGGTGTCGGTCTCTCGCCAGGAACACCAGGACCGACAGGGACCTGCTGCGCGCGGGAGATTGACGGAGCCGCCAAAAGGCAGAGTGAGAAAGCGACTGTGGTAATGTATTTCTGTTTCATAGGCGTATATAACCATTCGTTTCTAGATTTATTGCAGTCTAGTTTTTGAATTGGATAAAGCAAGGCAGAGGTATAAAAAAACCGCCCAGAGCAGGGCGGTTTGTAATTTTAGGCGACTTTATTATTTTTTGTAAACAAGGCGTTCCTGATAGCTGGTGTGAAGCAGTTCGTGCGCCTTGTGCCCGAGCGGTTTTCCAAGAAAGTCCTCGTAGATCTTGGTGATCATCGGGTTATGGTGCGAACAGCGGCGGACTGATTTTTCATCGTCCGCATAGATTCCAGCCGTGCGCTTCAGACGAATTACGTCAGTTGCGCCGTGCGGCTGTCCGCCACCGCCGATGCAGCCGCCGCGGCAGGCCATGACTTCGATGAAGTGCCAAGGAATCTCCTCGCCCTTTTCTTTGGCTTCACGAACCCGGTTGAGGACCGCTTCGACATTGCCCATTTGATGGGCAACGGCGATCCGCACCTTGGTACCCTTAATGTCGATCTCCGCTTCCTTCACACCCTGCAAACCACGGCATTCCATAAAGTTGACATCTTCGAGGTCTTCCTTGGTGATCAGGAAATACGCCGAGCGCAGCGCGGCTTCCATCACACCGCCAGTTACACCGAAGATGGTGCCGGCCCCCGAATATTCTCCGAGCAGGCTGTCGGCCTGCTCTTCGGGAAGCGACGCGAAGTCAATTCCGGCCTGTTTGATCATTCGGGCCAGTTCGCGGGTGGTGAGTGCCACGTCCACGTCTTGGAATCCGGTCGAACTCATGTTGTCGTCGCGCGATACCTCAAACTTTTTGGCAGTACAAGGCATGATGGAAACGACATACATATCCTTAGGATCGACTTCCGCCTTTTCTGCATAGTAGGTCTTCGCCATTGCGCCGAGCATCTGCTGCGGCGATTTGGCCGAAGAGAAGTTCGGGATAAAGTCGTTGGCGAACTTTTCCATGTAGTCGGTCCATGCCGGACAGCAGCTGGTGATTTGCGGCAGAACACCGCCTTCGGTCAGGCGCTTCACAAACTCGGAACCCTCTTCAATGATCGTCAGGTCAGCGCTGAAGTTGGTGTCGAACACGGCATCGAAGCCCAGGCGGCGGAGCGCGGCATAGAGTTGGCCTGTGGCCAGCTTGCCGGATTCCATGCCGAAGGCTTCGCCAATCGCGACGCGAACCGCTGGGGCAATCTGGACCACGCAATGTTTGCTTTTGTCCTTGATGGCATTCCATACGACACGGGTCTGGTCGTTTTCAAAAATGGCACCGACCGGGCAGTGGGCGGAGCACTGTCCGCACTTGATGCAGGGGCTGTCGTTCAGCGAGACATCGGCTGCCGGCGCGAGACGGGTGCCGTCTCCGCGACCGATGAATTCGAGGGCGTAAACGCCTTGCATCTGCTGGCAAACGAGGACGCAACGACCGCACTTGATACATTTTTCCGGGTTGAGCACGATGGTCCCGGTTGAGGTATCTGGATCGATCCTTGTAACGCGCTTTTCAAACGGAATCTCACGGATGCCGAAGTCGGCGGCCAACGTCTGCAGTTCGCAGTTGCCGGAGCGTCCGCACGTCAGGCAGTCGTCCGGATGGGTGGAGAGGATCAGTTCGAGCACGGTCCGGCGGACTTCCACCACTTCGGGGTCGTGCGTCAGCACTTTCATGCCCGGGCCGATGGCGGTCGCACAGGCACGCAGCATTTTCGGTGAACCTTCCACTTTGACGACGCAGATGCCGCAGGCGGCCCAAGCCTCGAGGTCGGCGTGATAACACAGTTTCGGAATTTTAACGCCGACTTTTTTGGCGGCATCCAGAATGGTGGTTCCCGCCGGGACGCTTACTGGAATTCCATTAATTTCAGCTTCAATCATAGACATTTTCTTATCTCCTTATCCCTTGAGGATTGCGTCAAATTTACATTTACTGAAGCACTGTCCGCACTTGATACACTTGCTCTGGTCAATCTCATGCGGTTTTTTGACTTCACCGCTGATGCAGCTAACCGGGCAGACGCGGGCACAGGCGGTACACCCTACGCACTTGTCTTTAATCACAGTGTAGGTCAGCAGGTCTTTGCACTTTCCGACCGGGCACTTCTTATCAATGATGTGTGCACGGTATTCGTCTTCGAAGTATTTCATCGTCGACAGGATCGGGTTTGGCGCGGTCTGGCCGAGTCCGCAGAGCGAAGCCTTGCGTATAGCCTGAGCGAGAGTCTTGAGCTTCTCAAGATCTTCCATGGTCCCTTGGCCCTTCGAGATTTTATTGAGAATGTTATAGTTGGTTCGTCCGCCTATTCGGCAGGGGGCGCACTTGCCGCAGGATTCGTCAACCGTGAATTCGAGGTAAAATTTGGTTACGTCAATCATGCAGTCGTCTTCGTCCATTACGATCATTCCGCCGGAGCCCATCATGGAACCGATAGACTGGAGGCTTTCGTAATCGATTGGCGTGTCGAGGAATTCTTCGGTGATCACTCCGCCAGAAGGTCCGCCGGTCTGGGCCGCTTTGAATTTTTTACCGCCTCTGATGCCTCCGCCAATATCATAGATGATTTCGCGCAGGGTCGTTCCCATCGGAACTTCGATCAGACCGGAGTTGTTGATCTTACCGGTCAGCGCAAACACCTTAGTGCCCTTGCTGGTCGCTGTGCCGATGCTGCTGAACCAAGCGCTGCCCTTGAGAATGATCATCGGGATGTTGGCCCAAGTTTCAACATTATTGATAACCGTCGGTTTCCCCCAGAGCCCTTTTACAGCGGGGAAGGGCGGGCGGGGAATCGGCATGCCGCGCTTGCCTTCGATTGAGGCGAGCAGGGCCGTTTCTTCACCACAGACAAATGCGCCGGCACCAAGGCGGAGCTCAATGTCGAAGCTAAAGTCAGTGCCGAGAATTTTGTTGCCGAGCAGTCCGTATTCACGGGCCTGAGCAATCGCGTTTTGAAGACGTGAAACAGCGAGCGGATATTCAGCACGGATGTAGATAAACCCTTGGTTCGCACCGACGGTGTAACCCGCGATGGTCATTGCTTCAAGGATGGAGTGGGGGTCGCCTTCGGCCGTGGAGCGGTCCATGTAGGCTCCCGGGTCGCCTTCGTCGGCGTTACAAACCACATATTTCTGATCGCTTTGCGCATTTTTCGTGAAGCTCCATTTCAGGCCGGTCGGGAAACCGGCACCGCCGCGGCCGCGAAGGCCAGCTGCTTTGAGTTCTTCAATAACGCCGTCGGGCGTCATCTCGAAGAGTACTTTTTCAAGCGCGGCGTAGCCGTCGCGGGCAATGTATTCGTCGATAAATTCGGGGTTGATTACGCCGCAGTTACGCAGAACGATGCGCTGCTGTTTCTGATAGAATTCAATCTCTTCCGCTGTGGCTTTCTGGCCTTTATCGTAAAGCAGGGCTTCCACCTTGCGACCCTTCACGATATGTTCGGAAACGATTAGCTTCGCGTGTTCGGGGCCGACTTTGACATAGAACGTCTCATCGGGAAGGATCTTAACGATTGGACCCTGTTCGCAAAAACCGAAGCAGCCGGTTTTAACCAACTGAGCTTCTGCTTCAACGCCCCGTTCCTTGAGCTCCTTTTCGAGCGCTTCGTAGAGCGCAATGCCTGTGCTGGATTCACATGCGGTTCCAGCACATACGAGAATGTAGTTTTTGTATGCCATGGTTCGTGCCTGCCTATTTGATGATATCTGCTGCGGGTTTGTCAAAAATGTGATCGCTTACGAGCGCCTTGCCAACAATGTGTTCCTTAACAATGCGGCGGGCCACTTTTTCGTCCACGTTGCCGTAAATAACGCGCGGCATTCCGGGAACTTCCACTTCCACCGTCGGTTCGGAGAAACACAGGCCCATGCAACCCGTCTGCGTAATCTTAGTGTCGGTAACGTTGTGGTTGCTCAGCTCGTCAAGGAAGGCGTCAAATGCTTCCTTGGCCCCTGCCGCGATACCGCATGTCCCCATTCCTATGATGATCCGCGCCGACTTGTCATTGCTGTCACGCTGAGTCATCTCTGCCTTTTTTGCTTCGCGCAATTTGCGAAGATCTTCGAGTGTCATTTTTGCCATATATTGCCCACCTTTCGTTTAAATTCTCGATTACCGAATGCTGATTTTCGATTTCTGCACGAATCACCGGCGATTAAGTTTCAATAATCTAAAATGTCCTTCTCATTTTCCTCAACAAACTGCCTTAACAGGATGAGGCTCTCCATCTCGCTCAAATCTCCGAGCACTTCGGTCAGTTCGGCTTTGTTTGCGGTGTAGCTCTTTTTGTTCACGCTGTGCTCAATAGTCAGGTTACCTGTAAAACCGTAACTCATAAGGGCAAGCGCCGCTTGAGCAAAGTTTCCAAATTCGGGGAGGTCAATGTGCGTCGGGTCAAGGTTGAATCTCACTGTTGTTCCTTCCCCCTCCTGCGAACTGATCGCTAGGGTTCCATTTGTCATTTCAACCGTCTGGTAAAGGAAAGCAAGTCCGAGGCCTACTTTGCGGTGTTTGTGTTTTTGTCCGTCTGTGTAAAACGGGTCCTTCGCTTTTTTCAGCGTTTCCGCATTCATTCCTCTGCCGTTGTCTTTAATCACCACACTTAGATTTGAGTCCGTCTCCTCTACTTTAAGGGTTATTTTTTTTGCGCCCGCCTCGATCGAGTTGTGCACCAAGTCGATGATCATATTGCATATTGTGGCGTGCATATTTGTAACCCGTAATTCGTAATGCGTAAGAATGATCATACGAATTACGCATTATTCATTACGTTTTTACCTTTCGTCGTACTGATCAATGATCTTGCTCATCTGTTTGGTGGTCACGCCACCGTAAACCTTTCTATTGACCGTCAGTACCGGAGCTAATCCGCAGCAGCCAATGCAGCGAACCGCTTCAACAGAAAATTCGCCATCTTCGGTTACCGTGTTGAGGCCTACACCGAGAATGCGCTCGCATTCGTCGATCAAATCCTGTCCGCCCTTCAGATAGCAGGCCGTTCCCATGCAGACCGCAATCTGGTTTTTTCCGGGTTTAGAGAGTTTAAATAAATGGTAGAAGGTGATTACGCCGTAGATTTTCGCCACGGGAATGTCCAGCGAGTCCGCGACTTCGAATGCAGCTTGGCGCGGAATGTAGCCAAACTCCTCCTGAACGCGGTGCAGGATCATGATCAGGTTGCCGGGCTTCTCGCGCCATTTTTCAATGAAGGCTTCGATTTCCGGTGTCAGCATTTTTTCTGTTTCAGCAGTTGCAGTCATATGTTTTCCTCGTGCTCGGCCTTGGCCGAGTTTTGCTGTTTTCGGTTCTATTTCCTTGGATTTCAAATCATTGCACATCGGGCTGTTTACCTGATAATTGCTCCGATTGAAAGCACAAGGTTTCACCTCTTCTGTGTAAAAAGTCGCGGGAACATATAGGATGCAGATAGTGCGTAAATGAAAAAAACGGACAAAACCAAAGTTTATACGCAGTGTAGGTAATATAAGTAACAAAAAAATAACCACTGGGTGCGTTATTGCGCATATCTGGGTTTGAAAAAGTTATTGACGTAACATAAAAAGGGGTTGAATTGGTCCGCCGAAAGGCGTAGTAGAAAACCGTTTTGAGTCAATAAGCCGATAAGAGGAGGCCTGAAAATTTATGATTTTGAAGCAAATTGTCGATAAACTCGAAGCAATTCCGGTCTGCGTCCCGGAGAACTGGGAAGCAATTCAGGTGGGTTCCGTTTTTGCCTCCGACCTGATTAGCGATATCCTTGTAAGCGAGGGCGAGGAGCAACTCCTGCTGACTTCGCTGACGACGCCGCAGTTAATACGCACTGCGGCTATTGTCGGTGCTGCCGCCATTGTGATCGTTAACCGGAAACAGCTTCCTTCCGCTCTGTTTGGCAGTGCTCGGGTTGAGGAAATTCCAGTCTTCTATAGCTCTATTCCAAAGTATGATGCGTGTGTGCGCCTTGGAAAAATGGAGGATGCACTATAAACTCCGACGTCCCAGAGATGCTCGATAGCTCCGCACTACGCGTTCAGATTCTAGCTTACGGCCTGAAAGTTCGCGATGTGATGACGACCAAGATTTTTGCGGTTTCGCGGAACTGCACAATGGGCGATGTGAAGACGATTATGAAAAACAACGGCATCAGTGGAGTGCCGGTGGTTGACGAGCGCCGCGTGGTCGGCATCATCAGTATGCATGATATTCTGAATGCTTTGGAAAACAGCCGCCTACAGGATTCGGTCACAAAGCATATGACTACCGATGTGCAGACGCTGAGCGAGGAGCTTCCTCTTTCGTTTGCCATTTCTGCGTTCAGTAGTCATTCGTTCCGGCGCTTTCCTGTGGTCAATCAAGCCAATGAGCTGGTCGGCATTATTACACCGCGTAATATTAATCTGGCGCTGATTCGTGAGCTTTCTCGTCAGCTCGACGAAATCGAAGAGGAGTTTTCGCCATCAAACACACCGAATTACAATTCCGTATTTCACCGGGCTTATCGCCTCACACGCTACGATTTTGAGCACGCCGGAATGGCCTCTGCCGAGCTGAAGCGGGAGTTGAAAAAACGCGGTGTCCCTCCCCAAATTATCCGCCGCGCCGCCATCGTCAGCTATGAGTTGGAGATCAATATTGTGGCGCATTCGCACGGAGGAACACTCACGCTTTTTATCGACGACCGCCGCATGCGCATTACCGCCATCGATTTTGGACCCGGTATTGCGGACCTCGACGCGGCTATGAGCGAAGGGTTTTCGACGGCCAACGAGTGGATTCGCTCGCAGGGTTTCGGCGCAGGAATGGGACTTCCAAACGCCAAACGAGTTTCTGACGAGTTTGAAATTCAGTCCGGCGTGGAAATGGGAACGATGGTAAAGGCCATTGTTTTCCTCAATAGAAACAGATGATTTAGGGAGAATGTATGAAAACAAGTGAACTTGAAAAACTGGGATTCGAGTGCCTGCAGAGTCAGTTTAAGGATGTCGAAATTGCCGGAGGATATACTTCGGACCTGCTGAGTGATGTCATGGCCAATTTGTCGAAGAATCAAGTATTGATCACCATTCAGGCGCATAAAAATACGGTGGCAGTTGCTTCGCTGGCTGATGCAGCAGCCATTGTATTCTGCCACGGACGAAAGGTGACCGACGATGTTGTGAGTGCCGCCATGCAGGAGGGTATTGCGTTGTTCAGTTCTCCGGACAATCAGTATAATACCACCTGCCGAGTTGCGAAGTTTCTGAGAGCGTAACAGGATGAAGAAAGCACGGATTGATTTCCATATTCATTCCTGCCTTTCGCCGTGTGCTTCGTTGGAGATGTCGCCGCGTGCGATTGTTGCGCAGGCCAAAAAGCTGGGGTTGGACTGTATTGCGTTGACCGATCACTGCTGCGCCGAAAATCTGCCAGCATTTCATGACGCCTGCCGAGAAGTCGATCTGCCGTGTCTGTACGGCATGGAAGTTTGTTCCGAGGAGGAAGTCCATGTGCTCTGCCTCTTTGATCAGCTCGATCCTGCGCTCGAATTTGGACGAATGACCTATAATTTGCTACAGGATTTCCCTAACAATCCGGAGCGATTCGGCGATCAGCCGATCGTGTCGGTAGAGGGCGAAATTTTGGGTTTTGCTGAAAAGCTGCTCATTGGCTCCACCTCCATCTCCTTTTTTGATCTGGTGCCTATGGCGCTCGATGCCGGGGCGCTTTGTATTCCTTCGCACATTGACCGCGATTATTACGGTGCATTGGCCCATTTAGGTTTTCTGCCGGACCTGCCGTATAGCGCGGTCGAGGTAGTGGCGAGCTGCGTTCCGGAGGCGGCGGCTGGCTGGCCGGTGGTTCGCTTTTCCGATGCGCACTGCCTGAGCCATTTAGGCCGACGCTATACGGAACTGGTGCTGGATGAATTTACCGTGTCGGCGCTCTCCGACGCTTTTGCAGAACAACTTCGGAACGGAGTATAAGTCATGAACGCTAATCAGGAAGTAATTCGGCGGCTATCCCGCTACCGCAACATCATGAGCAAAATGAAGGCGCTGGGCCTCGTAAAAGTGTTTTCCGATAATCTCGCCGATGCCATCGGGGTATCTCCCTCGCTCGTACGCAAAGATTTTTCCATGTTTAACCTGACGGGAAACAAGCGTGGCGGATATCGAATTGAGGAATTGGTTGCCAAGCTCAATGTGCTGCTCGGCAAAGATAAAAAACAGCGGATTGTGATTATCGGCTGCGGTAAGCTAGGGCAGGCGCTGATGAACCATAACGGTTTTCCCCGCGTCGGTATCCGCGTGGTCGCCGGCTTCGATTCCGATCCTGAAGTGCTCAATCCCGATGCGCCGATTCCGATTCTTCACGTGAAAACAATCAAGGAATTTATTACCGAAAACGAAATCCGCGTAGCAGCGCTCACGGTCCCCGAACCCGCTGCGCAAGGTATGGTTGAAACGCTTAAAAAAACCTGCTGCAAAGGCGTCATTAACTTTGCGCCCATCGTGTTGAAAAGCTCAGAGGATTTCCTGATTCATAACATGAATATTGAGCAGGAAATCGAAAACCTCTTTTACAACATTCATTTTTCCGAAGCGAAGTAAAAGCAAGAAGCTATTCAAAAAAGGGTTCTACCTAAGGCGACTACGTCTTTTTAAAAGCTCTAGGATAAAAAAAGTGGGGCAGGCATCTCGCCTGCCCATCATAAATTTGCATCGTTTTAGCGTTGGCTCTGTAAGGACTCCCTACCTTACGAGGCACCGCCCTGAAGGCGGCCAGCGTTGGTCATTGAAAAAGCTATCCTTTCAGGAATTCAGACAAATATTTCTTGTCCGCCTGCGAGAGCGAGGCAAACGGGACAGAGGCGGTTTTCCCGTTTTTTGCACTCATAATGATGATGCTCTTTGTTCGGTTATCCAGATCAACAAATTTTGCGTTCAAAGAGACGAGTTTTGTCTCATTTCTTCGAGTTGTCTCGTTTTGGTAGGTCCAGGAAATAGTCCAGTCCCGATATTCAGCTACTTTCTTTTCCTCAACAATCGCCGGAGGAGCATCATCAATGGCAGATATTTTCTTCATATCTGCTATGGCGCTTGCCTCAGCCGGATCAACCACAGCTTCTGTTGTTTGCTCTACATCTTCTTTTTTCTTCGGGGCTTTAATAAACTGCGCTGACTCGGAAGCTATATAAATACTGCCCGGGGGCCCTTTGTCGGGAATCGGAACCTTGTCGGCATCCACGTCGTCCATGTCCTCCTCGTCCTCTAAACGGAAAATGAGTGCACCTTCTTCTACATCTATCGGTTCCAAAGATAGTTCGTAGTATCCGAGGTACTCGCCGTCATTGTCGAAAAATATCGATCGGTATGTCTGCGCCTCCTTATCATATCCCCTGTAGACGTGATAGAATGTGGATTCAGTTTCAACGGCACCGACTTCTGCCACCTTCATGCCTTCTTCCGGCCAATGATCGCCGCCAAGTTCTTTTAATAGAGTTTCGACCGCGCGCTTGTTTTCCGGTCCTTTTTCTTTAACATCTGCGGCAATGGCCGCAGAAAAAAAGCCTGCACCGAATACGGCAAGCAGCAGTGATTTAGCAATATTTTTCATTCATGCCCTCCGTTCTTTTTATCCTTTGTGCATGGTGCACGGGAAGCTCAATAACAAATCTGACCCCAATAGATATATTTCTTTTGATCTGATTTCCATGTTATTCGACAAAAAACGTATCATCGTGTTGAGCGGATGAGGCAAAAAACCTGCGGGTGTCGAATTGTTGAAGGAAACACGCCTCTTTCTGTAGGATAAGTTTATTATGGAAGGCACATGTTATGCTTGAATGTGTCGGATGAAAATGGTTAATGGGTACACAAAATGATAGAGCAACCTAAAAGTTTACTGGACTGCCTCCTACAGGTTCGTCCTCTTGAGCCCGGTGTTTTTGCTGCGGCTCAGCATGGAGCAGGGGCAAAGCAAGTACCTGTGGAAAAATATCTGCTGGAACAAGGAGTTGTTTCGGATGTGGATCTGGTGCTGGCGACGGCAGCTTATCTCGATATACGCCCCATTTCGTTGGCTGCTTTTACGCCTGAGTTTTCTTTGATCGAGTTAATGCCCAAAGAAAAGTGGGTGGAGCTCAAGGCGATCCCGGTTTGTCGAATGGGGGGACAGCTTACGGTTGCGATGGTCGACCCCTTCGATATTGTTGGACGGGAAACGATTGCTTCAACGACAAAGCTGGAGCTGGTTCCTTTGGTGGCGCTGGAACGTGAAATTGCGACGTTAACGGAGTCGCTCACTTCCCCCGATACAGGGCGGGCGCTTGAAGATATTTTGAAGGATATGGCGGATGAAGGCGATGTTGAGGTTAAGCAGAACCTATTGGACAGCAGAGATTTGGATGAGGATGTTGAGAATGCTGGAGATGCTCCGGTTATCCGCATAACCAATTCAATTTTGATTGAGGCCCTGCGAAAACATGCCTCGGATATTCATATTGAGCCGATGGAAAAAACGGTGCGTCTGCGTAATCGTATTGACGGTATTCTCTATGAGTCTCCGAGTCCCCCCAAAAATCTACAGAATGCAATTATTTCCCGCTTAAAAATTATGGCGGAGCTGGATATTGCAGAGCGACGGGTTCCTCAGGACGGTCGCTTTAAAATTAAGGCGTTGGGTAAAGAGGTTGATGTGCGCGTCAGTATTCTGCCGACCGTTCACGGGGAAAAAGTGGTTATGCGTATTTTGGACAAAACTGCTTTGGCTCCAAATTTAGAGGCATTGGGGCTTGATCAGCTTTCGTATGACAATTTTACGTATGCTCTGGCGCAGCCTTACGGAATGATTCTGGTCACAGGACCGACTGGCAGCGGTAAGACCACAACGCTCTATTCTGCGCTGCAGGAACTCAATAAGACCGAAACCAACATTATTACGACTGAAAATCCGGTTGAATATCAGCTCCATGGCATCAATCAGGTTCAGATTAATCCGCGCGTTGGACTGACGTTTGCAGCAGCTCTGCGTTCCATTTTGCGTCAGGACCCGGATGTGGTCATGGTGGGGGAAATTCGTGATGCAGAAACGGCAACAATTGCTGTGGAGGCCGCATTGACGGGTCATATGGTTCTCAGTACGCTCCACACCAATGATGCCGCGGGTGCGATTGCCCGCTTGACGGATATGGGCATAGAACCCTTTATGTTGGCCTCTTCGGTTTTGTTGACACAGGCTCAGCGCCTTTACCGCAAGCTTTGTCCGGTGTGCAAGAGAGAGATCGACGTGCCAGTGGAGGTTTTGAGAAAGAACCGAATTGACCCAGCTCTGTTGGAGGGGCGACAGTTGTATGCGAAAGCGGGTTGTCCAAAGTGTAACGGTTTGGGATATAAGGGCCGAGGAGCACTAATGGAAATTTTGTTGGTTGATGATGTGATTCGTAAAACCATGCTTCAGAGTCCCGAAGCAGACGCCATTGCCAGAGTTGCCATCGGAAATGGAATGAAAACGTTGCGGGAGGCCGGAATTGATCGTTTACGTGACGGACTGACATCTGTCGAAGAAATTTTGCGGGTTACGAGTAATCAGTGAGCACAGTAGAGGTAATTTATCATGGCGAGAAAAAACGCAGTTAAAGGAGGGCACCCTATTGTTAAAGGTGCCCGAAAGATTAGACTGAAGGAACTATCGGTTTTTACCCGTCAGATTTCGGCCATGTTGGGTGCAGGTATGCCCTTGGTGCAGTCGCTGGCTGCTATGGAAGAGCAGACTTCGAACAAAAATTTCAAACCAGTTGTTGCCGGGGTGCGGGCACGCGTTGAGGGCGGGACGATGTATTCCGAGGCATTGGCCTATTATCCGACTATTTTTAATGAACTTTACATCAGTATGATGCGTGCCGGAGAGGTGGGTGGTATTTTGCCGGAAACCTGTGGGCGTGTAGCTGGCTTTCTGGAAGCGAGCAATCGGCTTCGGGCGAAAGTTAAATCGGCCATGATGTATCCGAGCATCGTGATGTGTGTGGCCATATTGCTGGCGACGTTGCTGATTGTGTTTGTTGTTCCGATTTTTGCCAATATGTTTGGAGGTTTCGGAGCTGAGCTTCCGGGAATGACACAGGGATTGCTGGATTTCAGTAATTTCATAAAAAAGTTTTGGTGGATCATATTGTTGGGAGCTTTTGCCGTGGGGTTTGGGTTTCGTTCTTACAAAAAAACGGATCGGGGGCAGTATAATATCCACTTATTTGTTTTGCGTTTTCCTATTCTTGGGAAACTCGCCATAAAAATTGCCGTAAGCCGGTTTGCCTCCACGTTTTCTCAGTTGCTGCATAGTGGTGTGCAGATTACGGAATCGTTAGAGATTGTCGGTTTGGCTACCGGTAATCGAGTGATCGGCGATTCGCTGATCGAAGCGCGAAAGACGATTCAGGAAGGTCAACCGCTTTCTTCAGTGCTGGAACTCAATTCCTTTTATCCGCGCATGCTGGTTCATATGCTCTCTGCGGGAGAAAAAACCGGACAGGTTGAAGAGATGATGGATAAGGTGGCTTCCTTTTATGACGATGAAGTTGAAACCTCACTTGCTGGGCTGACTTCGATGATCGAGCCGTTGCTCATGGTCTTTATTGGTTCGGTTATCGGGACAATTGTTGTCGCGATGTTTCTGCCGATCTTTAAGATGAGTGAAGTGGTCATGTGAGTTTTTTCTATTCGATTTTTCAAATTTGCGAAATTCCGCTCTTGCGCCCAACGCCTATTCGGTTTAAAACTAGACGATTTTCAATTCAGGTCAGTTCGATTGGATGGTTTGGCGGATAGACCTGATTCTGAGCGGGAATCCCGGTTAATGAAGAGACCGTTAACGGAGAGGGGGGTTATGGGATGGCTAAAATTTTAATGGTGGACGACGATCCGACTATACTTAGTTTGCTGAATAAGATTCTGACGTCAAAGGGCTACGATGTTCAGCTGGCTAAGGACGGAAGTGCTGCCGAAAATCTACTGCAAACTGGGCAGTTCGATCTGCTGATCTCCGATATCAAAATGGAACCGGTCGACGGAATGCAGCTGTTGAAAAAGACCAATCAGATGCGTCCGCATATTGCGGTGATTATGCTGACGGCCTACGCCACTGTTGCGACAGCGGTTGAAGCCATGAAAGAGGGCGCTTTCGATTATATTCCTAAGCCGTTTAAAATTGATGAACTGCTTGAGACGGTGGGGCGGGCATTGGAATATCAGAGGGCTTTGTCCGATCATGCGCATGGCATGCTGGGGAATGAACCCAAAAAGTTTTTCGGAAACATTGTTGCGGTCAGCGATCAGATGGTGAATGTCTGCGAAATGATTAAACGCGTTGCTCCGACGAAAACCACCATCATGATTACTGGCGAAAGCGGAACCGGAAAAGAGCTGGTGGCCGAGGCGATTCACAGTTTCAGCGCACGTTCTTCCGGCCCTTTTCTTCCGGTCAACTGTGCGGCGCTTCCGGAAACATTGATCGAGTCCGAGCTCTTTGGCCACGTAAAAGGTGCATTCACGGGGGCAACTGCGAGCAAAGAAGGGTTATTTGAAGCGGCCAAAGGCGGTACGATTTTTCTCGACGAAGTGAACTCGATTCCGCTTTCGCTACAGTCCAAGTTGCTGCGTGCTATTCAGAACAAGCGTATTCGTAAG
This sequence comes from uncultured Verrucomicrobiota bacterium, assembly GCA_964402125.1. Classification (GTDB taxonomy): domain Bacteria; phylum Verrucomicrobiota; class Kiritimatiellia; order Kiritimatiellales; family Pontiellaceae; genus Pontiella. Next base: position 25,736 of record CAYOBH010000011.1, read on the forward strand.
GTCGGTGGAACGGAGGAGTTTGATGTGGATGTTCGCATCCTTGCGGCCTCGAACCGAAGCTTGGAGACGATGGTCAAGGACGGCACCTTCCGGGAGGACTTGTTTTATCGACTGAGTGTTATTTCCATTGATATCCCGCCGCTGAAACAACGCATGGAGGATGTGCTTCCGCTGGCGCGACATTTTATTGAAAAAGAGTCTGAGGTTGGGGATCTTCCAGAGATTGATGAAACGGTGCGGACGATTTTTCAGCATTATTCCTGGCCGGGCAATGTGCGCGAGCTGCAGAACGTGATTCAGCACTGTCTCACTTTCCAAAAAGGCAACCAGATTACGAAAGACACGTTGCCGGCAAAGTTGATCATTTCCTATGAAGAGGAAGATCCCGGATGTTCATCAGCCCCTACGGCAGGTAGAGACGAGTTTGGAAAGGGAAAGTCGCTGAAGGCCTTTTTGAGGGCGAAGGAGAAGGAATATCTCAAAACGGTGATTGAGGCGATGGGCGGCGATAAGGCTGCTGCCGCAAAGGAACTCGACATCAGTCTGGCCACTTTGTATCGAAAACTTCCGGAGGAGGAACAGGGCGTAGAATAGGCTCCGTTCCTTTGTCAGCCCCGTTTCAACGGGGCTTTTTCTTTTATTATGGAACCGATTAACCAACGCAAAACGGATCACGTTAAGATTGCTTTCTCCGATCAGGGAATTGATCGTCGGAAATCTTATTTTGATCGGATTCATTTAACTCATCGAGCATTGCCCGAGCTGGATCTTGCCTCGGTTGATCCGTCGATAACCTTTCTCGGTAAGCGGTTATCTTTTCCTTTGCTGATTTCGTCAATGACCGGCGGCGCGGATGAAGAGCTGATCAAGATGAACCGAAATCTGGCGGTTGCTGCTGAAGCGGAGGGCGTGGCGCTGGCGGTGGGATCGCAGCGCGTTATGTTTTTGGAGCCCGCCGCGCAGGAAAGTTTTGCGTTGCGTTGCTGGGCACCTTCGACGGTGCTGCTGGGAAATTTGGGTGCAATTCAGTTGAGTAACGGAATGAAGGTTCAAGATTGCGAAGCTGCGCTGAACGTACTGGATGCGGATGGATTTTTTTTACATTTGAATCCGTTGCAGGAAGCGATTCAGCCGGAGGGCGATACAAATTTCAGTCAACTGCACAAACGAATTGGCGAAGTGGTTCGGCAGCTCAGTAAGCCGCTGATTGTTAAAGAGGTCGGTGCGGGAATCTCGGCGGCGGATGTTGAACTTTTATGTGCGGCGGGGGTCAGGTACATCGACGTTGCTGGCAGCGGAGGAACTTCATGGAGTATGGTGGAAAGCCGCCGGAGTGCGGAACCCGAACTGGGCGAGCTGTTTGCCGATTGGGGAGTGCCGACACCGCTGGCGCTACGAGAGCTGAAACCGTTCCGACCAGAGCTGACATTGTTGGCTTCCGGTGGAATCAGAAACGGGATTGATATGGTGAAGAGTATGGTGCTTGGGGCGACAATGTGCGGTATGGCGCGGCCGTTTTTGGGGCCGGCGCGCGAGTCGTCCGAAGCGGTGCGTGTTGTGATTCAGCGGTTGCGACGCGAGTTTGTTACGGCCATGTTTTTATTGGGAGCGGGGGCGACGAAAGATTTGTTAGGGAACGAGGAGCTTATTCTTGATGAACATTGGAATTGATCGGATCGGTTTCTATACCTCCCATTATTATGTGGATCTGAAAATGTTGGCGGAGGCTCGCTCCGTTGATGTCGATAAGTTCTACAAGGGAATCGGCCAGGAGAAGATGGGGATTCCTCCGCCGGATGAAGATGTCGTTACGCTCGGTGCCAGCGCGGCTTGGCCGTTGATGCGAGACGGTCTGTTGAACGATGTGGAGCTGGTGCTCTTTGCCACCGAGAGCGGGATTGATCAGTCGAAGGCGGCTGGAGTGTATGTACACGGGTTGTTGGAAATGCAGCCGCGCTGTCGCGTGGTTGAACTGAAGCAGGCGTGTTACAGCGGGACGGCAGCACTTCAGATGGCGATCGGATTCATTGCGCGTAATCCCGGTAAAAAGGCTTTGGTGATTGCTTCCGATGTGGCCCGCTATGAACTGGGAAGTCCGGGTGAGGCCACGCAGGGCTGCGGGGCCGTGGCTATGTTGATTACAGAAAATCCGCGTCTGGTCGTCATCGAGCCCGAGAGCGGCTGCTATACCGAAGATGTAATGGATTTCTGGCGTCCAAACTATCGCTCCGAGGCGCTGGTCGATGGAAAATATTCCACCATGGTTTATATTCACGCGCTTTTAGAATCGTGGGCGCAGTACGCGGATCTGACTGGACGGACGCTCAGCGATTTTGATCGGTTCTGCTATCACATTCCATTTACAAAAATGGCCGAGAAAGCGCATCAGAAGCTCTGCCGCAAGCTGAAGGTTGAGCTTGATCCAGAGCAGATGCAGCAGATGCTGGAGGATTCGCTGCGTTACAGTCGTATCACTGGAAACTGCTATGCCGGGTCAATGTATGTGGGGTTGGCCTCGCTGCTGGATACAACAACGGTGGATCTTTCCGGGAAGCGCATTGGTTTTTACAGCTACGGTTCAGGGTGCGTTGGTGAATTTTTCAGTGGTGTGGTGCAGCCCGGATACCGTGAATTTCTTTATGCCGATGAACATCAGAATATGCTGGATAATCGGACGGAATTAACTTATCAACAATACGAAGACATCTTTAATTATGCGGTGCCGACTGACGGCGGGGAGTATGTTTTCCCGCAATACCGAACCGGACCTTTTCGGTTTTCGGGGATCAGTCAGCACAAACGTGAGTATGAGTCGTTGATGGAGTAGACGATGAAAGCAATAGCGCCCGGAAAGTTAATTCTCAGCGGGGAACATTCGGTGGTGTACGGGAAGCCGGCCATTGCGATGGCGATTGACCGCAGCGCAGTGTTTGAACTCTCTCCTCATGCTTCCGATCAAATCTGCTTTGATCTGCCCGGGAGCACAGAGCGCGAATCGTTCACGCTGATGGCGCTGCGCGATCTCAAACGCCGAGTGGAAAAGAAATATTACGAATTTCAGCGAGGAGAAATCGGGATTGGCTATGTGCTTTCCGCACCGGCGGATCTGTTCCGCTTCGCCTTCATCAATACCCTCGACGGCCTTCACCGCAAACTCGATTCCGGGCTGGTGCTAAAACTTCGATCCAGCATTCCGATGGGCTGCGGCCTTGGCTCTTCGGCGGCTACCGTACTCAGCGAGCTTCGGGCGATGGGGCATTATCTGCGCATCGACTTTAAGCCGGAGTGGTATTATGAATTCAGTCTGGAAGCCGAAAAGCTGCAACATGGAAACCCGAGCGGAGTCGATTCCTATATTTCACTCCACGGAGGGTGCGCCCGTTTTAAGCAGGGTTCGGCCCGCTCGATGGCGCTACCGCGCATGAAAATGTTTTTGGTGCATACGGGTATTCCTCAAACAACCACCGGCGAATGTGTGATGGCCGTGGAGCGCGGATTCCGCAGCAGCGAAATTTGGAGCGAGTTTGAGGCCGTAACCAACGCATTTGAAGAAGCAATTCAACGCAACGATGTGCAGCAGGTGCGCTCTCTGGTGCGCGAGAATAACCGCTTGCTCATTGCCATCGGTGTTGTTCCTCCCGCTGTTCAGCAGTTTATTCACGAAATAGAAGCGTGGGGCGGGGCGGCCAAAATTTGCGGCGCCGGCGCTGTTGCCGGAGAAAACGGCGGCGTTGTGCTGGTATTGGCCGACGAAAAGCCGTCCGAAATCTGTGCAAAATACGGCTACGACGTTTCTCCTGTTCGAGGTGATCCGCTCGGAACCCGCATGGTGTAGACCTTCGCGCTGTTCAAATCCCATTAGGCTGAAGGATCAGTACGACGATTGAATTGTACGAGACCCGTAATCGACATCCACGATGATATTCTCGGAATCGACAAAGTAGTGCCGGTAACGCAGGCGGGTGTATGCACTTCCTTTGTAGGTCACAGACTCCGTCCTTGTGGGGTATCCCTTTTCGTTCTTTGAGACCACGGTCTTGACCGTTCTGTCCGGAAATTGCGATGTAGTTACTTCTTCGTAGACCCAGACGGTCTTGTCCTCAAATTCTTCTTTTCGATCAGGAAAGCCCATCGTTCTGACGAGATAGCCCGTATCTTTTCCAATGGCCAATTGCATCTGTTCGTAGGTGCTGACGCAGCCGGAAAGAAGGGTTGCAACGAATAGAATCAGTGCTGTTTTTCTCATTTTTCCTTCCTTGTCCGATTCAGTGTCTATACGGGAATCCCCATTCTGTAAGCGGTGAATGAGGGGTGATCTTCCCAAGCATAACCACTTTTATTTTGAGAGATATGTAACCACACGCTGAAGAAAGTTGCAAAACTTTTGGTGTTTAAGTTTCCGGTTGATGGAGTGTATTTGGTTCCAGTAAGCCGCTGCGCGGCAGTTAAATAGCTCTCCTTTTGCGCTTAAATATACTTCCTTTCGGAGCGCGCCGCAATGAAATGGGGTGGAGTGCGTCGACGATGCGGATCGCCGCTCCGGCAATCCTCATTTCAAAGCCGCGATCGAACCATTGCCCTATATCTAAGGTGCTTTATTCATGCGTTCCGCGCCGCCGCTTACTGGAACCTTTGAATAGCTTTGGAGCAACGCGGAAAAATAATTTGCGGAGCCTGAAAACGTAGTGGTAAATAATTTGCGAATGCAAATAGAGCTGAAGGCTCGGTTCAATAGCGTAGCGGTTTACCTCAGCTCCTTCATGTCTTCAGTCGTGAGCATCTATTGCTTTATTGTTGGATCTTTTTTGTTATTTGATACGCTTGGCCTTATGTAGGTCAATAATGCTACGGCAATGAACGCAAGTCACAAATCTTTGATAATTGGTGTCTAATGCAGCCTGTAAGGATTTATTGCTAATCTCGTTTAAACCCTCACAATGATGACATTGTATGCCGACCATCTTTGGTTGCGCAGGTGGTAAATTGAATACTGGTTGTATAGTTTGACGGGCCAAATCTGTCATGGGATCTCGTGACTTCGGTGCCTCTGGCGTGGCTCGGATTGAAATCGGTTTCAACTGTCTTGATTTATCGAAGTACAAATCGCAAATCCGCTCAGGATTTTTCTCTTCAAGTGACAGATTCTCATCGAGAAATGCAAATCCGATTACGTTGATGAGATGTTCATATTTTGACTCACGAATCATCTGTGAAGATGGTCTTATTCCTAAATAAATCTGAGATTGAGACTGAAACATAGAAGAGGGAATACCATGTTGTGACACAATATCGTCATGAATCCGTGCGTAACAAATTCCAGCATTGGCGCACATGTCGATTTCTATTGCAACCAGCTGAAGATGGCCAAGCATCGCGCATCTTGATGGTACGTAGCTGTCTGGAATTGTAGTCAGTCCATCGATTGTGCCAGACCAATTATATTCATCCATAACCAAGTCAATCTGAGGAACAGAAAATGCAGTCACCGGGGTATTTGGGTCATATCGATTCGTCACAATATTCAGATGCACATAGGTTAGTATATGACGAAGAGCCTCGTCGTTACGGTTCGTGCCTAAGAGAATCTTGGAAGAGTTTTTGTATACGTCAGGATTGGAGTAATCTGCATTTTTAGCCTGGGCATAGAATGAGAGTGCAGCTTCGTAGTCACCTTGACGTTTCTTCTGAATTCCAAGTTCGCATAAATCGACTGATTGATCGCGATCACATGATTTGCTGCTCATTTCTTATTCTCCTCATTTATACTGATCCAACGATTAGGATTTTATTCGTCCAGCTTGGCTCAAACATCAAGATTCCCCCGTGGAACATTGATGGCTGGACGGATATGAGGGCACCCGCAAGGCACCATCTTCCTGTTGGACTGAGCCGCAGACCGAGGGGGTTCACGGCACACCCAACCTATCTGTGGGGATCGTATGCTCCCCGCGCCGATGTTTCAAATCTTTTTATCGGCATCTTTTCAAGGAATCGGGGATTTTGATCGTGGAATTTCAAAATCGGGATGAATTTTAATGGGTTAAGCCGTCGGTGTTCATGGATAAGGATGCGGTTTTCCGTGCTGAGGCACAAGCGGGCCGGAAGGCTCCTCCTGCTTTGGCGGACAAGGCGGCGCGTCTTTTTCGATTATTTAAATGGAACGGTCGGTTTTCATGATCAGGGAGGAGCTTGGGCGCGGGGGAGCTTTACCTGAACGTCTATTTTTCTGCGCTGAGATG
>CAYOBH010000012.1:0-31401 GCA_964402125.1 uncultured Verrucomicrobiota bacterium
CTTCTTCTCATGCCGGATGCGCGGATCCACCGGCTCAAGCTGGGTCCGTTTTGCATGTCGTTCCGGGAGGCGCCGCTGACGATGACGACGCTGGCGGCGCTGACGCCAACGGATGTTGACACAGAAATCACGTTGATTGATGAGAGTGTGCAGCCGGTTCCTGCCGAGGACCGTTTTGATCTGGTGGCGATCAGTTGCCTGACCGGCACGGCGCTGCGGGCGTATGAATGGGCGCGGCATTTCCGCGGGCGCGGCGCCGTCGTCGTGCTGGGCGGCATTCATGTCACGCTTTGTCCGGAGGAGGCGGCCCAACACGCCGATGCCATCATGACCGGCTTTTCCGAAACCACCTGGCCGCAGATGATCCGTGATTTAGCCGCCGGTGCCTTGAAACCGCGCTACGACGGCGGACGCGGCGATCTTTCGCTTTTGCCGCTTCCCCGCCGCGACTTGCAGAAGCGTTTCGCCTACGCGATGCCGAACACGGTCTGTGCCACGCGCGGTTGCGGCTGGGATTGCTCCTTTTGCTCCATTCCCGCTGCCGATTATGGCTGGCAGACGCGGCCGATCGACCGTGTGATCGACGAAATCCGCCAGCTTCCGGCACGACGCTTTACCTTCAACGATGTCAACCTGCTGCAGGACCGCGACTATGCGTTGGAGCTGCTGAGCGCACTGATGCCGCTGAATAAAAAATGGGGCGGCCTCGCCACCGTCGATACCGCCGAAGATCCCGAAATGCTTGCCGCCCTGCAAAAGGCCGGCTGCCAATATTTGCTCTGCGGCTTCGAGTCGCTCTCCACGGCATCGCTGGATTCCATCAACAAGGGCTTCAACCAGAGTGGAGGTTACAAGAAATCGATGGAGGCGTTCCACGCGCATGGCATATCGATCCAAGGCTGTTTTATTTTCGGGCTCGACGAGGATCGCCTCGACATTTTTGAGCGCACCGTGGATGCCGTCAACGAACTCCAGGTGGACATTCCGCGCTATGCCGTCAGCACGCCGTATCCAGGCACGAAGCTGTTCCATCGACTGGAGAAGGAAGGCCGTCTGCTGCACAAGCACTGGACCCATTACGATACGCAGCACGTCGTCTTTCAGCCGACCCATATGTCGCCGGAAGAATTGGATGCCGGCTTCCGCAAGGCCTATGCGCAAACCTTCTGCACGAGCGCCATCCGTGCGCGTACGCAAAGCTCGCCGCACCCGCTGATCACCTACATCGGCAACCTTGCCTACCGTCGCTATCTGAAACGACTGAACAGCGATCCGGCGCGGATTTTCCGGGGAGCAAGCCGGTGAAGAAGCGCATCCTCTTCATCATGCCCTCCGTCGGACGCAAGCCGAACCAGCCCTACGTCCGCTCATGGAAAATGGAGCCGCTGCCGATCGCCACGCTTTCCGCGCTTACGCCATCGGAGCGGTTCGAGAAAATTTTTGCGGATGATCGCATCGAAGCGATTCCTTTTGATCTGGAGGTCGATGCCGTTGCGATCACGACCGAGACCTACACCGCCCGCCGCGCCTACCAGATTGCCGCCCGCTTCCGCGCGCGCGGCATTCCCGTCATCCTCGGCGGCTTCCACGCGACGCTGGTTCCGGACGAAGCGGCGGAACATGCCGATACCGTTGTCGTTGGCGAGGCCGAAAATGTCTGGCGCGAACTGCTCGAAGATCTGGAGAGCAACGACCTGAAGCTGCGCTACCAAAACACCAAGCCAACCGAGCTGCGCGGCGTTTTTCCCGACCGCGCCATTTACAACGGCAAAAAATATATCGACTTGGCCATGCTCGAAACCTCGCGCGGCTGCCGATACAATTGCGAGTTCTGCTCCATTTCCGCCTTCTTCCATCGGCAGTGGAACCGCCGCCCCATCGAAGATGTGATCACCGAAATCAAACAGGCCGAAAAACGCAACTGGTTCTTTGTCGACGACAACATTGGTGCCGATCTGGAGCGGCTGGAAAAACTGCTCCGCGCCCTTGTGCCTCTTAAAATACGCTGGGTTGGACAGATCAGCATTGAATCCACCAACCATCCCGAGCTGCTTGAAATGATGCGGCGCAGCGGATGCGCGGGCGTGTTGATCGGCTTTGAATCGATCAACGAAGCCAACCTCGAACAGATGGGCAAGGGAATCAACCGCACGGTTTCCGACTATGAAAGCGCCATCGGAAACCTGCGGAAAAACCATCTTTCGGTCTATGGCACCTTTGTCTTTGGCTACGACGAGGACACGCACACAACCTTCGAGGAAACCTTGGCCTTCGCCCGCCGCAACAAGCTTTTCTTCGCGGCCTTCAACCATCTTGTGCCATTCCCCGGCACACCGCTCTACCAACGCCTCGAAGCGGAGGGGCGCTTGCTGCACGACCGCTGGTGGCTCAGTCCCGACTACCGCTTCGGCGATATCGCCTTCCGCCCCAAAAGGCTTTCGCCAGAAGAGTTGGGCGCGCGCTGCATGGAATACCGCTCCAAATTCTACAGCCCGCGCTCCATCCTTTGCCGCGGAATGGATCTGCGGGCCAACTGCCACAGCCCTTTCATGGCGACGTTGTTCTTCGCGCAAAACTTTTTCTCCATGCGCGACATCCACCTCCGCCAGCAACTTCCACTGGGGTTTGCGGAATGAAGTTTATCTTGGCAAACACAGCGCACGATGACCAGCTGCGGGCGATCGTCGCGGCGGAATCCATGCCCGGCCAGGTGCGGATCGTCTATGAACGCGAACCCAGCTTTTTCCATGGACTGGAAACGCAGGGACGTTTCAACCAGGTGGTCGCCGCCGAGGAACATGGCCGGATCGTTGGATTTGGCTGCCGCTCGATCCGCCCCATGTTCATCAACGGCGTTAAAACCGATTTTGGCTATTTGTCCGGCCTGCGCTCCAGCCCGGAAGCAAAGGGCAAGCTCGGCATTGCGCGGGGATACCGGATGTTCAGGGAACTGCACGAAGACGGACGCTGCCCCGGCTACATCACAACCATCATCGAAGGAAATACAGAGGCGTTCAACACCATCGCCTCCGGACGCGGCGGATTGCCGCTCTACAAAGATATGGGCGAATGCTTCACCTATGCACTAGCGCTTAAACGACGTGAACAATCCAAACCGCATCCTGCCATCCGCACACGCCCGCTCCGCGCCGGAGAAGAGCCGTTGGCGATCGAAGCCCTCCGAACGCTGGGTCGGCAATATCAGTTTTTCCCTGCACTCAACGAAACCGACTTCGGCTCCGCGCTCCTGCGCGATCTCCCCATCACTCATTTTTTGATCGCCGAGATCGACGGGAAGCCCTGCGGCATCGCCGCTGTCTGGAACCAGTCGGCATTCAAACAGCACCGCATTTATGCCTACAGTCCAAGACTACAGCGCCTCAAACCGCTGATCAATCTGGGATTAAAAGGCGGGGGATTCAGTCCGCTGCCGGCTGCCGGAGAACCGCTGCATCACGCCTATTTCTGTTTCGCCGCCGTAAAAGACAACGACCCACAGATTATGCGCACACTGATCAACTCCGCCCGTACCTTGTCGGCTCACGCCGGCTTCTCGCACCTACTCATCGGTTTTCACAAAGACAACCCAGCAGCCCGCGCCGTTCGAGGCATGGCCAAGTCGATCTACCGCAGCCGCCTCTTCTTCGTCGGATGGGAGCAAGAACTCGAAACCTTCGCTCAACTCGACGACCGTACACCCTGCTTTGATCCAGCCATTCTCTAATCATGAAAACACAGATTATCAGCACCAGAAAAGTCAGCGAACAGAGCCGTACGAAGCTCTATGAGCTGTTCCAACAGTTTTACGCCAACACCAGCAAAGATCGGTTTTTCGGTGACTTTTCCAATAAGCACTGGCTGATTCGAATGAGCGACAACAATCGGCTTGTCGGCTTTTCAACCCAACAGATTATTGAACTTCCTTGGAACGGTGAAACCATTCGTTTTCTGTTCAGCGGCGACACGATCGTCCATCCGGACTATTGGAACCAAAGCCGGCTTGCCGGAGCCTTCGGACACCTTTTCCTCCGCATCGAGGCAGAGTCGAGCACACCGCTGTATTGGTTTCTGATCAGCAAAGGTTTCCGTACTTACCGTTTTCTCCCTGTGTTCTTCCACCGCTTTTTTCCCCATCATTCGGCAGGCGACAACGACCTAAAACCGCTGCTCGACACCATCGCCTCCTCCATGTTTAAAACGGCCTACAACCCACGAACCGGCATTATTGAAGCCGATCCAACGAAAGACCATCTCATCCGCAGTCTGGCCGCTATCCCATTGACTCGCCAGCGCGACCCTCACGTCGCCTTTTTTCAACGCGCCAATCCATCGTATGCCGTCGGCTCGGAGTTGGCCTGTCTGGCACCGCTTGCGTACAGCAACCTGACGCGCTGCGGCAGACGCGTGATTCAACACACCGAGGTAGAGTGGGATGAATAGAGTCATCACAACGCTCTGCAACCTTTGCTGGATGGTCTCAGTGTTGCCAGGCTGGATCGCGTTCCAGCTTGCGCTGTGGTGTCCCCGCCGTACTCAACAGCGAGTCCTTCGTCGCATTCTACGTCGAAACGCATCTGTGCTGAAAAAAGCGCCCTTTCATCAGCGCAAGACGCAGGATTACGACGACCTTCTGCCCGACATTGAACGGATCATGCGCGGCGAAAACAATGTACAGACCGCGGAACCCATCCTCCTGCTTGAACCGACAGGCGGGTCAACCTCCGGCACCAAGCTCATTCCATACACGCGGTCGCTCAAGAAGGAGTTCCAGCGCGCCATCGATCCTTGGATCGCCGGACTTTTTCTCCGATGGCCAAGCCTGCTGTTCGGCAGACACTATTGGAGCATCACACCTTCAACTCTGGAGCATCAGGAATCCGTTGTCCCGATTGGATTCGACGCCGACGCCGCCTATCTTGGCCGTTTTCAGCAGTTCATGAGTCGGCAGATCATGGCCGTTCCTCCCGGCGTGGCCGACGGCCAGACTCCGGAGCAGGCGCGCTTCCTTACCCTCGTCCACCTGCTGAATGCACCCGATCTCCGGCTGGTCTCGGTTTGGCATCCCTCGCTGCTGACCGAAATGATGGAGACGCTCCGGCTCCGCTTCGACGAGCTGCTCCAGGCGGTGCCGGTACGCCGCGCCAACGAGCTGCGCGCCATCGGCTGCAACCCGGCGCTCATTTGGAAAAAACTAAAGCTCATCAGCTGCTGGAGCGGGCCAGCATGCCGCCCTTGGATTGAACAACTCCAGGGCATGTTTCCCCGTGCAGTCATTCAACCCAAGGGCCTCGTCGCGACCGAGGGAATCACCTCCATTCCGCTCGGACGAACCCTCGACGTCGCCGCCGTCCGATCGCACTACTATGAATTCGAATGCGAAGAGACCGGAGAACTGGTTCCCCTTTGGGAGGTTGTGCCCGGCAACGTCTATCACCTGATTCTCACCACCGGCGGCGGGCTCTGCCGCTACCGCACGCACGACCGCGTCAAGATAACCGGATTGTTCCGCCGAACGCCCTGTATCCACTTCCTGACCCGCAACAACATGACCTCCGATCTCTTCGGCGAAAAAATCACCCTCGCCCATGCCGAACATATCTGCAGCAACCTGCCCTGCATCTATTCATTCGCAATGATCGCCCCGGAGCCGCATTCCAACAAATACCGCTATGCCCTCTATCTCGAAACCGACTCTATCCCGGAAGGCATCTCCGAATATCTCGAAAACCGATTGAGCGAAAATTATCACTACCGCCACGCCCGCAATCTTGGTCAGCTGGAACGATCCGTTGTGCATCTTATAGAGAGAGGAACGGACAAGGTTTTAAGCAGGTTGTCGCTATATGCGAAACAAGAAGGCAGTATCAAAATGAACGTTCTTCGGCCTGAAACGGATTGGAACCAAACATTGATGGAACACGGAAAGGAACTCCATGAAACACATTGAGACCGACGGCCAACTGCCGATGACAACATTCCGGAAGATCGCGCTGGGCAACTGGCGGCATTCGCGTGATCCGCAAACCTATGCGGAAGTGGAGCTGGACATGGAGCCTTGCGAACGGTTTCTGGAGGAGATCCGCAAAGACCACTCGCTGAGCTTGACGCACTACATTGCTAAAATCCTCGGGGATTGCATGGCCCGCCATCCGGACCTGAACAGCGTCATTCTCCGGGGAAAACTATATCGTCGGAAAAACATTTCGGCATTCATCAGCACCTTGCTCAAGCACGAGAAGGGAGCCGATCTGAGTGGGTTTTCAATTCCCGACATCGATCAACTCTCGATTCATGATATCGCGGAAATCTGCGACAAAGAAATTGCACGACTCCGACACGGCGACGATCCCGAGTTCCATGCGCTTGACCGGACATTGGGCCGTATCCCCATGTGGCTGGTCACACCGCTCTTCCGCTTCATGGATTTCGTCAAGTACACCCTCAATCTGGCGACCCGTTCGCCCGGCATGCAGCAGGACCGTTTTGGCTCGGTGATCATAACCAACATTGGTGCGCTCGGTCTGCAAAGCGCGTTCACACCCTTGACACCGGTCGCCCGGACCCCGTTACTGCTGCACAGATCGAGCGCTGGCACAACGGATTTCCCAAAACGCGCATTGATATCATCTACGGCTCCACCGAAGCCGAACCGGTGGCGCATCTCCCCTCCCACGAACGGCTTGCGCTCGACCATCAGGAAGGGTTCTGCTGCGGCAAACCCACCGATCTGCTGCAAACACGAATTGTACAGATCCGCAAGGAGCCGATTGCGCCCGATCAACTCGATGCGCTGACCCTTCCCCAGGGCGAAACCGGCGAGCTGCTGGTATCGGGCAACCATGTCTGCCGCGACTATTTCAACAATGTAGCCGCCGTGCAGGAAAATAAAGTGATTGAACCCGACGGAACCTGCTGGCACCGCATGGGCGATACCGGCTATTTTGACGAAGAGGGCCGATTCTTTCTGACCGGACGCGTTCACTCCACCATCATGCGCAACGGAAAAATCCTGCACGCACAGGTGGTCGAAGCCGCCGTTCAAAAGCAGGTGCCAAACGCGCAACGCGTTGCCGCGTTGGAGCAGGACGGAAAACTGCTGATCGTCATTCAGGGCGAGCCCGTTGAACACAGCATTGATGCCGACCGCGTCATTTTCACTCAAAACCCGCTCCCGCTCGACCCACGCCACAAATCGAAGATTGATTACCCTCGACTGCGTAAATGGATTCAAAACAATAGAAATTGACAGAAACTGTCGGATTGTGACAGTTTTGTACAAATGAAAACACTAACAGAACAGGTTATCACCCATCTGCAACAGCCGTTTTTTTCACGAACGGAGCTGGATCAGTGGATTGGAGGCAGCGTTAATCGTCGGGATGCGCTGCTCCGCCGGGCAATGGCATCCGGCGAAGTTCAGCGTATTCGCCGCAGTCTGTATATGCTAGGCGCACCCTATCAGAAGCAAAAACCAAATCCGCTGACTTTGGCGCAGCAGGTGTACGGCCCAAGCTATATCAGTCTGGAGACCGCGCTTTCGTTTCACGGCTGGATCCCGGAGGCCGTTTATACCGTAAGGAGCGTTTCATTGAACCGTTCACGGACTTTTGACACACCGATAGGCCGCTTTGAATTCGTGCGGATTCCCCAAAAGAGCCTTTACGCTGGAGTCGAACGAATCGAACTGTCGGAACAAAACGGACCGGTTCTGATGGCAACGCCGCTTAAGGCGCTGGCAGACTGGATCTATGTACACTCGTTTGACGGGACGCTCGACGAACTACTCGGCAGCCTGCGCATTGATGCAGAACAGCTGGAAACGGTAACCGCCGAACAGCTTGCCGAATTGAATGAAAATTATTCCATCAGCCGGGTAAACCAGTTTCTCCGGCACATCGCAACGGAGGGTTAAGATGAGCGTCCAAATGGTTCAGCAGCGACTTAAAAACTATGCGGTAGCAACACAACTCGAAGAGGAACACGCCATTCGGGAAATTACTCAGGAAATTATATTGGCCGCGCTGGGGCGAACCGACTTTTTTCGTGAGGCGTCATTTCACGGAGGAACCTGCCTTCGCATTTTTCACGGGTTAAATCGGTTTTCAGAAGATCTGGATTTTGCGTTGCAGGCCCCAGACGCCACCTTCCGACTTGAACCGTATCTAAAATCTGTATGTGAAGAACTTGCGGCCTATGGATATTCATTCGAAATCCAGAGCCCCGCACAAAGCGGGCAGACGGTTAAAAAAGCATTTCTTAAGGACGACTCCCTCGGCCGATTGCTGACCCTTAATTACCGCCCGGCAACCGGACCCTTGCGAAAGATCCGTGTAAAGATCGAAGTGGATACAAATCCGCCGAACGGCGCCGAACAGGAAATCCGCTATCAGGATTTCCCATTTGTTTCCGCCGTAAGTGTTTTTGACCTACCCAGCCTCTTTTCCGGAAAGCTGCACGCCCTGATCTGCCGTGTCTACATCAAAGGACGCGACTGGTACGACTTTCTCTGGTACACCGCGCAACGAATCCAGCCCAACTACCGACTGCTCGCCTCCGCTCTCGAACAGACGGGACATCGCGCAAACACTGCTCCGCTCAACAGCGAAGAGTGCGTGATGCTGCTTACGGAAAAAATCAACACCATCGACTGGGATACCGTCCGTGCGGATGTGGAGCCTTTTGTAAAACCGAATGAACTTCCTTCGCTAAATCTTTGGAACCGGGATTTGTTTCTAGCTCAATGCCGCAAACTGGTTCAAATTCAGGAGTGATCATCGTATGACAACAAACCAACTGACCCCGCAATCGCCCTTCGCTCAACGCCTAAACGCCTATCTGGCGGAACGCTTCCCGATCTTTCGACATGTCTGCATGGTCTTCATCTATTTTCTGGCCAATCAGTTCCTCGCTCAGGTGCTGGGCGATCCGGAACACCCAATGCGCATCGGATGGTTCAGCCTGCTCGGCATGGTCTTCCTCTTCTGCATCTTCTTCCATCTGCGCGTTTTTGATGAGCACAAGGACGACAAGGACGACATCGTGCACTATCCCGACCGCATTCTTTCGCGCGGACTGATCACGCTGACGCACCTGAAAATTCTCGGCGGAATCGCTATTGCACTCGAACTCCTGTGCGCCGCAGTCAGCGGAATATCCGCCGTTGTTGCCGTGGGCGTGGCAATCGGATTTTCCTGGATTCTGCTTCACGAATTATTTGTGGCGGAATGGCTGAAGCGGCACTTTATTCTCTACGCCTTCGTCCACATGCTGATCATGCCGTTGCTGACCGCCACTATTTTCAGCTTCACCATGCAGCGTCCGTTCTGGGAAGCGCCCTGGCTGTTTTGGGCCTACGCCGCAGCCGACTTTTTCGCCTTTGCCAACTGGGAAATATCACGCAAAATCCGCATGCCCGAGGATGAGATTGAGGGCGTTTCGAGTTACTCCAAAGAGTTCGGCATGTTTACCGCCGCGAATGTCGTGCTCGCGCTGCGGATTCTCAACACCGTTCTCGCCTGGATCGTCGGTCTTTATCTCCATCTCGGGTTCTTTTATTACGCCGGCCTCGTGGTGCTCTTTCTCGGCACCTGCTACGGACTGCTGCGCTTTCGTCGTCAGCCGTCGCGCAAAACCGCCGGGCAACTGGAATCCTACGGCGGGGCCTACATTATTCTCTTTTACTTCGTGCTCGCTGCCGAACTCTTTCGCACACAAGGCATCACCTTTGGAGGTTCATTTTGAACGATATCTTCCTCTCGCAAAACCCAACCGAGGTTCCCTCCATCGGAGGGAAAGGCCTAAATCTGCTTCGGCTCCAGCGCAACCATTCGGTCCCCGACTGGGTGGCGCTCTCCAGCACGGCGCTCGAGCGAACGCTGGCGCATAATCAACTCGATGAACCGATTGCCGAAATGCTCACAGAGCTGACGTCTGACAATGCCGCAGACATCGCCGAAAGAATTCAATCACTGGTCCGAGAAGCAGCGCTTCCCGACGATCTGATCGCTGAACTGACCCGCACCATTGAAACGCAATTCAAAACCGACTTTGTCTCCGTCCGCTCCTCCTCTGCCGATGAGGACAGCGCCGAGCACTCGTTCGCCGGCATTCACGAGAGTTATCTCTTCATCAAAGGCGCAGACTCGATCATCGACCATATCCAAAAAGTCTGGGCCTCGGGCTACCAGGAACGGGCGATATCCTACCGAAAAAGCAATGCGTTGGCGCTCCATCCGGTGCCCATGGCCGTCATCATTCAGCGCATGGTCGATGCAAAAACAAGCGGCGTCGTCTTTACCGCCGACCCCAACACGCAGAATCCATACAGCATGATCATTTCCACGCTCTACGGCCTCGGCGAAGGGCTCGTCAGCGCAGGGCTCGATGCCGATCACATCGAATACGACAAGCGCAGCGGGGAATACACCCAGCACACGGCAGAAAAGAAAACCCGATTTGTATTTAATGCCGATACCGGCGAGGGTCTGCAGGAAGTTCCAGTGGAGACTCCCCTTCAAAACACGCCCGCCCTCTCGGATGAACAGATCCAGCAGTTGGCCCAAACCGCCGTCGCCATCGAGCGCGAATACCGCCGACCCCAAGACATTGAATTTTGTTTCGATGGCGATGAACGCCTGTTCATTCTGCAAACGCGCGATATCACCACCATGCAGACCGACGGCCCCGCCGCAGGGAACACGCAGGTGTGGGACAACTCCAACATTATCGAAAGCTATTCCGGCGTCACCTCGCCCATGACCTTCAGCTTTATCCGCCACGCTTACGCCGTGGTCTACCACTGTTTCTCTGAGGTGATGGGCATTCCGCGCAAAACCATCGAGGAAAACCAGACGATCTACCGCAATATGCTCGGCCTTTTCGAAGGGCAGGTTTACTACAATCTCCCCAACTGGTACCGGCTCGTAAAACAGTTTCCCGGTTATGCCTACAACAAGGCGTTCATGGAATCGATGATGGGCGTAAAAACCAAATCCGATGCTGGGGAAGACGAAAAACCGCTCGGCTTTTTCGGGCGCTATTTTGTGGAGCTGCCCAAGCTCATCGGGCTGGTGGGCCGCATGCTCTATCGCTTTAAATGTCTGCCGCGCCTTGTTCCCGCCTTTAACCAGCACTTTAACCACTATTACAATCAGTGGGCTGCGCTCGATTTCAACACGCTGCCGCCGCATGAGCTGATGCGGGTCTATCAGGACATGGAGAAGCACCTGCTGCGCAATTGGAAAACGCCGATCATCAACGACTTCCACGTCATGATTTTTTACGGCCTGCTCAAAGGATGCTGTAAAAAATGGTGCGCCGACGAAAACGGAACCCTTCAAAACAACCTGCTCTGCGGCGAAGGCGGAATCGAAAGTACGGAGCCCACGCGGCTCCTGATGCAGCTCGCCGCAAAAATAAAAACCGCTCCTGAGCAGGAAAAACTCTTCCTCGCCTGCACCCCTGAAGAACTGCTGAGGCAGATTCCGCAGCACGCTGAAACCCGCTACATTGCCGAGGCCGTAGCCGACTATCTCGACCGATACGGATTCCGCTGCATGAACGAACTCAAACTTGAAGAACCCTCGCTCCACGAAACCCCAGAGTTTGTCTACCAGATGATCGCCAACTATGTCCGCATGGATCCAAAACAGCTCGATGTTTCTGCTATGGAAAAACGCGAACAGCAGATCCGCCGCACGGCAGAGCAGACCGTCTTCGGCCAACTCTCCGGTCTGAAAAAAATCCTGTTCCGCTCCATCCTCAAACAGGCGCGCGGCGGCGTTAAAAACCGGGAAAACATGCGCTTCGCCCGCACCAAAATCTACGGCCTGCTCCGCCAGTTGCTCAACGCCGTCGGCCAGACGCTGGCCCAAGAAAAGCTGATCGATGCGCCGGAAGACATTTATTACCTCACCATCGATGAGGTCTGGGACTATGTGAAAGGCACCGCCGTCACTACCGACCTGCGCGGATTGACCCAATTGCGCAAGGCCGAATTCAACCGCTATCGCGCATCCGCAACACCGCCCGACGATCATTTCGAAACCTACGGAATGGCCTACCACCGCAATCGGTTCATCAATCCCGATGTTCCAGAAGAACTAGAAACCGAAGAAGGCACTCTGCGCGGAATCGGCTGCTCGCCCGGCATCGTTGAAGGCACTGCCCGTGTCATTCATTCCCCGCGCGATGACATCCAGCTCAACGGAGAAATTCTTGTGGCCGCGCGCACCGATCCCGGCTGGGTTCCGCTCTACCCATCGGTCTCCGGCATCCTCATTGAACGCGGCAGCATCCTCTCCCACTCCGCGATTGTTGCCCGAGAAATGGGCATACCGGCCATCGTCGGCATTCCCAACCTCCTCGATTCCATCAAAAACGGCGACCGTATCCACATGGATGCTTCATTGGGTGTGGTAACTCAAATTGACATTTCGGAGCAACAATGACTAAGCACATTGAAACCAACCGAGGTAAAACCCTATGGAACTAATCCTAATTCTCATCGCCCTATTGATTCTATTATCGCCGATCTTTGCGATCGTCAGCCTTGCTAAAGCCGGAGGCCTCAAGGAAGAGCAGGACAAACAGCGTAGAAGACTCATTCAGTTGGAACATCAGGTTGCAAAGCTGCAATCCCAGCTTGAGCCCAGGCCACCAGCCGAATCTTCGCTACAAACGTATGAAGTTTATTCCGAAGAACCTGAGAGCATGACTCCGGACATTTCTGATCATAGCACGGTCTTTGTACCCCAAGAACAAGCCGTTCCAGAGTTGACGACCGAAACAGAACCAGAAGCAATAAGCGTCGAACCCGTCCTGATGGAACCGATTGAACCGAGCCTTTGGGTTGCAGAAGAACCGGCTACGATTCCGAGCGAACCGGCTCCGCCGCCCAAAGACTCAAAGATCCGCAAGAACCTCGAAGCGATGGTCGGCGGACAGATTGCCGGCCTGATCGGGGTAATGATTCTGGTTGCGGGCATTGCATTTCTCGTCGGCAGTGCAGGTATTGCGTGGCCAACTCCGGCGGTCAAAATAGCCCTCGGCGTGGTGAGCGGGATTGTACTGCTGGTCGGCGGTTATATGGCGGAGAGAAACAAAACGGGAAAATATACACTCCTGTCCCGAATCATGACGGGCGGCGGGGGCGGCATGTTTTACTTCTGCACGTTTGCCGCCTACAGCATCTATTCGCTGGCCGGAGCGGTTACGACTGCGATCTGTTTAACCCTCAGCGCGGCCCTGCTACTGTGGATCTCAATGCTCTACAACTCGCAGATCGTCAGTTGCCTCGGCGTGCTCGGCGCATTCATTACGCCAATGCTGGTGGGCCGGGAGTTTGACGGCGGGACGTTCCCGCTGATCTACATTGCCCTGATCAATCTGCCGGTCATGTTTCTGGGCGTTAAGAAACATTGGCAGGTGCTGTACAACGGAGCATATGCCTTCACCCTGTTTTATTTTTTCTACCGGCTCCTTGCGTTCCCGACCGGTCCATGGATGCCGTCGATCTCCGCATCGCTCATCTACTTCGCCGAGTTTTCAGTCCTCAGCCTGTTGATCATGCGGGTACAGGATCAAACCGAACATCCGCGCATCAACCTGTTCCGCATCATGCTTTCGACGCTCTTTCTCTTCGTCTCCGTGGAAGCCCAGATGCGGCTGGCGGACAGGGCAAATCTGCTCGGTGAATGCTTTATCGTTACCACGATCCTGCTCATTCTGTTTTCCAGACTGTCATGGAAGATGCTCCCGGAATTCAAAAAGGAGACACTCATTTTTATTCTCTGCGGCCAGGCATCGGTCGGGCTGCTGATTCTGGAACTGATGCCGGATCTGTGGAGGGGCATTCTCTGGGGTCTGTACGGCACCTGTTCCATGGGATTCTATCTCAAGTCACGATCCAAACCGATCCACCTGAGCAGCCTGCTCTTCACGGCTCTGGCGTTCGTCTATCTTGCGATACAGCTGATCAGCGATAATCGTATGGAGTGGCGTTTCCTGAACACCGAATCACTTGCCCTGCTGGGGGTCGCAGGCTTTGCGCTCGTCAGCATTTGGATGCACAGAAAGATCGATGTTTGGGGTTCTAAAACGTCCGAGCTGCTCTGGAGCGGCATTTTTATTGCGCTGGGAGCCACGCTGGTCATTGACCTGACCATGCAGGAAACCAATAGCCTTCCATGGATCGTCGCCATCGGAATCTTCTGTGGGTTTTATCAACTGGCTCGGCGGACCCGGACAAATTCCGCAGATATCCAGAACAGCATTCTGGCAACCATCATTGCGCTCGCCGCGCTCATTTTCGCGGTACTTGACGGCGTCTGGATGGGGCTTGCCTGGAGCGTCCTGGCAACAGCCTCTGCGCTCTTTAACCGAAAAATAAAAGCCACGCCGATGGCCTACAGCAGCCTGATTCTTGGATTTATCGGACTCGGATTTTTGGACTATAAAGCGGTCACGGATCAAACCGTTGAATGGCCCTTTTTCAATGTCGAAACGCTTTTTCTGTTGCTCTCATCCATCCTGATCGCGCTCACCGCGTGGATACACAGCCGCTTGAGCTTTTTCGCATCATTCAAATCCCACAACCAAGCGGGTTGGATTGGTGCACTGAGCGGACTCGTTGTTGCCGCTGGCACGGATATCCTCGGACTCGACGGTAAAGACATCGTCCCGTGGCTGGTCACCGCGTCGATTTTCATTGCGCTCGCTGTTCAGGCAGAACGGATGCAGGGCAACTACTCCGGCCACGCACTCTACTTCCTCCAAGGTGCCGCGCTCTGCGTCACAACCTATCTCTACATCCAGTTTAGCGGACTGCTCATCGGTATCAGTTGGTGTCTATTCAGCGTGGGTCTTTCATTCTTCGCGCTGCGCATACGCTCAAAATCGCTCCAGAACAGCGCCATTGCCATCGGCTTTGCCGCCCTGCTGCAGATCTCCTGCGAGCCGACCCATACCCAAACGCTGCTGCTGATCAACCCACACACCCTCTCCGGACTCTTTGCTGCGGCGGTCATTGGCTTGCAGGCGTGGCTCTACGCCCTCATCAGCGAAGAACGAAGCTTCAGCACCAAAAGCAGAACGCTTTTCTTCTCGGCCGTTATCGCCATGCTTGCGGTTGCCTTCCGCAACATCTTCACCATATTTGAACCCAGCCACCCACTCCCTTGGCTGCTCTCATCCATCCTTCTCCTGATCACCGGAAATCTGATCCTCTGGACCCTGAAAAAGGATGGCATTCTCGCCAATTTCGGGCTCGGGTTGATTGCCTTTATCCCGCTGAAACTCCTGTTCGTCGACACCACGGCATTATGCCTCAACAACGTCGATCTCGCCCTGGACAAACCGTATATATGGCTGCAGTTGGTCCTGCTGGCCCAGATACTCTGGCTCTCCGGAAGACTTAAGGATCCAACGCACCGGGAACGCTTCGGCCTGTCGTTGCAGTTTGCTCCGATCATCGCGGGCGTCGCCATCTTCACCCTTGCATTCTGGCAGCTTCACACCAACTGGGGACGCGCCCTGATCTCCATACTCTGGGGCGCAAGCGCACTTGCCATCACACTCTACGGCTTCATCCGCAACAGCAAGAAGCACCGGATATTCGCCCTGCTCCTTTTCGGCTGCACCGTCCTGAAAGTCACCCTAGTCGACTGCGCCGCATTGAACGCAGGCATTCGAGTGGCCATATTCATCAGCGTCGGACTGCTTCTTCTGATCCTTTCCTTCGTCTATCAAAAGGTCTCGGAACGGATTCGTTAGAGGAACCAAAACCGGTGATTGCTGTTGGCGCAAAAAGGGGCAGATTTACGATCGGTATACGGCTTGCAGTGATGTGGAAAACCATGTGAAGATTATCGGTGAGCTGAAGAGAGGTTAGTGTGATAAAAAAGGTTCTACCTCGCTCCGCTCGCTTACGACGCGATCGGTGATGAGGTGAAGCACCAATAAGCGGAGCGAATAAGCGCACGGGGAATCGATGAACAGCAACATGGACAATCAACGGCATCAGGAGGCCCGCCAGCGTGCGGTTGACCTTGGCCGCTCGCAGGACCCAGCGGCGCTTGCCGAACTGGTTCAATTGTTGAAGATGCCCTCCGCCGAGGTACGGCGGCTGGCCGCCTCCGCAATCGGAAAGCTGTCCGGCTTCGGTGCGGACGGAGCCCGGGCCGTGGAAGCACTCGCCCCCGTTGCGCTGCACGATCCGCATCCGCAAACGCAGCAGTATGCACTCAAGGCCCTCAAAACCTATGGTGCTTTTGCCGAGGCCTGGCTGGGTGAGCTCGACGATCTGGCCGCACGCCCCAACCGCAAGGACTACATCCCCCTCGCCGCCGCCGCGGCGGCCCGAACCATTCGCGAAGCCGTTCAGCACCGCGAACAGCAAAAAGAGCGCGTCTGCCTGAAATGCGGAAAACACGTCGCCTACGACGAGTTTGAACGTTCCATGCGTCTGTTTCAGCGCATCTACTGCGATAAATGCTTCGATGGAACCTGCGTCAAACGGCGCAACTGGGAAACCGGCGTGGAGGATGGAAAAACCATCCGGACGGTTGATGGCAATCTGGTACAGTCGGACGGCGAAAAAAAGATTGCCGACTGGCTGGCGCATGCCGGGATCGACTATCGCTATGATGGCCGCCTGCGTATTCTGGAGGGGTTTCAGATCCGCCCCGACTTTTATCTCCCCCAGTTCGATGTCTATATCGAATACTGGGGACTCGATACGCCGCGCTACAAAGCGGGCATGTATCTTAAGCAGGACCTCTATCAGAAAACCGGAAAAAAACTGATTTCGCTCTATCCGGCCGACAAGCCCGACCTCGACGAGGCGCTCGGCGAAAAACTCAAACAGTTCGGGTGGCGTCCCACCCGACAAGAACGTTGAACATGACCCAACAGGAACTGGAAAAAAAGTGATTTTACCCCTCTCGACAACTTGCCTCGAAAAGGAACTCGAAGAAAACCATGGCAAAACCATCCGGGGATTCATACAATACCCATAGATTAGTTGGCGCTGGCCTAAAGGCCCAGTCCAACAGGATTTAGTCCATCCAGCCATTGGCGTTCCACGGGGGAATCTTGATGTTTAAGTGAAGCTGGACGGATAAATAGTTCTGCAAATACAAATGAAAAGACCAAAACATATAACCGTCATCGGCTTGTTCCTGATAGCATGGAACGCCTTTCTGATCATCGCCTACATTCCTCAGGCGTTCTATGGACTCAACATGTCGATACCAGAAGCCCTTCTTCAGACTCTCTCTCCTACGCGCATATTCTTTGTCATCGTTGGAGTTGCCATGCTTCATCAGAAGAACTGGGCACGACTCGCGTATTTCATCGTTGCACCGCTGACGCTTGGGCTGAATCTTGTTCTGGGATGTCTCCGCCTTGGAGTTGACAATATATATGATCGAATCCCTTCAATTATTGTTACAAGCACCTTTGTCGCTCTCCTGTTATCACGTAAATCAAGGGATTGGTTTAAGCAGTCTCGTCAAGGATCTACAAAGCCATCCGACACCCCCATTCCAAATTCAGATGTAAAGACGCACTCGATCCCAGAACGAGCCGAAGGTGCCGCGACTCTATTTAGAACATTGATGGAAACATTACAGGTTCGACTTGAAATTAAATATCCCCAGTTACTTATCACCACAGAGTGGCAATATTTCATAATGGCCGGCACTGTTGCCGGGTGTGTTTCCTTGGCTTTGCGTTTACATTTTGACGTGCCAGAGGGAAAACGAACGCCCATTGAGCTAAAGATGCGAGGACAACTTCAAAAGCAATATCAACAATCAGAACAACTGTATGAGGATTGCTATCGTTTTGTAACGGAATCACTTGTTGACATTCCACGCTCCGAAAGGCCGAAATTCATTTTTCCGTTAATTGCTATGTGGGTCATTACATCTATTACGGGTGGAGATGAGCTAGAGAGCCAAGAACACATTGTTGCTGAATTGGCCTATGTCTATCAGAATGAAACATTAGAATATTGGAACCCTAAAAACCCGCAGACCCAGCGCGTTCACTCTATCGCGGACTCCGCCCGCTAAGAGTGACGCGAATCGTTGGGCCTTAGATAGAAAAAACCAAAGGACAGGACCATGTACGAGGATTCACAATACTGTCGGAAGCCCTCTAAATCGGATCACTTCTGGAAGTGGGTAATCTCATACTCTGGTTCATCGGGCTCCAAGGATATTGCCCCATTATCATGATGTTTGTAGTCAAGTTTTTATGGAAAGATCCACTTTCAATATACCTCTGGATTGGTGGTGTCATTTACGCTGTACTTACTACTGGGATAATCTGGATTTTCAGTAGGATGTGGGACAATTTGAGCTAAAGACCAACATATAATGTCCTACATTAAGCCTGCGGTGAGATCGCCCGTTGAGTAAGGCAATGTTTATGTGCAGCAAGAATAACGTTTAACTTTGGGCAGGAGAAATTATAATGAATATTACGAAGCAACAACACTTTATCACTCTGGTGCAAACCGGCATCGCCATTCGGTACGCAAGAAGCGACCATGATGCTAAGCCAGCCATGTACTGGGGAATCGACAAGATGGACGAAGCTGTCAAGCGAAGCGACCTGATTCCCGAGGATCTCTCCGCTCTGGATGCGGCGAAACAGTTCCTTGAATATCACTTTCAAGATTTTCGCGAGGAAGGTTACGAGAAGCATTGGTGGCTTTATTGTGACTGACAAATTTGCCCAAATCGGGTAAAGGGGAGCTACTAGCTCCCCTTCCCCACACCACCGGACATGCGGGTCCGCATCCGACGGTTCTCAAGGTATAGGGGTCCGTGCATTGCGTCACATATGGTTTACTCAACGTTAACGGGTCAGCCGATGAATTTAAGAATGCACTGTTTTCCCTGTCCGGAAGGGGCCGCCGGATACGCGGATCGGATATCCGCGCTACACCCAAGTCCACCAGGCTTCGTGTTCTTCGATGCTTCGTGGTTCACGACGTTGGTCATCCCGTACTATGAAACGCTTTCGAAAACCGGGGGCGGGTCTGGGTTAGACCGTTCAACGATTCGCCGATGAACCTTTCCTGCGGAAGGACCGGTTGGATGCCCCCATTTCGCA
Organism: uncultured Verrucomicrobiota bacterium; assembly: GCA_964402125.1. Lineage (GTDB taxonomy): Bacteria > Verrucomicrobiota > Kiritimatiellia > Kiritimatiellales > Pontiellaceae > Pontiella. The sequence continues at coordinate 19,123 of CAYOBH010000012.1, forward strand.
CGGCGGCAAACCGAGTACGAGGACGAGAGGGTGCACCGCGGGGCGGTCCGCGCCACTGGAACCGGTTGAGTTCAGTCCCCTTGTCGGAAAGACGGGGTCAGGTTGTAAGATTCAACATTGGAAGTAATTTTGGGGAATATTTTATCTATAACCCAACTCGCTTCGCTGTTTTACCTTCATTCGCTGCCGACCCAAACGCAGTACTCTGCAGATCATTCATATGCGTCGGTAAACATGTTTGTAGTTCAGCCTTCAGGCTGCTTTTGCACCAAGGACGATAACGAGACAGCCTGAAGGCTGAACTACGAACGCAATGCACGGGCGGGCGGGGTTGGATCACGCAGCGAGACTTTAAATTTGAACCATCCAGTGCTAGCTATTGCGTTACAATGCGATATAATTATTACGCATTTTGGATCTTTATATATGGAGGGTTGAGATGAGGGGAATATCGGTGAGTTTGTTGGCATTGATCGGGTTGGCTGTTTTTGTTTCCACGGGATCGGCGATTTATGCAGCGGAGGACGACGCGGCCACCATACAAGAGATGCTCTCAAAAATGACGCTGGAGGAAAAGGCGACGCTGGTCGTTGGCGCTCGCTCCGGAGGAAACGTTGATCCATCCAGCACGATTGCCGCCGTCGGCAAGATTGGTGCCGCCGGTACGACCGCGGAAATTGCGCGCATGGGCATTCCGCCGATGGTGCTTGCGGATGGACCGGCGGGCCTGCGCATTAATCCGACGCGACCGAATGATGAAAATACCTATTACTGTACAGCGTTCCCGATTGCTACGCTTATGGCATCTACTTGGGACACCGAGTTGATCAACAAAGTCGGCCAGGCGTGGGGCGACGAGCTTTTGGAATACGGCACGGACATTCTTCTGGCCCCGGCGCTGAATCTTCACCGGAATCCGCTTTGCGGACGGAACTTTGAATATTATTCCGAGGATCCGCTGGTGTCGGGCAAAATTACGGCAGCACTCGTCAAGGGCATCCAGTCCAAGGGCGTCGGCACTTCGATCAAGCATTTTGCTGCCAACAATGAGGAGACCAACCGGACAAGGATCGACACGATTGCCAGCGAGCGCGCACTACGCGAGCTCTACCTGAAAGGGTTCCGTATTGCGGTGCAGGAAGCACAGCCTTGGACGGTGATGTCGTCCTATAATCGACTGAACGGGGTGTACACCTCCGAGCGTTACGACCTGCTCACCAAAGTGCTGCGCGATGACTGGGGATTTAAAGGATTTGTCATGACCGACTGGGGCGGCGGAAGCGATCCCGTTGCCCAGATGAAAGCGGGCAACGATTTGCTTATGCCGGGGAATCCCGATCAGTCTGCTGCTATTGTGGCGGCGGTAAACGATGGTTCACTGGATGTTGAGGTGCTGAACAAAAACGTGGAGCGCATCCTGAACATCCTGTTGCAGACGCCCCGTTACAAGGAGTACACATTTTCCAACAAACCGAACCTCAAAGCCAACGCACAGGTTTCCCGCCAAGCGGCAACCGACGGCATGGTTCTGCTCAAAAACGCCGACAACGCTTTGCCGATTTCCGGCAACGTGAAAAAAATCGCGGCCTACGGGATTACGACCTATGACACCATCAAGGGCGGCACCGGCAGTGGAGATGTCAACGCAGCCTACACAGTTTCGCTGATCGAAGGCCTTAAAAAGGCGGGCTATATTCCGTACAAGGAACTGGACGAAGCCTACGCCGCATATCTCAAACAAGCCAACGATCAAGCCAATGACAGACCGCGCGGCGGCTTCTGGGGCCGGCCTCGCACGCCGGAAATGAACATCACGGAAGAGAGCGCCAAAGAGGCGGCGGACAATGCGGACATGGCCGTCATCACCATCGGAAGAAATTCCGGCGAGGGCTCCGACCGGACGGTGAGCGATTTTGATCTGGCGGAGATTGAGAAAAAAATGATTCAGACCGTCGCCAAGGCGTTTCAGGAGAAGGGCAAAAAAACCATCGTCGTGCTCAATATTGGCGGAATTATTGAAACGGCCAGTTGGCGGGATATTCCCGACGCCATTCTGCTGGCGTGGCAGCCGGGGCAGGAAGCCGGCGATGCAATCGCCGATGTACTGAGCGGCAAGGTGAATCCTTCCGGAAAGCTGGCGGACTCGTTCCCCATGGCCTACAGCGATGTGCCTTCGGCCAATAATTTTCCCGGCACCCCGACGGAAGCCGAAAAAGCGGCTCCTTCAGCGGGGAACGGACGAAATCGCGGACCGTCCCAAGTGGTCTATGAAGAGGACATCTATGTCGGCTACCGCTATTACGACACCTTCGACAAACCGGTTGCCTACGAATTCGGCTACGGCCTGTCGTACACCACCTTTGACTACAGCAACATGAAGCTCAGCGCCAAATCCTTCCAGGATAAACTGACCGTCTCCGTCGATGTTAAAAACAGCGGCACCGCTGCTGGTCGCGAAGTGGTTCAGCTCTATCTGACCGCACCGGTCAACAAGCTCCATAAGCCCCGCCATGTTTTGGTCGCGTTTGGAAAAACCCGGCTGTTGGAACCCGGCCAGAGCGAAACACTGACGTTTGAGTTGGTCCCTATGGATCTGGCATCCTTTGACACGCCTTCTTCAAGCTGGGTGGCCGAAGCAGGAAAATATATCGTGGAAGCGGCCGCTTCTTCGCGAAAAATCAAGCTCACCGACACCTTCACACTGGCTCGAGAACTCATGGTCCAAAAAGTCAGCCAATCCCTGACCCCACAGGTCAAAATCAACACCCTGAAACCATAAGCGATCGAGATAAGAAGGAGAGGCTTTCGACGACAACAACAGCTTAACGGAGAACAACATGGCACTGATTGAAATACGCTTCGATTCGCAGGTCCTCGATCTGTCACTGGGAATGAATGTCATTCTGCCGGAACACCCGGATGCGTGGCAGACGCCCCCGTCCGTGCTCTATCTCCTGCACGGGCTGTCGGACGACCACACGATCTGGAGCCGACGGACCTCCATTGAGCGCTACGCGGCCCGCTACAACCTCGCGGTGGTCATGCCCGACGCCTACAAGAGCTTCTACTGCAATATGGCCCACGGCTCGGACTACTTCGATTTCCTCGCCGAGGAGCTGCCGGCGCTGATCCACCGCTGGTTCAAGGTTTCGGAGGATCCCTGTAATACCTTTGTCGCGGGTCTCTCCATGGGCGGCTACGGCGCGATGAAGATGGCCCTCGCCCACCCGGATCGATATGCCGCGGCCGCCTCGATCTTCGGCTCGCTCGATCTGGCAGCGCATGTTGAGGAGGACTGGAACGACTCCCGGGCACGGGCATTCCAAGCCGTATTTGGCGATGTTGGAACCGTTGCCGGATCGGATAACGATCTCATCGCCCAGCTTCACCGCATGGATTCGGCCCCTAAGACTGCATTCTACCTCTGCGTCGGGACGGAGGATTATCTCCGCGCCGATTCCATCGTATTCCGGGATGTCGCTCTGGCCAAAGGCTTCAACCTCACTTTCGAGGAGGAACCCGGCGGGCACGAATGGTTCTTCGCCGACCGCCACATCCGGCGCATCCTCGAATGGCTTCCGATTGAGCGACTTCCGCGCCTCCAATAAGGGTCTTCCGCCAAATCGGTGAATAAAAAAAGCCGGGATTTCTCCCGGCTGAATGCCTCTTTCATGATGGAAAGTTTCAGGTTCTCGAAAGCACCCTAATCGACATTCTCTATCGAAGCCATATTGCCATCTTTGTCCATTTTGACGACATAATGATCCCTCTGTCAGGCTGGATTCCGGCGATCAGAACGCCGGATCGACGAGCGGAGTGCCTTCGATCACATAAGCATGTTGCTCGTAAATAAAAGGAAGATTAAAATAACGAGTGAACAAGACACCATCGGTCAAAGCGACACATCCCGGAACAGATTCGATGGCGTTATCGATGGCTTCTTTCATGTTTGGCTCACGAATGTTAAAGATGATGAGAGAGTGAACAACGTCCTGGCCTTTCACCCGACTGCCCGCACTTTGGTACGTGTTCATTTTTGACAGGTCGACGTTCTTGGTCGAGATGAGGGTATAGTCTGCCATCCTTGTTGTACAACCGAACAGAAACGATACCCCGAGCAGCACCATAAACAGAGATGCTTTTTTCATGATTTTCTCCTTTTCCCTTTGTATTTACTATCTTAGGCCTCTTGCTGCGATCAAAGCCTAAGACCAACCCCATATTTCCCGAACCACCAAGAGACAAAAAGGTGCCGGAGCACCAGAGTGAGTGCAAGTGATTTTTAAAAAAAGCTTCATATATGGCGAAAGGGTTTAAATCGGGCTTCGCCCTATTTTCTTCGAAAATGATCTATCGCTTCGCTTTCGGCGTTGAAAAGCGGTTTTGGAGAGCGCTGTCGAGCGCGAAAAAGCCGAGTTCCGCGAAAGCTGGAAACGCCCGAAATGGGACGGCCTTTCGTTGGATAAAAGGGTGGATAGAACACGGTTTCCCCTGCTATTATCACCACCAAAAGAGGGGAATGATCATGAGAATGAGCCGTCTTATAGTCTTATTGGTTTTTTGTGGATGGAGTGCCCACGCCGCCTTGGTTGGCGACGTGAACGGCGATGGGGCCGTGAATGTCGCAGACTTGGTACGGGCGCAAAAAATGGCCAGCGGAGAGCTGGCGTTTGAGTCGTCGGCGGATATAGACGGGGACTCCGCCGCTACTCAAGTGGATGTCTGGCTGATTCAGGAAGCCATTCTTGGACGACCCATGCCGGAGCTGGTGGACAGCGCGCTGATCGGTCCTGCAGGGGGCGTACTGTCGCACGAGAACATCACGGTCACCATCCCTTCCGGCTCTTCCGGGCAGACGCAACTCGCCCTGATGCGCTGCGCGGACGACGCGATAGACGAAGAGTCCCCGCTGCACGAGGTGTATATGGTCTGCGGGCTATCGACCAATCTGGCCGGGTTCTCGGTCAGTTACACGAACTGCGACACTGATACGGGACTGTGCGCGGGGTCGTACATGCAGCCGCACGATGCCGGGGAGATGCAGTGGTATTGGCAGGCCTTCCCGGAAACCGGATTCATCCGGAGCGGATCGCAGGTCAGCCGTTCGTTTTCCGCGCCCGGAGTTACGGAGCAGGCGATTGCCCATTCCGTCAAGTTTGCCCTTCTCACTGCGGATGCGCCGCCACCGGTGACATCGCTTGCAAGCAGGGCGTTGGTCAGAGCGGCATCCGTTCCCGGACACCGCTATGCGGGCTATCGCCACACCGGATGGATCAGCGACAAGTTCGAGGTGTATACGAAGGACTGGGGCACGATCACCTATGCCAATCTGGAAACCGTTTGCGGCATTCTCTACGACATCTACGGCAAGATCCAGGCGATGGGCTTCCCGCTCGACACGGCGCACGCCTCCATCTTTCCGCTGGAGGTGTATATCTGCCGGGGAACAACGGATGATGGCGGCTTTGTGTACAATCCAGTGCTCGGTGAATGGATCGAGCTGAATGCGGCGCTGCTTTCGAATGCCGATGAAATGAAGGCGACGCTGGGCCACGAGCTGATGCACTATGTGCTCAACGAATACCAGCGCGGGGATTCGTTCGCCTTTGCGAGCGTGGAGGATGCCATCACCACCTGGTTCGAGGCTGTTGCCGCAGACAACCCCGACCACCGTTCGGGCAACTACACCTGCCGCCGCGCCGCGCCGCTGAAAGGCCTTTTTGAACCGATTACTCGCGGATGGTCGGGTCGGAACTGGAGCGCCCAGGAAAAGCACGGCTACGGAACCTCCGCCTTTATCGATTATTGTTTCGATTCCCACCACGATTGGATCTACGAGCTGGCCCAGAAGGTGAACGGCGGCCAGACGGTTGAGCGGGCCCTTGACAGCCTGTTCAGCGAAAAGCGAGGTGCCCTTTACGATCTGGATCGAACCTATCAGGAGTTTGCCCGCGATTACCTGCTGGCGGAAACCAACCGCTACAGCTCCTCGGTCTCCTCGGATTCGATTTTTTCCAGCGATTCCACGACGGACGTCTCAAAGATGTACAAGCTGGTTTCCATCAAGACCGCCTCCACCAACCTGTTGGAGGAGCAGAAGGTGGAGCTGTCGGTCCGCGATTATGGATGCGGCGTGATCCAGTTTAAGATCTTCAAGCCGGATCGCATCTTTGCCCCGAATACCCGACTGCGGGTCACCGCGCCGGCAATGTGCAACGGCATCGATCTCCTGATGCAAACCCGGGATTCCGCCAAGGCCGTCCAGTCCGAAATCGTTACCGGGGTCTACGGCAAGAACGACGAGGGTGAAAACGAGTGGAGCTGCGAGATTCCCCTGAAGCAGGACGTGCAGTACATCCTGCTCTCCGTGCTGGCCACGGTGGCAAACCAGGGGCAGCTCTCCGACTATGCCGAAGAGCACGACATCACCGTCACCTATCGGTTCGAGGGCGACTACTACATGCCGATGCAGGAGAGTTTTATTCATTTCACGGAACTCAGCACCAGCGAGGCCTATTACGACAGACAGATTGTTTGCGACGCGATTGTACGCGTTGTCGACCCCGCCGGCACGGCCGGACTGGATCACTTTTCTCTCCAGCGGACGGTGGATAATTGGCCCCGGCCCCAAGACAACTACACGCTCAACTGGGCCATCTCGGGCATGGCGGCCACGCGGCGGACGACCGATGCTTTCCAGCTCCAGCTCTTTTCGGAGGTGTCTGTTCCGGACCTGCCGCCCTTCACGATCAATATTGACCCGAATGGGTACATCCCCAGTACGCGCGACTACCAGACGCCGCTCATCGCCGGGGATGGAACGCCCCGGCTGGAATTGATGGTGTATTTTGCCAGTGACACCAGTCAGGTTCTTCCGGGCGAGGAAGCCTACCGCATCCAGCATATCGTCACCTCTGCCGGCGCGCTGAAGCAAAGCGCCGATGGGCTCTCCGGGGGGGTTACGGTCGACATTCCCACCCAGATTGATGGGTATCATTGCCTGATCTACCTGATCGCAACGGAAGCGGATGGGTCGCTGGGGCAAACGGCCTTCGTCATCTCCGTAGATTCAAAAACGAGGGAGGGGCAATAATGAAAAAATCAACCGCCATCTTGTTTTCAGGTATATTTCTGTTTTGCATTCAGGCTCGGGCGCAGGAGACGCGCCCGAGCGGCCTCATTCTTCCGTCCAGGGCGGAGCTTGCCGCCTTCGAGGAAAAGTATGCCATACCGGTCGCATCCCTTGGCGCGCCGATTCCATCCCGGGTGGTCAACAGCACCTACCTGCCTCCGGTGGCGAACGGCTCCCAAGGCCAACTAGGTATTTGCGGCTCCATCTGCATCACCTATTTCACCGCGACCCACCAGCTGGCCAAGGCGCGGGACTGGACTGCGCCAGGCCATGACGGCGACTGGAGCAAGGTCACCAGTCCGGCGTGGGGGGTCTGGTGCTACCGCCACAACACGAAAAACGGGGCGCCTTGGGGCGCCAACCCTCTAGAGACGATCGAGGAAATCATCCGTTCCGGCATCCGCAGCTGGGAGGATTATCCATACACAGGCGCGGCGCTCGATGTGAGCTACATCCCCGACTTTGCGGAGCGCGCTGCCGCCCTTCATTGGCGCGCAACAACTGCGGTCTCGATCGGCGACATTCACTCGCCATCCGGCATCCGGAGCCTCAAGCATTTTCTGGCGCAGGGTAATATTGCAGCCACCTCTACGGCGTATGTGGACACGCTGCGCAGCTACGACGGGGCCAACGTTTCCGCTGGCGTGGTGATCGCAACCGGCAAGCCCGAAACCCCCGGCCATGCGCTGACCATTATCGGGTACGACGACACCATCGCCTACACGGACCCAAAAACCGGCGCGGTCAAACACGGCGCCTTCCTGGTGGTCAATTCGTGGGGTGAAGACTGGGGCTATTCCGTCCCCGAGGTGGGCACCGGCGGATTCCTCTGGATCCCCTACGATCTTCCATTCCTTTCCGGCGCATACAGCCTTAACTTTCCAGAGGAAGATACCGTGCCGGAGCTTTACGCAAAGTACGCGGTGGTAGATAACGACGGCAACTGGACCTCGTCGGTCATTTACAACGCACGATGGTACGACATCTGTAAATTTGAAGCGGCCGACCCGTCCAAGGAACCGATGGATGCCCCGATCGTGAACGGCTATGCGCAATCGACCAACCGCTATGTGCGCGCCATGGATGCGGGCGACCTGTTCAATCCAGACTTCCCAGCGATCTCTATGTTGATCCAGTCGGGTGCCAACGCGAACAACCCGGAAGGTGAAATCGAGTTTTCGCTCTACGATCAGCCCGACGACAACTCCCCCGCCCTCGTTGAAGCGAACTTTTCCGTTTGGGGCTATTTCCCGTATCAGCGGAAGGTCACCATCTCTCCGCTGACCGAGCGCGAGTCCGATCTGGGCATTGTGGTGAAGTATGGCGGAATGGCCGCCGCAGACTTGAACGGGGACGGTGCGGAGGAGTTTGTCGCAAGCTATCTCGAAGGAACCGCTTCGGGCGGAATGAATTCCGGTTCAAATCGCCTTGTGATAGCGCGCAATGACGGCTTCGGAAGCTTGACCCTCGAATCGCTTCCCGGCGACGGCGTACGAGCCGGGCAGCCCCTGCTGGTCGATCTGGACAACGATGGCGATCTCGATGTGGTCCACGCCTCCCAAGAGCAGACCGATCTCCTGTTTAACAGCGGCAGCGGTAGCTTCACCCTTTCCGCCGAAACGCTGCCCGCCGGCGGCATGGGGGGCGGCGCTGCGACCGCCGACTTTAATGGCGATGGTCTGCCCGATCTGCTGCTGGCCAACATGGACGAAGGGTTGCTGCTGATGCGCCAGCTCCCCGACGGCAGCTTTGAAAAGAATCCATTGGGACGTTTTACGCCCAGTTCCATCATTACCCTTTCCGTCGATACCACCTGTGTGGCCGCCGGCGATGTGAACGGCGACGGCCTTCCCGACTTGGTCTTCTGGGAAGAGACGCGCGAGGGATGGGAACCCGAAAAGCTGGTGCTGGGCATCAATCAGGGCGGTTTGGAATTCAGCTATCGTATCCTGCCGACACCCGACAACCTGCAATCGGTTGCATTTGCCTTAGGCGATTTCGATCAGGACGGCTGCGACGACCTCGCCTGGTCCGGATGCAGCTATTCGGGAGGGTCCCGCAACGCGCGCTTTGGCGTGCTGCGGGGATCGGTCGACGGCTGGATGAGCCCCGTGCCCATGGCCCCCGATCTGGAACCCATCTGCGGCGGCGGCATCGCTTGGGCGGATCTCAACAGCGATGGAATGCTGGATCTGCTGATGACCGGACGGGAAGGCGATTCGTCGGTTTCGTCACCTACGGTGGAATGGGCGGATCGGGGTATCTACCGGAACCATTTCTACCTGCTGCGCTACGACAACGGCTATTTCGTTGAAAGCGGCTTCAATCTGACCGGTGTCACAGGCTCGCATCGCGGCGGCCTGCTCGCCCCGCTCGATATCGACGCGGACGGCGACCTCGACCTCTTCAGCGCCGGTTATCGCGGCCCGATGAGTTCGTCATCATGGTCGTCGGGGGGCATCAATGAGGCGCTCTATTTTACTGCGCTCTACGAAAACACCTTTGACTCCTTTGCGCTCACCCGCTCCACCAACTCGCCTCCGACCGCGCCAACCGCCTTCAGCGCAACTCCGTCGGCGAACCAGGTTCTGTTCCAATGGAGCGGCGCGACGGATGCCGAAACCGCGCTTACGGGGCTGCGCTATCAGCTGCAGGTCGGCACCTCGTCCGGTGCCTGTAACCTGATGAGCCGGACGATCGACCCGCAAAACAGCGGACTCCTCCTGAAAAGCGGCGCGGTGCTCAGCGATGTGCCCGCCGGAACACTCTATTGGCGCGTGCGCACGATTGATTCCGCTTCGGTGGTGTCGCCGTGGAGCGCGCAACAAACCGTCAACGTTTCTGCTTCGCTGGCGAAGTCGCGCGTGCGCATTGCTGCGGTGGAGGGCGGAACTTGTACGCTGGGCACCGGCGAACATCTGGTGGACTCCGGCGGGTCATTGCTGCTGTCGGCCCAACCTGCGGCGGGTTGGCAGTTTGACGGCTGGCAGGTGAACGGTTCTCTCGTGGATTCGGATCCCTATGCACTGACGCCGTCGGAGCGCTGGATCGATGTGCTTCCACAGTTCAGCGAAAAGGCCGGCACAGCGCCCGCCGTGGAGGAGTGGAGCCGTCACATTGTTAAATCCACCCACCCTTGGTACAGATTTGGGTCCAGCGACAATGCGGCGGTTGTGCTGAACGGCTACCTCTACTGCTTCCCGGGATACGGTTCCAGCATAACAACCTGGCGGACCAGCGACGGGTCAACTTGGCAGTACAACAATTTCATGGGGCAGTCGGGATTCACCTTGCCGTACGCCGATGCCGTCGCTTGGAACGGAAAGATCTGGCTGGTGGCCGAGGCAACGGTCTACTCCGCCGTTCAGGCCGCCAACGGTTCCTTGACTTGGAGCACGATGACCACTTCCGCTCCCTGGGGCGCCAACAACATGCAACTGGCCGTCTTCAAGGAAAAGCTGTGGGCGGTCAATTTCAACGGCGGCGGCTCGGTATGGAGTTCGTCCGACGGCAGCACCTGGATGCAGGAAGCCGCAGCTCCGTGGCCGGCCCGTCCCTATACGCGACTGGTGGTTGCAGGCGATTCGCTGCTGGCCATTATCTCCACCTCGCCGTTGGGAACTAATCCCGGCGAGGTTTGGGGCACGTCCGACGGCGTGAACTGGACGCAGCGCTGCGCAGCCACTCCATGGGAACACGACGGGTCGTCATGGAACTCCTCCTGCTTCATCGCCGCAGCTTGGTTCGATGGGGCCGTCCATGTGACCGGCATGGAAAACACCCACTTTATCTCCACCGATGGCGGGGTCAGCTGGATCAAGGTGCATCCGACGGGGTCGGAGACTTCCCATTTCACCTCTGCGTCCGTAGGCGGATGCGAACTGCTTGTGTTCAACAACGAGCTGTACATGCTTGGCGCCGAGGAGGATTCAGAAGACTGGACGGCGGGCGTCTATTGGAAACTGGCGCCTGCTTCCGGCGGCGGTGCAACAATGTATACGCTCAATATTTCCGTGGACGGCGAAGGCGGTAGCACGATGCCGCCAGCTGGTGTCTGGTTCGACGAGGCCGGCCATTATCCCGTCGAGGCCCGTCCCGATCCGGGATATGAGTTTGTCTCCTGGAGCGGTCCGGTTGCCGATCCGACGTCGGCGTCCACCAGCATCCAGCTCGCCTCCAACACGGTCGTCGTCGCGACCTTCCAGGCGCTGGACAACGATGTGGAAACGCCGGAATCCATTCCGCTCGTCGCCTCCGTCCATCCCGCCGGGAGCGGGCGCGTGGGGCAGTCCGGCAACTACAATGTGCCAGCCACCCAGATTCTTTCTGACGGCACGACCAAGATCACCGCCGTCGCGGAGACGGGCTGGGTATTCTCGCACTGGCTTGGGGATGGCGCGGCGGAAATGCTGTCGGCCAGCACGGCGGTGATTCCCGCCGGGGCCGCATCGGTCGAATTGACCGCCTGCTTCCGCCCCTCCAGCGAGGCGTCCGTTTTCGCCCGGGGCGCTACCAGCTGCTTCATCGATGGCGCGGGCCAGCAATGGCTGTGGGGCGCCAACCGCTTCAGTGTACCCGATTCCATGTGGAACGGCCCGGACGGTGGCATCCCGCCCTTTGCCTTCAACGACATCGATTTTTACGATGGCGTACAGAACGAGTATGAGCTGGGGACCGACGGAAGCCTCCGCCAGTCGGATAGCCTGCGCTTCCTGGAGCACCGTTTTGTCCAGGTGGTTTCGGCGGGAAGCGGCGATTGGCGCTACACGCTGGCGATCGACGGCGCTGGTCGGGTCTGGAGCTGGGGCAGCAACGCCTATGGCCAGCTTGGCGACGGTACGCTGACCGACCGCGACGAACCAGTGGCGGTTCTGCTGCCGGAAGCTGAAACCTTCGTGAAGGTTTCCGCCGGCGAAACCTTCGGCATGGCCTTGTCGCTTTCCGGCAAGGTGTATGTCTGGGGCGCGAACAGCAGCGGTCAGACCGGGACGGCGGGAACCATCAATCCCGTTCCGCTCACAATGGCGACGCTGCCGCTCGTGCGGGATATCGCCGCCGGCACCGACCACGCGCTGGCGCTGGGCGTCGACGGTCGGGTCTATGGCTGGGGTGCAAACATGTACGGCCAGTCGTCCGGACGGCGCGGG
>CAYOBH010000013.1:0-6430 GCA_964402125.1 uncultured Verrucomicrobiota bacterium
TACACACCCGGTCGTTGCGTGCATGGTTCAGCGTATGGAATCGCTTATTCCTAAACGGAGGGAGCGGCGATGGGTGTACAGGTGCGCAAACAGAAAACCACCAGTGTGGAAGTGATTTGGTCCGTGTTTGCCGTCATGCTGCTCGGAATTGCGGTGCTCGGAGCGGAACTTTGGGATCTGCAGGTACGCCAAAAAAGCGGTTTCGATGAGGTCTTCCGCAGCCAGAGCGTGCGGCGCGTACGTCTCCCGGCCGTGCGCGGACGCATTTATGACGCCAACGGCGTGTGTATGGCCGACAGTGTCCCCAACTACTGCATCGCCATCTATACCTCCGAATTACGTGCTCCGCGCTCGGTCGTGGCGAATACGCTGGAGTTGGTGCATGAAATTGCGACGGCGATTGGTCGCGAACCCGACATTACGTATCAGGATATCTGCGCACACGTTAAGTTCAGTTCGGATTTTCCGCTCACCGCGTGGAAAAAAATTTCAGCGGAAGAAAAGCAGGCGATGCTTAAATTTGTGCAGGATAAAACCGCTCCGGGAAAAGGCGAGCTGCTGAGCCGTCCTCTGCCGGGAATCGACGTGGATCATCCAGTGAAAGGCGATTCCATTGCCATCCTGACCTCTGAGCTGAAACGTCGTCCAACGTCGACGGCCGCCAATACACTTGAACTGGTTTATGAAATCTCGGAGCGCATTGGCATTCCGCGCGAGATATCAATGCAGGATATTAAAAACCATATTTTTGCCCGCCGTCCGCTGCCGTTGATGGCGTGGGAAAATATCAGCGATGAAACTATGGCCAAGTGGGCCGATACCTGCTCGGATTTGATCGGAACAGATATTTATTATCAGCCGGCGCGCCATTACGATGAGACCGTGGCGACCGCGCTGGGGCATCTGCTCGGCTTCACGATGAAAGCAGATGATGAACCGTCGGATGATGAACCGTTTGATTTTGATATGCGCGGCATCGAAGGGAAAAAGGGGCTCGAAGATAAATACAACAAGCTGCTCAAAGGCGAGCCGGGCTATAAGCTGGTGCAGATCGATGTCTCTGGATATTACCATCAGGATTTGCAGTTTGATCCGCCGAAGCCGGGCGGCGATCTTCAACTGACGATTGATGCCCATATTCAGAAGTTTGCCTGGGATGCGTTGACGATGCATTTGGATACCGACCCGTTTGAAGGGCCGGTTCGCGGTGCTGTGGTGGTGCTGGATCCGAATAACGGCGATGTGTTGGCGATGACCAGTTCTCCGGGATTTGATCCCAACCGCTACATTGAGAGTAATGCCTATCGCCAGTCGCTTATGACCGATGAAACCGCTCCGACCTTTAACCGCGCGGTTTATGGGCGTTATGCACCGGGCAGTACGTTTAAACCGGTTATCTGCCTCGGAGTCCTGCGCGAATATCCGGAATACGCAACGGTCACGCACGATTGTCCCGGCTATTATATGGTCGGCGGGCGGCGGATGAATTGTCATGCCCGCAATGGACACGGGAGCAATCTGACTATGCGTCAGACGTTGGAAAAATCGTGCAATGTCTACATGTATCAAATGGCGTTGGATATTGGGTATGAGCCGATGTATCGAATGGCTCGTGATTTTGGGATTGGGCAGGTCACAGGCCTTTTCCCCGATCTGGATCATTTAGATGACGGCATCATGGCCGACGGAGCGAAATACGGAAACCTTCCGGAAACGGCGGTCGGCATGGCGGGCGTCTGTAATCTCGCTATTGGGCAGGGCGATCTTATCGTGGCTCCGCTCCAGATGGCGATGGTGGCCTCAGCCATTGCCAACGGCGGGAGTCTTTATCGTCCGCGGCTGATTCATCGGTATCGCTCTGGTCCCGATCTTCCCTATCAGACCATTCCAACCCAGCGGATTCGGAAAATCGATATTCCCGCCGAGGCGCTCGAACTTGTACGCGGCGGAATGTATGACGTGGTGATGGGCGGAGAAGAGTCCGCCAAAGTAGTACAGGTGGGTGATATTAAAATTGCCGGAAAAACCGGTACAGCCGAATATGGTCCAAAGGAAGAGGGGAAAAAGAACACGTGGATGATTTCCTATGCACCGTTCGATAACCCGCGCTACGCCATTACCTTTATTGTGGAGGACGGCACGTACGGCGGAACGACCGTGGCTCCGCGTCTTCACGAGCTGTATCAGAATATATTTGAATACGACGGCACCATCGCTTCGGGAGGTGCGGAATGAATATTATCCGCTTCAAACGATTGGACTGGGTGATGCTGGGGACGATTCTGGCGTTGATGACGATGAGCGTATTGTTTGTTTACAGCGCTCAGTTTAAGTCGGATACGGACTCGAACGGTACCAAGTGGGTGATGCAGTTGCTTTTCGGCATTGTCGGTTTCGGGATTTATTTTGCGTTGGTCTGGTATGACTATGCGCGTTTTTCGAAGCTCTCCTGGTTTTTCTATGGCGGTGCAATGGTGTTGCTGCTGCTGGTTTTTGCATTCCCGGAACTGAATGGGGCACACCGTTGGATTCCGCTGCCGGTCTTTAATATTCAACCCTCAGAGTTGGCAAAGATTGCGGTAATCATCGCCCTTTCGTCTTATCTCTCCGCTCCAGATCGAGACATGGACGAGTGGAAAACATTTTTCTGTGCGGGAGCGATTGTGGGGGTTCCGTTTTTGTTGATTGTGGCGGAGCCGGATTTGAGCACATCGCTCATACTCGTTCCCATTACACTCGCGACCATGCTTTATCGCGGCGTGCAGCGACGGTTGTTACCGATTGCTATAGCTTTGATGGCGGTGCTGGCGGTGACCTTCTGTTTATGGATTAAATATGAAACCACGCCCGCCATTCGTGCGCTGCCGAAGGCGGAACAGCCGAAATGGGTGCTGCCGCGCATGCCGTTTATGGCCGACTATCAGAAAAGTCGCGTGAGGGTTTTTCTCTCAAAAGACCATGATTTGGAGGGTGAGGGCTGGAATAAACTTCAGGCGCAGGTGGCGGTGGGGTCCGGCGGGCCGTTCGGCAAGGGCTATTTAAAGGGCGCACAGAATAATCTCGGCTTCCTTCCGCGTACCGTGGCCCCAACGGATTTTATTTTTTGCGTGATCGCTGAAGAGACTGGATTTTTGGGTGGAATGAGCGTCTTGCTCCTCTACCTTTTGTTGTTAGGAAGATGTATTTGGGCTTCTGTGCAAGCCCGCGACGAGTTTGGGCGGCTCATGGCACTGGGAATCAGTGTGATGTTGTTCTGCCATGTGTTTGTAAATGTTGCGATGACGATCGGTATTCTGCCGATTACGGGACTGCCATTGCCTCTGATGAGTTACGGCGGATCCTTCATGATCAGTATCATGATCGCACTCGGGCTGGTACAAAGCGTGTATCAGCGGAGAAGAATTAGATAAGGAGTAGTAATATGTTTAAAATAATTAAAACTTTTGGTTCGGTTAAGCGTGAGAAAAAGGAAATCATAATAAATATTGAGTCGCTCGAAACGCGCGTTGCTGTTTTAGAAGATGGGCGATTGGATAATTTTCACATCGAACGTCAGGAAGATCATCGCAGTGTAGGGAGTATTTTTAAGGGAAAGATTCAAAATCTGGAGGATGGTCTTCAGGCGGCTTTTGTGGATATTGGGCTGCGTAAAAATGCGTTTATTCACTATTGGGATATGATTCCGGAGGATGCCGCTCGTCTTGAACGCGAAGAGGGAATCCGCGCGAAAAACTCTACCACGCGGCGCAAAAAATATAAGCCGGGTGAGATGGAAAAAATTTTTCCGGTCGGTTCTGAAATCATTGTTCAAGTAACCAAAGATGCCATCGGAACAAAGGGGCCGCGCGTAACCGCAAACCTCAGTATTCCCGGGCGTTTTCTGGTGATGATGCCCGGGACGCACCTGAAAGGGATTTCGCGCAAAATCGATGACGTGAAGGAGCGCAACCGCCTGAAAAAAGTTCTAGCCCGCCTGCCGGTTCCGGAAAACATTGGACTGATTGTTCGTACGGCTGGTTCCGGTACGCGCAAGGTCAGTTTTGCGCGTGATGCGCGTACGCTGTTTGAAATCTGGAAAGACATTGAAATCGGTATCAGAGAAACACCCGCGCCATGCTGCCTGTACTCCGAGCCCAAGCTCGCTGAACGTGTTGTGCGCGACTATCTGACCGAAGACATTGACCGCATCTATATCGACAATCGCGATATGTATGAAGCAACCCGCCAGATCATTGCCAAGTTTTCGCGCCGCTCGCGCAATTGGGTGCAGCTCTACGGAGGCGAGGAGCCGATCTTTGATTATTTCGATGTTGAAAAGCAGATTGAATCGGCCTACCGCCGCAAGGTTTGGATGAAGTCCGGGGCCTACCTGATCTTTGACGAAACCGAGGCGCTCGTTGCCATTGATGTCAACACCGGGCGGCATAAAGGCAGCAAGTCGCAGGATGAATCCATTCTGGAGGTAAATCTTGAATCCGCTGAAGAGGTGGCTCGCCAGCTGCGCCTGCGTAATGTCGGCGGTCTGGTGATTGTCGACTTCATCGATATGAAATCCAAGCGCGACCAGAACACGGTTTATCGGGCGCTCAAGGATGCGCTCAAGAAAGACCGCGCACGCACCAATGTGCTGCAGATATCGCAGTTGGGCCTGCTTGAAATGACCCGCCAGCGCGTCGAAGAAAGTATATACACCTCTGCGTATACCGACTGCCATTACTGTCGCGGTCGCGGCCGCGTGAAATCGACGCTCTCCATGAGTGTAGAGATTCAACGCCGCGTCAGCGAGTGCATGCGCAAAGATCGTAATGGTACGCATTCTATGCGCGTGACGGTGAACCCGCAGGTGCTCGAACGTCTGCGTAAGGAAGATGAACAGTCGCTCATCGAAATGGAGCAGAAGTTCCGCGGCCATCTTACCTTTGTCTCCGACTCCCATTTCCACATCGAAGAATTCACCATCACGAACGATGATAATGGAAAGGAACTATTCTCCAGCGTAGAGAGCGAAGTGAACAAATAAAGAAAGGAAATAACCATGAGTGTAACAAAAACGGCGTTCGGCCATACCATCTGCGGCAAAAATAACATCGACCAATATGTCCTCGAAAACGCGAACGGCATCAAGGTTAAGATCATCAACTACGGCGCGGCCATTGTTTCGATCGAAACCCCCGATGCAAACGGTCAGATGGCTGATATTGTTCTCGGTTTCGACGATATGGCCGGCTATCAGGGCACACAGAATCCTTTCTTCGGCGCCTGCTGTGGGCGTTACGCTAACCGTTTGGGTAAAGGCCGGTTTTCGGTGGATGGGAAAAAATATTCGGTGGCCATCAATAACGGTCCGAACGCACTGCACGGCGGAGTGGTCGGTTTCGACAAACGGGTTTGGGATGCAAAAGTCGCTGGCGATTGCGCGGTTAAACTGACGCTTACCAGCGCTGACGGCGATGAGGGTTATCCCGGAACGCTGAAGGTTGAGCTGCTCTACACGCTGACCGACAAAAACGAATTGAAGATAGACTACAAAGCGGTCACCGACAAAAAGACCATCATCAACCTGACGAACCACAGCTACTTTAATCTCGCCGGCGGCGGAACGGTTCGTGATCACCTGATGCAGATTAATGCGGAACGCTACACCGTGGTTGACGACACCGCCATTCCGACCGGCGAGCTGCGCAAGGTGGCTGGCACAGAGATGGACCTGCGTGAGCCGACGCCGATCGGCAAGAACATTGATCAGGTCCAGGGGCTGGGATATGACCACAACTACTGCATCAATCAGGCGGCTCCGGGCAAACTGACGCTGGCGGCTTCCGTGCTCGACCCCCAGAGCGGACGTACCTTGGAATGCTGGACCACCGAGCCCGGCGTTCAGTTTTATTCCGGCAACTTTATGGAAAATATTGAAGGGAAAAACGGTGCGATCTACAACAAGCAGGAAGGATTCTGTCTGGAAACCCAGCATTATCCCGACAGCCCGAACAATCCGAGTTTCCCCAGCACCGAGCTGGCTCCGGGAAAAACCTACACCCAGAGCACAATCTATAAGTTCGGGGTGAAGGCCTAGTACGCGGTATTTGGAACCACGGATTCACGCAGATGGACACGGATGCTCAGCGCCTCTGGGTATCCGTGTTTATTCGCATTCATCCGGGGTTCTATAAACCAGCCAATGTACAGAATTTGTTATGGAAGAGGCTGTTCCAGATCCTGAATTTATGCGGGCGTTGGCCGAAGCGCGTATGCCGTTCGGAAAGGATAAAGGCCGCCTGCTGATCGATCTTCCGGAGCCCTACGTGGTCTGGTTCCAGGAGAAGGGCTGGCCGGCCGGCGAGATAGGGCTTCTGCTTGCTTCATTGTATACGATCAAGGAGAACGGCTTGGAGGAGCTCGTGCGGCCGCTCGTGCGGCGCTAGGCCTCAGA
>CAYOBH010000013.1:6440-30790 GCA_964402125.1 uncultured Verrucomicrobiota bacterium
TTTCCCCGCGGGAAACTCGGGCAGCAGCTTGAAACCGTCTATGTCATTAAAGCGAACGGGCTGGAGCATCTCTTTGATCGTTTGCGCTGAATGGTGATGGGAGCATCCTGCTCCATTGTGCGCGCTGAGATGGTGCATAACGAAGCAGGATGCATCGTCTACGAAATTCCACTGCTTGTGTCGGGGCGTTTTAATTGGATAACTGAAAATCGACTTTGCGTTAACGGGCGTTTTCCGGTTAACTGCGGGGCTTTTCGAAAACGGATAACTCTAAACCGACTGATAGATCTATGTTTGATAATCTTTCTACTGCACTACAGAAGACGTTCAAAAATCTGCGTGGCTACGGTAAGCTGACGGAGAAAAATGTGAAGGAAGCGCTGCGCGAAGTGCGTCTGGCGCTGCTCGAGGCGGACGTTAATTTTAAGGTGGCGCGCGACTTTATTAAACAGGTGCAGGATAAGTGCCTCGGCGATGAAGTGCTGCTGAGTGTGACGCCGGGCCAGCAGGTGGTCAAGGTTGTGAACGACGAGCTGGTCGCGCTGTTCGGTGGTGCGCACGAGGAGTTTAAGCTGGTCGGAAATCCCGCGTCCGTAATGCTGATGGGGCTGCATGGTTCGGGGAAGACGACCTCGGCGGGTAAACTGGCGTATCGGTGGAAAAAATCGGGGCGTCGCGTGTTGCTGGTGGCCTGCGATATCCGGCGTCCGGCGGCCGTGGAGCAGCTGTCGATTCTCGCGGAACAGGTCGGGTGCGATATTGTACGGCCGGAACCGGGCGAGAGCGTTCCGCAACTGGGACGGCGCGCAGCTCAGCTTTCGAAGGCGGTACGCTATGATGTGGTGATTTATGATACCGGCGGCCGCTTCCAGATCGACGATGAGCTGGTGCAGGAGCTGAAGGAATTTGAGGCGGAAACGCAGCCGAATAATAAGGTGCTGGTGCTGGACGCGGCGATTGGTCAGGAGTCGGTGAATGTGGCCGAAACCTTCCGCGATGCGGTGGGACTGACCGGAATGATTCTGACGAAACTCGACGGCGATGCACGCGGCGGCGCGGCGCTTTCGGTGCATGCGGTGACCGGCTGTCCGATTCTGATGACCGGTGTCGGTGAAAAAATGGAGGACCTCCAGCCGTTTTATCCGGACCGCATGGCTTCGCGTATTCTCGGAATGGGCGATGTGGTGAGTCTGGTTGAAAAGGCGCAGGAGGTGGTGGACGAAAAAGAAGCGCTGAAGATGCAGGAAAAGCTGGCGAAGAACCAGCTCGACCTCGAGGACTTCCTGAGTCAGATCCAGATGATGAAGAAAATGGGCCCGATATCCAACATGCTCGATTCGCTTCCGGGCAATACGATGAAGATGGACGATAAGCAGAAGGAGGCAATTGCCAAGGCCTCCGAGGTGGAAATGAAGAAATTTGAGTCCATTATTCAGAGCATGACGGTGTGGGAACGCAAGCATCCGAAATCCATCGATCGACCTCGTCGGTTACGCATTGCACAAGGATGCGGGCGCAAGCTGGCGGATGTCAATCAGTTGCTGAAGCGCTTCGACCAGATGGGGAAGATGGGGAAGCAGTTCAAAAAAATGGAAAAAAGGTTGCGGCACCTCCAGAAGTTCACTACAAAGTAGCCCCTTTACCCGAAATGCAGGGATATACTACGGAGAAAATACGATATGGCAGTAAAAATTCGACTTCGCAGAATGGGCGCCCGCAATGCCGCATTCTACCGTGTAATTGTTCAGGACGGACGCTATGCGACGACTGGACGGTTCATTGAAACGTTGGGTTGGTACGACCCTAAACAGGAAGGCAATAACTTTTCGCTGAACCTGGATCGGGTTGACTACTGGCTCGGCACAGGAGCTCAGCCTTCTGATACCGCCAACAGCCTCATCAAAAAAGCGCGTGCGCTTCCGGTTGAAAAAGCTGTTACTGGCGAAGTGAGAGAAAAAGAAGTGGCGGCTGCTGCTGAAGCAGAAACCGCTGAAGAGGCTGAGTCCGAAGAAAATAAAGCGTAGGCATGAAGCAGATACTTGAGAGCATCATTAAATCGTTGGTCGATGCACCGAACGAAGTGCAGGTGATTGAGGTCAACGGCGAAAAAACCATCATCTTCGAATTGCGCTGCAATGCCAAGGATGTGGGCAAGATCATCGGGAAGAATGGAAAAACCGTCGGGGCCATTCGAACCCTTCTGAATTCGATGGCCGCTAAACAGGGCCGAAAGGCCATGATTGAAGTGGTTGACTAAACCTCTTTCCGATTCGAAATACGAAGAAAAGAGCGAGCTCCGGCCCGCTCTTTTTTCTTTGGGGCCTTTACGATCTTCTGTTAGAAACCAAGTATGAATGAGGCGCTGAAAATTGATGTGGTAACGCTCTTTCCTTCGATGCTGGATAGCTTTCTGGGGGAGAGTATGATGAAGCGGGCTGCGGAGGCCGGGCTGGTGCAGTTCCGTACGGTGAATCCGCGCGATTTTACCACCGACAAGCACAACACCACCGATGACCGCCCGTTCGGTGGCGGACCGGGTATGGTGATGAAACCGGAGCCGCTTTTTGCCGCGATTGAATCGATCCAGACGCCGGAGAGTCACGTCATTCTCCTGACGCCGGGCGGTAAGACATTTGAGCAGGCAGATGCGCGGCGTTTGGCCGATGAGCACAGCCATCTGATCTTTGTCTGCGGTCACTATGAGGGCATAGACGAGCGGGTGCGCGAGACGCTGATCGACGAAGAGATATCGATCGGCGACTATGTGCTGACTAACGGCGTGTTGGCCGCCAATGTGGTGATTGATGCGGTGGTGCGGCTGCGACCGGGCGTTTTGGGCGGCGGAGAGATGGCCACGGAGGATGAATCGTTTTCGTCGGGTCTGCTTGAATATCCGCAATACACCCGACCGCCGGAATTCCGCGGCATGAAGGTTCCGGAAATTCTCTTTAGTGGAAACCACGCAAAGATTGAGGAGTGGCGTCGGCGCAAATCACTTGAACGCACGGCTGAACGCCGACCCGATCTTTTGGGCCGCCATCTAGAGGAAGAAGAGTAGGGCGTTTATACCTCAATGCCTGCGAACGTGCGGAGCACCACCCCGATCAGGAAGCTGATAGCCGATACGCCGAGGCTGAGCCCTGCCATTTCCATGAAACGCTTTCGGAAGGAAACCTCGTTGACGACGGAGATGTAATAATTAAATGCGGCAACGATCAACAGCGCGATGGAAAGTGTAGCGGCGAGGCAGATGTAGTATGAGGAGAAGATCAAGTAGGGGATGATCAGCGATACCACGGTGAGTACATACGCAGTCCCGGTGTAGATCGACGCTTTGAACGGATGCTGCTCGGTATCTTCCGCCTTGGTGGAAAGATATTCTGAAACGCCCATAGAGAGCGCCGCAGCCAGTCCGGTAATGCTTCCAGTCAGGGCGATGAGCTGCGTGTTCTGCAGTGCAAAGGTCAGTCCCGCGAGTGCACCGGTCAGTTCAACGAGTGCGTCGTTGAGGCCAAGAACGATGGAGCCGACATAGCGCAGGCGCTCTTCGTCGATCATGGCGATCAGTTCCTTTTCATGATCGTTTTCATCCTGAATGATCGACGTCGACAGGCCCAATTCGTCGAGTACACCTTTGTAATTTTCCTGCGCGGATTCTTCGCCTTTTTCCATGAGTTTAATGGCAAAGGTGAGGCCGAGCAGCCGGGCGATCCATACATATTTGAAAACGCTCCAACGGCGCGGTGCAATTTCTTTTCCGGTGAAGGCTTTCCAGTCGTTATAGTGGCGCAGCTCATCTTCACCAATGCGCTGTAGGATTTGGCGGTTTTTTTCGTCTTTGGTCAGTTTGGCCAGATGCGTGTAGATCTGGTATTCAGTAATTTCATTGTGCTGAAAGTCGAGTGCCTGCTTTGAGTTCCTGTTCATAGGGGCATTTTTAGCTAACGTGGAGCGGGCTGGCAAGGGCGTGAATGGACAATTATTCAGATGGAACGATTTTTGCTAAAGATGTCTTGAGATATGCGCCCGATCTTATGATTATATGCTCATGACGAGGACTGGATTGTTTTTGAGTCAGGAAATGAAGATGCAGCAGGTGCTTGCTCCGCATCTTTTCCAGTCATTGGAAATTCTACAGATGCCGCTGCTCGACCTGCAGCAGATGATCCAGCAGGAGCTTTCTGAAAACCCGACCCTCGAAGCGACACAGGAACAGCCCGATGAACAGATTGAAATCGAGCAGGGCACTAAGGATGTCGATCGTGACGAGTTTGACAATGAATTTGAAAAGCTGATGGCGCTCGGCGAGGAGTGGGGCGATAGCCACTACGAGGGTCCGCAGTCGCTCGGCGGAGTCGATGCCGAGGAAAAATATCAGTACATGATGGATTCGCTTTCGGAATCCTCTTCGTTGCACGATCAGTTGCTTGATCAGCTCGCTCTTTCTCCGCTGGGTGAATATGAGCGCAAGATCGCAGAGATTGTGATCGGTAATATTGATGACGACGGCTATCTCCAGCTCGACGTAGAAGATCTGCTTGCGCTGCCCAACTTTCCGGTGGAGACGCTCGATAAAATTCTTTCAGTGATACATGAGTTTGAACCGGCGGGTGTGGGTGCACGTGATTTGCGAGAGTGCCTGCTCCTGCAGCTGAAACGTGCCGGAAAAGAAAATACGCAGGAATACCATTTGGTGGCGGATCATTTGGATCTGTTGGGGCGGCATAAATATGCGGAAATCTCACGGGCAATGGGGCTGACGCTTGAGCGTGTCAAAGAGCTTGCTGCGCTGGTGGCCAAGCTGGACCCCAAGCCGGGGCGTAATTTCAGCGAAGAGCGGATTGAGTACGTTGTTCCAGAGATCATCGTTCAGAAAAAGGACGGCGAGTATGTGGTTACACAGAATCGAAAACCTTATCCCCGACTCTTTATCAGTCAGAAATATCTGAACATGCTCAAGGACCCTGGCACCTCAAAAGAGGTAAAAAGCTACATTCGCGAAAAGATCAACAAGTCCAAACAGTTTATTCAGAGCATCGATCAGCGCATGGATACCATTTACCGCATTGCGGTCGAGATTGTGCGGATTCAGCGCGACTTTTTTGACTACGGCGTCTCTCGTCTGAAGCCCCTGAATATGAAGACGATTGCGGGTCTGCTCGATGTGCACGAAACCACGATCAGCCGGGCAACAACCGGAAAATATATGCAGACGCCCCGCGGCCTGCTGAGCATGAAATATTTCTTTAATCCCGGCGTAATGACCGCCGACGGCGAGGCCATCTCCAATGAAAGCGTTAAAGCCGCGCTGGCTGAAATTGTACGCGATGAGAATAAAAAGAAACCCTATTCCGACGCCAAGCTCGTCAAGATGCTTGAGGATATGGGCATGACAATTGCGCGCCGCACCGTCGCCAAATACCGCGATCAGCTCCGCATCCTGCCTTCCCATCTGCGCAAGGTGCATTGAGCGCTTCGCTAGTGCCTCCGCTACGCGGTGGCAACTGCCCGCCACGGCTGGAAGGGCAATCCCCGTTCCAGCCCTACAAAAGTATGATGCGGCATATTATTCGTCAATTGCTCTAACAGCTCAGCTCTTCGCCGGTGAGGAGCTTGTAGGCTTCGAGATATTTTTCACGGGTCTTCATGACGACTTCTTCGGGGAGTTCGGGCGCCGGGGGCGTTTTATCCCAATCGAGCGTTTCAAGATAGTCGCGCACATACTGCTTGTCGAACGAGAAGGGCGACGAGCCGGGTTTGTAGGTGTCAGCCGGCCAGAAGCGCGAGCTGTCGGGCGTGAGCACTTCGTCGATCAAAATCAGCTCATCGCCGATCATGCCGAACTCAAACTTGGTGTCGGCAATGATGATTCCTCGGGTGAGCGCATAGTCGGCGGCGGTTTTGTAGAGTTGGAGGCTGACGTCGATCAGCTTCTGTCCCAGTTCTTCGCCGACTATTTTCTTCATCTTGTCGATGGAAATATTTTCGTCGTGGCCTTCATTGGCTTTAGTGGATGGGGTAAAGATCGGTTCGTCCAGTTTGCCCGCCATTTCATACCCGGAGCGCAGCGGCATTCCGCCGATGGTGCCGGATTTTTGATATTCCTTCCAGCCGGAGCCGATCAGGTAGCCGCGAGCAATACACTCAACCGGAAGCAGTTCCGCCTTTTTAACCAGCATGGAGCGGCCTTCC
The DNA here is from genome assembly GCA_964402125.1 of uncultured Verrucomicrobiota bacterium. GTDB lineage: Bacteria > Verrucomicrobiota > Kiritimatiellia > Kiritimatiellales > Pontiellaceae > Pontiella. The sequence continues at coordinate 12,633 of CAYOBH010000013.1, forward strand.
AATAGTTTAGCGTGCTGCTTGAGCTCGGGCGGAAAGTCGTTGACGTCGGTGGAAATCATATGGTTTTTCACTACGTCGCGAGTGCGATTAAACCAGAATTTGGAAATCATGTTCAGGACGCGGCCTTTATCTGGAATACCGTTGGGCATTACGCAGTCGAAAGCGGAAATGCGGTCGGACGCAACAAACAGATATTGGTCGCCCAAGTCATAGACCTCGCGGACCTTTCCTGATTTAAACTTTTCAATGCCGGGAAGTTCAATTTTTACGGCAGCGCTCATGGGGTTCTCCTCGTTCAATTGGTTTTGCTGGGCGGAACCTTACGAATCTGCCGCGTCCGGCGCAACACCAATTGATGGTTGCCTGTTCGCCCGCCCCAATCTTCCCGTTCTGCTGATCCCTTTTGTCCAAGCTGCATCAGCCGAATTTCTCATAGCGAATATTCTTTTTGTGTATACCGATCGAGGTAAGCATTGTTGCACATGCTTTGTTCAATGAGTCGGGACCGCAGATAAACACCTCTGTCCGATCCAAGGTGGCCTGGTCAATATGCTTTTCAAGCAAGGATTGCTCAATCCTGCTTTGCCCGCCCTCTCCGGTCAGCACCGGGACGAACGTAAAATTATCGTGCAATTTGTCGCATTCTTCAAAAAACTCACGATGGATCATCTGGTCTGCGTTTCGACACGACCAGATCAGGACTGTCGGAGCCTCTATTCCTGAATGGTTCCACTCCTGCAGTATTGCGCGGAACGGTGTAATACCGATGCCGCCGGCAATGAAAAGAAGGGGATTCTTCTGCAGCGGTGTGAACAGGCCATAGGGCCCGTTCACCAGTGCCGTCGTTCCCGGTTTGATGTTCTTCAGCTTGGCGGTATAGTCGCCCAGCTCTTTGAATATGATCGACAGGGATGTGCTTCCGGGACGGGATGCAATGGTGAAGGGATGCTCTTCCATGCCGCATTCGGATGAGAGAAACCGGAAGTATGCGAACTGGCCGGCTTTCTGACCTTTGAAATTTCCTGCATTGCGCTCCATGGATATTTCAGCAATCCCGGGACCCAAGCGGTTGACTTCCGTAACCGTCCAGCTTTTCCTGCGGAGTAGGATCGGTCGTATGAATTTGTGCCAGATATAGAGTGCGAGGGCCGTTCCCGCCCAGCCATTCATGATGGCCATTCTGGTTTGGGATTCCTTTGTGGAGTAGGCCATGAATACATGGATCGCGGCAAGGAGCGCAGCAACGGATGTCAGGTTGTGAAACAGTTTCAGTTTGGAATAATCGAAGAGCGTTTTTGCTGTGAGCCAGGTTCTTAATTTCTGCATGGAGGAGATGCGCTGCAGTCTTCCTGAGACCATTGCCGTAAGGGTCACCGCGATAACCGCAGCGAAGATCGCAAGAGACGCAATGCCCAAGACCGTCTGCCGCGTAATCGCAAAATAAAACGATATTTTAAACGCGGCATGTATGCCTGCAAAAAGCAGTGCCAAAACCGCAAGATATCCGTGCAGCACCATGACTCGGTCTTGCCCGAAGATGCGGTCAAATACGGGAAGCCGTGTCGAAAGAATCAGGGTGTTGAGAAAATAGCCATACGCAAAAATCCCGAAGACCATACCGATCGAATAGCCATGAAGTATTGAGTACCAGTTGCCGCTGAAATACTCAACCAGCGGCAGCAGCGGACTCAGAAGAAAGAGCAGGATCAGGATGAATGCGCCCGATTTATTTCTCGTTGTCATCTGGCGTATCCGTCTAGGGGTTCTTTGAATAGATCGCCTTTAGTTTATCTGTATATTCAGCGGCGAGTTTCTCCACGCTGTTGATATCCGATGCTGATGTAACGGTATCCACCTGAGCGTTTACGCTCCATGCGCTGTTCTGCGAGGTGTGAAGAAGAATTATATCCTTATACGTCTTGTGATCTTCAATCCATTCAGTGATCCAGGGACGCACCTGGGAATTAACCCCGGAATTGGAAATAAATATGGCGTCAAAGACGGAGGGGTCGGAAACGGCGAGACCTGCAGTGTTATGTTTGCCGATTCTTACCGTAATCCCATCCTTCTCAAGCAACCCTTTCATTTCCATGATAAGCGCATCCTTGAACTCGGTATCTTCATACGCCAGAAGAACGAGCTTGCTGCCTTCAGGGGCAGGTTCCTGAGAAATCGCATCCGGCTCCTTCTTTTCTCCGCATCCTGTAGCCGTAATGATCAGGACGAACAGCAGAAATATTTTATTCATGGAAGCTTCCTTTCGTCATTAATGAAGAAAGAGTCCCTTGAAGGTGCTGTTTCATCAAGCAAGAAGTCAGAAAAAAGTCATTGTTTGGCCCATTCCCGGGAAACGCCACCGGTATAGCGGAGGCGCTATCACGCTTCGGAATCTTACTCTCGTACCGCAGCCATCTTGGCGGCACCGTCGCTGAGCAGAAAACCCCGAAAAAGCAAACTATAGATTCGGGAATTAAATATCGCGAATCGCGTGTTGCTTGTTTAGCCGCGAAACCTGCGAAAGGGCGCGAAAGGGTGCTGTCAAAAATCCGAGGCACCGAGAATAAGACCTAGATTTCTGCGGGATATATTATCCATAAGGTTTTGACTCTCGCTCCTTTTTGCCTTTCTATGTTTGCAAAACGGCACTTCACGTACGAACCGTTTGGACGGGCTGGAAAATGGGAGCATTTGCGTGAAATTACTCGATTATGGGACCAACTTTTTTTACGCGATATTCGAGAAGTCGACCAATCGAAAGAGGGATCACTGTGCAGTCTGAAAAGCAAAATGACGAATTAGGCGGCCTGACCCCTTTACATGGACACTATACGAAAATGAATGATCGATTAGAAAAAATTAAGGTGTTCGATAATTTTAGCAGTCGTGCTAAGGCGATCTTTAGATATCACCAAAGAAAGAACTCCAAACATTCACGGCTCATTGGAATGTATGGTTTTTATATTTGCCCTGGAGGTAGAAACGGGGGGATTGATAAGAAGCTCGTTGATATCTTTTATGGTAATCGACCAATCGATTCTGTAACTACGATCAATGAGAACTTTCAGCAGGGAAAACGCTTAGAAACTGCACAAGGCGCAGCATTAGCATACATTCGAAAAGATGATGGTCACGTAGTCTGCAATCTATACCCTGCTTATTCTGAGAACCAACGCCAAGCAGAGCAGTTTATAATTCTTGATTTTATTAAAGATCCCGAGAAGTTAATGAAGCGAAGCAAGTGCCACTGGAGAATGTTACTCGCATATATGGAAACGACCTGTATAGATGGCAATCCCAACGTATTGGACAAAATCCTTGTTTTTTACCTGAAAAATTTCAAGCGAATGCTTGTGGGGACAGTCCTCAAGCAAAGAGCGGTCACCGTAGCTTTAAAACAAACGCTTAAATATGTTTCTACCGTCGGCTTAAGCGGATTCCTTATATTGGTTTTCTCCTACTTCAAGGACTCCATAACAACAAAGCAAGAGAAGCTTAAGCTCCAAGCAGTTACTCACAGCATTAGTTCCCATTTTAATGGGCTCTCAAATGAGGTTTATCAACTTCGTTCCGCGTGCGAATTAATAGATAGCGCCTTCGAAAAACATAATAATTCTATCTCCGAAATCCATGAATCACTAATCATAGTGGAACAAGAATCATCCAATACTGTAGCTAATGTTCAAAAGATTCTAAGCGCAGTTCAAGCGGATTCTTTATCCCGACTAATGGATATAAATATTCTTGATTTAAATTTAACCGCTGCAATATCCTCCGGAACGAATACGCCAACTACACTAAAAATTCAGGCCAACAATAAAGAAATAGTAAACCCGGCAATGGACATCCACTGAGAAGGAATCGCGACAGCGTAGGCCTTTCTGGGAAGGCATGGCCCATCAATTCAAACGTAAGTGTACTCTCTGTGCCGGAGAGGCCTTCTTTTATGTGGAAATTGCGATAAAATTTCCGATGCGTTTGACTTGTTTCGGAATAAAGGGTTGCCTACGGCCCAAGTTCACACGAAAGTCTGTTTTTAGGAAGGGTGTTCATGAAGTGCTGCGTCGTTACATTGGGTTGCCAGATGAATCAGTCGGATTCCGAGCGGATCCGTAGTGTTATTGAGGGCATGGGCTATGCCATGACAAAAAATGAGGAAGAGGCTGATCTGATTGGCGTGGTGGCCTGTTCCGTGCGTCAGAAAGCCATTGATAAGGTTTACGCAAAGATTTACCGCTGGAACCGATGGAAGAATGAGCGCCCGTTGATCACCTTTGTTTCCGGCTGTATTCTTCCGGCGGACGAGCGGAAGTTTCTGAAATTGTTTGATCTGGTGTTCCGAATGAATGAGCTGCCGGAGCTGCCGTCGATGCTTCAGCAATGCGGCATTGCGACGGAATATTCGCTGCGCCATCCGCTGGAGGGGATGGAACGTCAGGACGAGCGGACGGATTTCTGGTTGGTTGATCCAACGTACAGCTCTGCGTTTGAGGCGTATGTTCCGATTCAGAACGGATGCGATAAATTTTGCACCTATTGCGCGGTACCGTATACGCGCGGGCGCGAGGTTTCGCGGGCGAGCGCGGAGATTCTGGCGGAAGTGCAGCGGCTGGTCGATCAGGGCGTAAAGTCGATCACCCTGCTGGGGCAGAATGTGAACTCGTATGGGCTGGATAAAAAGGGCGAGGAGATTTCGTTTGCCGAGCTGCTGCGTAAGGTGGGGGAGATAGGGAACGCATCGGAGAAGGATTTTTGGGTCTATTTTACGTCGCCGCATCCGCGCGATATGACGCGCGATGTGATTGAGGCGGTTGCTAGTTTCGACTGCCTTGCCAAACAGATTCATCTGCCGGTACAGAGCGGCGATGAGGAAGTGCTGCGGCGGATGAACCGGAATCACAGCATAGAGGCCTATTTGAAGATTGTGAGCGACATTCGCGAGCTGCTCCCGACTGCGACGCTCTTTACGGATATTATCGTCGGCTTCAGCGGTGAGACGGAGGCGCAGTTTGCTCATACTGCTGCGCTGATGGAAAAGGTCAAATTTAATATGGCCTATATTGCCAAATATTCCCCGCGCGTGGGGGCCCGGTCGGCGGAGTGGGAGGATGACGTCAGTCCGCAGGAAAAGAGTGAGCGGCTGGCGCGGCTGTCGGAAATCCTGAAGCGAACCTCGCTGGCACACAATCAGGCCATCGTCGGCAAAGCGTTCCGCGTGCTGTTAGACGGTAAGGACCTGCGGATCGAGAGCGCGCTCACTGGTCGCACAGAGGGGAAGCTGCCTATTCGGGTTTTGGATGCCAGTGAGGCGCTGATCGGTACGTTTCAAGAGGTAGAGGTGACCTCTGCGGCGGAACTTTCGCTGACGGGTCGATTGGTGAAATAAAAAAGGCGGCTTACGGAAGCCGCCTGTATGGGTCAGAGTTCTCTGTTTCAACACTTGATCATTTTCTTGATCGATGCTTCAGCTTCGATCCAGTAATCGGTGGGGGCTTTCTTGAAACCATCGTTTTCAGCCGCGAAATAGGCCGCCTGTTCGATCATGGAATAGACCTGCTCTGCGGTGTAGGCTTGAGCCTTTTTCGCCGGAGCTTTTTTGGCGGGAGCCGCTTTAGTTCCGGCCTTTTTTGCCGGAGCCTCTTTTCCTTCGATCTTTTCGGTTGGTGTTTTCTTTGCTGTTGTTTTCTTTGCTGCCATATTTATTCCTCCCCGTTTTTCTTCGTTTGAATCGTCCGCATGGTATATCTCGTTGTTTGCCGCCTGCAAACAATTCCTTCAATAAAATTGCATTAGTCGCCCGTAATGTTTTTATATGCAGGCTTGCTTGGGAAAGAGTTGGTTTTGAGGAGTGATAGCGTGTTGTTTCATGGCGACGATAAAAAGTGCAGGGGGGTACTGTCTAGGTTTGAGGCCTGGCTGAGGGCGTGGTTGGCTCCAAAGGTTCCTGCTTCGGTGGAGACGTATCATCTGACACTGGCTACGGTGGTATGGTGTATTCTGGTGATTCTGTTCAGCTATCTGGCGCGGTTTAATATCCATTTTCTTTGGTTGGTTTCAGCCTCGATTTTAGGGCAGTACATTACCGATCTGCTGGATGGTGAAGTGGGGCGTCGGCGGGATACCGGACTGCTTCGCTGGGGCTATTACATGGATCACTTCCTGGATTATCTTTTTCTTTGCTCCATTTTGATCGGATATGGGCTGATGGTGGAGAGCCAGAATAAATATCTGCTCTTTTACCTCCTTGCGCTGTTTGGCGCGTTTATGGTGAATTCATTTCTGGCCTTTGGTGCAACAGGTGAGCTTCGCAAAAGCTATATGGGGATCGGGCACACCGAGGTGCGCTTCATTTTTGTTCTCCTCAATACATTAGTGATTTTTTCCGGAGAGACGAAGAATGTGCAGATGTTCATTCCATTCCTGCTGTTATGTGCTACCTTTGCTCTGATTATGACGGTCTATCACACTCAAAAGGAGCTTTGGGAAATCGATATGGATAACAAGCTCAACAACAAGGATGGCTCTGAGGCGCAAGATGAAACGACAATCGAAAGGGACTAAGCGGTTGTCGGCCCTGTCACTGTTTTTGGTGCTGGCGGCAATTTTTGTTTTGGGGATGCGGGTTGCCTATCCGGCGCACCGAGCCGTTGCGTTGGTTCTTTTAGGGCTCTCCTGTCTGCCGTTGTTTGTTTTCTATCGGCGGAACTTTTGCGTAGCGAGCGATCGAAAGGGAAAGATTAGGGGAAAGGCACGCCCGTTTATTCCTCACGTGATCGTCGGCACGATTCTGTTGTTGGTGTTTTATGTGGTCTGGCAGCTTTTTCCGGTTTATGAAAGTCCGCTGGCCGACATGAAATCGGATGAGCTGCGTGAAGAAATTAAGGCGGATCTGGATACCTATCTGATTCTTCGCCGATCGATCGATGATGTGCTGGAGTTGGCGCGCGAGGAGTGTTTGCTGGAGTGCGATGTTAAAACCCTCTCAATAGAAAAAAGCGCGGAGATCCGTTCGGTGTGGCGCGATATCGTCATGCTTTTTCTGGAGTTTGACATGCTCAAGGAAAAGTACCGGGGGTTTTATCAGATCGATTATGTTTCCGAGCCGGAGCTGCATTCCGATGCCTTTATGCTCGCGTATATGGCGTATGTGGGCCAGTACGATGCCTGTCTTCAGGTAGTGGAAATGGTCGAAAAGAGCGAGTTTCTCGATGATTTGCTCAATGAAGCGGGAGAGGGCATTCCGGAAAAAAGTTACTACACCATGAAGCAGCGCCTGACCAAATCGAGGGTAATGATACAGATGAATGCGGGGGCGGCGTATTATCAGCTGGTGAAAGGTTCCACCACGATTGATCCCGAGATTGCCGCCGATTTTCGAATGCGACGCGACCGCTTCTACAAAGGATTGGGAGAAAAGCTGGAATTATTTGCGAAAAACCCGCTCGATCGCCTTGAACGCAAGGCCTTTGAAACCATGTTGCCGATTCAGAAAAAGGTGGCGGTGCAGATGAGTTATATCCGTATGACCAACCGCGACTACCTGATTACACCGCAGATGATCGGCCGCTATAAAGAGCGACTTGAACCCGGCGATATTATGGTGCAGCGCAGAAACTGGCACATGACGAATATTGGAATTCCCGGATTCTGGCCGCATGTCGCGCTTTATGTCGGTACGCCCGCCGAGCTGGAAGCCTACTTTTCGGAGCTGGATATTGATCCGCTGAAGACACTGCAGGAGCATTCTCCTGTTGCTTATTCGGTATTGTTGAAAAACGATGCGGATGGGTATCCCATGCGCGTGATCGAGTCGATCCGTCCCGGCGTCGTCCTGCAATCGTTGGAGAAAAGTACGCGCTGCGACTATCTCGGTGTGATTCGCCCCAATCTGTCGAAAAAGGAAAAGTTTAAAGCGCTGCTGGAGGCGTTTGAGCAATATGGGAAGCCCTACGACCTCAGTTTTGACTTTGCCACCGACAATGAACAGGTTTGTTCTGAACTGGTTTATAAAGCGTATAAGTGTTCTTCGCTTCCGCTGGAGCCCAATGTGAACAATGGCCGGCTTATGCTTGTACCCAATGAGCTGGCGCGGGAGGCCATTGCGAATATGGGGCCGGAGGCCGCCTTCTCCTTCGTGCTCTTTCTGGATGCGGTCGAAAAGGATGACACGATTGTTGAACGCGATGAGCGTGCTTTTCAGGAGAGCGTAAACCGTCCAAAGTGGGATATGATGCAGCGCTGATGTCGATTGGGCGGAATGTGCGTATGGTCGATCTTGGCAAACGCGGCGCAGAAGGGTAGGATCTCGTCATGAAAAAGGTTGGAGTTATTGTTAATACCAAGCGCCCGCATGCGGCGGAAATGCTCAATGAAGTGCAGCGGCTGGCGCAGAAATACGGATTTTCACTCTATGCGGAGAATCAGGCGATGGCTTCGGCGCTCGGTGCGGAGCTGCTGCCCGTTGCACTGTTCGGCAGCGTGGTCGATGTTGTGTTGGCCATGGGCGGTGACGGCACGGTGCTCTATACCTCGCGTGCATTGCATGGTTCCGGTGTGCCGATTCTCGGGATCAATCTGGGCAGCCTCGGGTTTTTAACCAGTGTGGGTGATTCTGAGATCGCTGAAGCACTGGAGGCGATTGCTTCGGAGTCGTACAAGGTTTCCGAACGAATGGTTTCTACGTGCCGCATTTTTAACGGAGAGACGCTGCTGGGTGTGGAGTCTTCGCTCAATGATATTGTGCTCGGCTGGGGAAGCTCCTCCAGGATCGTCGGCCTAGAACTGAACATCGACGGCGAGTCGGTCGGTCGATTTATGTGCGACGGCATGATTGTCTCTACGCCGACCGGAAGTACAGGCCACGCACTGTCGGCAGGAGGCCCGATTCTGCATCCGGGCATTGCCGGCTTCGGGATCAATGTTATTTGTCCGCATACATTGGGTTCGCGCCCGCTGGTGGTGCCGGACTCCAGCCGAATTGTGATCGATGTGGTGAGTGCCGCGAAGGAACTCATTCTCTCTATTGATGGACAGGATGAATATACGGTCGAGCGGGGTGCCCGAATTGAGATTGAAAAGAGCCCGCACGCAGCCCGCTTCCTCCAGCTGCGCGAGCATAGCTATTTTTCAGTCCTCTCGCAAAAGCTGCACTGGCGCGGTTCCGCGCTCTGATATGGAATGCCGTTCGGAGTTGAATCCCCGAAAAAGAGATGCTTCCGCGATTTGGTTTCGTTTGACTCATCATAGGAACGGTCTATAGTCAGCGGCTCATTTTGGGCAACTTTAAACCTACAAGGAGTTAATCAATGAATAAGCTGACGATCAAAGATCTGGATGTGCAGGGCAAGCGTGTGCTGATGCGCGTTGATTTTAATGTGCCGATTAAAGACGGCGTGGTGGGCGACGACACGCGCATTACCGCCGCGCTGCCCTCTATCAACTATGTGCTGGACAACGGAGGATCGCTCGTGCTGATGAGCCACCTCGGACGGCCGAAGGGCAAAGGCTACGAGGCCGAATTCAGCCTCAAGCCGGTCGCGGCCCATCTGCAGAAGCTGCTCGGCAAGCCGGTTCAGTTTGGAATCGACTGCGTTGGCGCCGAAACCATCGCCCAAGCCAAGGCCCTCAAGGCCGGCGAGGTGATGCTGGTTGAAAACACCCGGTTCTACAAGGAAGAGGAAGGCAAGGCCAAGGTGGCCGACGATGCCACCGACGAGCAGAAGCAGGCCGCCAAGGCCGAAATGAAGGCGAAGCAGAAGGAGTTCACCAAGAAGCTCGCCGAGCTGGGCGATGGCGAGATCTATTGCAACGACGCCTTTGGTTCCGCGCACCGCGCCCACGCCTCTACCGCGATCGTCTGCCAGTACTACAAGCAGAACGCCGCCGGTTTCCTCATGGAAAAGGAGATCGAATACCTCGGCAACGCACTGGAAAAACCAACGCGTCCGTTCGTCGCCATCATCGGCGGCGCGAAGATTTCCGGCAAGATCGACGTCGTCACCAACCTGCTCGGCAAGTGCGACGCCATTCTGATCGGCGGCGGCATGGCCTACACCTTCTACAAGGCGATGGGCAAGGCCATCGGCAAATCGCTCTGCGAAGACGACAAGGTGGAACTCGCCGGCGAGATTCTCAAGCAGGCCAAAGCCAAGGGTGTCAAACTCCTGCTTCCGATCGACAACCTAGTGGCCGATGCCTTTTCCGCCGAAGCCCAAACCAAGGTCGTAGGCGACAGTATTGAAGATGGCTGGATGGCCCTCGATATCGGGCCCAAGACCATCGCCATGTACTGCAAGGAAGTGGCCGGCGCGAAGACCGTCGTTTGGAATGGCCCGATGGGCTGTTTTGAAATGGCGCCGTTCGCAAAAGGTACCTTCTCCGTCTGCGAGGCCGTGGCCAAGTCCGACAGCATCAGCATTATTGGCGGCGGCGACAGCGTGGCGGCCGTTAATCTGTCCGGCGTGGCGGATCAGATGAGCCATGTTTCCACCGGCGGCGGTGCTTCGCTGGAATTCATGGAAGGCAAGCAGCTGCCCGGCGTTGTGGCTCTGACTGATAAGTAATGCGTGATGCGTAATACGTAATACGTAATGCGTAATACGTAATGCTTGATGCGTGATCAGAAACTCCCGTCTAGTGGCGGGAGTTTTTTTTATTGGAGAGGGATTTTATGAGTTCGCTGCAGGCGTTCTCTGTGTTAGAAAAAGAACCATGAAACAGTTTATTAAATGGATTGCGGTGGGGTTTGGAACGGGCCGTAGCCCGATCATGCCCGGAACGGTCGGTACGCTGGTAGGGTTGCCGATGGCGTGGGGACTCATGTTTTTAGAGAGCGTTCCGCTGCAGATGGTGCTGTGTGTCTTTATGACGCTGCTGGCAATTCCAATCTGTGGAGTGGCGGAGCGGGTCATCGGTGGGAAAGATCCGGGTTGCATTGTGGCGGATGAATATTTAACGCTGCCCATCACTGTGATCGGCTTGTCAAATCCGTGGGCACTGCTGAGCGGATTTCTATTTCACCGCATTTTTGACATTACCAAGCCGCCGCCGATTAAGCAGCTTCAGCATATTCACGGCGGCGTTGGGATTGTGGTGGATGATTTTCTCGCTGCGCTGATTGCGCTTGGGCTGAACCATCTTTTGTTTGCGCTGCTGAAGTAGTGGTCCGTTATTGGTTGGAGCTGTCGGTGAGCAGATTGAACCGTTCCAGTGCCGCTAATGCCGTCGCTGTGTTGCCCAACTGTTTTTCTGCTTCAGCCAGCAGTTTATAATTGATGGCTTCCCCGGGAAGCTCTTCCGTCAGAATCCGAAACTGTTCTGCGGCACGTTTCCAGTCTTTGGTCTGGATCATATACAGCCCATAGGCGTAGCGGGTGCCGGTGTCTTCTTTGTGGGCGGTCAAATATCTCTCGTAGGCATCAATCGCTTTGGTCGGGACATTCTGCTCCTTATAGAGCGTGGCCAAATTTTTCATGGCTGCGGCATAGTCGGGCTGTTTTTCCAGTGCCTGCTTTAAACAGGTTTCGGCCTGTTCATATTTTCCTGCTGTGGTCAGAGCAATGCCCATATTGTTTAACAGGTTGTGCGTACGTTCTTTTTCAGGAATGTTTTCAAACAGGACAATGGCCTCCTCATATCGTTCGAGCTGAAGATAAACATTTGCAAGGGGGGGCTTTACATTTTCAATGTCAGGAAAAATTTCCAACACCTGTTCATAATATTTGGCGGCAGTTTTCAGGGCTTCTTTATCGTTTTTAGACAAATTCACAGCTGTTTCTGCCCAATGAATATTCAGTGCGGCCTTTTTGATCCATTCAGCGCTGAGAGGACGCTCGCCCTCTCCGTCCCATGTCGGATCAGCGTAGGTTGTCGGATAATCTCTTACCCAGTCTGTCTCGTCGTTGAGAAGAGGAATGTATTTAGTGCCGACATCGTTTCTTACCGTGTCGCCGTCATCCTGAAAGCTCTCTTGCCACATGATAATCAAGTACGTCAGCCCAACAACCACGCCAACAATAGAAACAAAGATCACTATGGAGATAATCTGTTGTCGGCGTATTTCGCGCTGGTGTTGGGTGGTGGTTCTCGAAGAAGCCTGGTTAGTCGATTTTTCTTCGTAGTCCTGGCCGGAGTAAATATCCTGTCGGTGTCTGTCTGCTTTCATAAAACCCTTGTCTGTTCTGTTGTGAGACGAATTTCGAATTGTCCACAATGGGAATTCGAATGCAATTAAAATATGGTTTACATGCAGGTTGTAAAGGAAGTTTCCTGTAGTTTTTCGTCCAAATCCGCCCCGTGTTGATGTTATAAGAACGCCTTGTTAAACACGGTGTTGAATTGGAGCACGCTGAAGTGCCCACGGAATAAGGATGCAATATGTCGAGTACGATTGGATTACTTTATAAAGTATCAACCTTTGGAGAGTCACACGGCAAGGCGGTCGGTGCCATTGTGGACGGCTGTCCGGCAAATCTGGAACTGAGCGAGGCGGATATTCAGCCGCAGCTTACACGACGTCGACCCGGCCAGAGCGATATGACCACCCCGCGCGATGAGGCCGATCAGGTCATTATTCTCTCCGGCGTGGAAAACGGGAAAACGCTGGGAACACCGATTGGACTGATGGTCAACAACAAAGATCAGCGCCCGGGTGACTACGGCGAAATGAGCAATGTGCCGCGACCCTCGCACGCCGACTTTACCTATCAGATGAAGTATGGAAACCGCGCATCCAGCGGCGGCGGGCGATCCAGTGCGCGCGAAACGATCGGACGCGTGGCCGCAGGAGCCATTGCCGAAAAGTGGCTTAAGGAACAGTTTTGTACTCAAATTACAGCGTGGGTCAGCTCTGTCGGTACTGTTGATGCGCGCGATTTGAGTGCAGAGCCGCCGACGCGCGAGCAGATTGATGCCAACATCATCCGTTGCCCCGACGAAGCGGCAGCCAAAAAGATGATCGAACTGGTGGCCGCCACCCGCGACCGTAAAGATTCGGTCGGTGGTGTGCTGACCTGTGTGGTTAAAAATGTGCCGGTCGGTCTGGGCGAGCCGGTATTCGACCGTTTTGAGGCCAAGCTTGCGCAGGCGATGCTGTCGATCCCCGCAACGAAGGGGTTTGAAATCGGCTCCGGTTTTTCCGGCGCGCGCATGTTTGGTTCGGAGCATAACGATCCGTATGAACTGAAGGCCGACGGATCACTCGGCACCAGCACCAACTACAGCGGCGGCGTACAGGGCGGGATCTCCAACGGCGAGCCGATTGTTTTTCGTGTAGCCTTTAAGCCGCCGGCCACGATTGGTCAGTCTCAGAAGACGTCGACCTTTGCCGGCGAGCCGACCGTGCTTGAAGCCAAGGGGCGTCACGATCCATGCGTCGTGTCGCGCGCTGTGCCGATTGTTGAAACCATGACCGCGCTGGTGCTGATGGATTTTGTGCTGCGCCAGAGTTATCGCAACGACTTTGCTTAATCATGCTTTTGGGGGTATTCCAGCTTGCATATATTGGTCCCGGCGCCTCCGAATTCGTTGTGGTGGCGCTGGTCCTGTTAATGTTGTTTGGTTCCAAGGATGCGCCGCGCATTTTTCGGAAAATGAACGAAACGCTGGGGCGGCTCCGTAATACGGCGGAAAGCTTGAAGCATGAAATCTTGTACGGCGATCTGAAGGATGATGAGCCGCATCGGATTGGCGAAGAGCTGGAGTCCGAAGGTGCGCCGGCAGAGTTTCACGAGGACGAAGCGGTGAGCGATGCGGATGAGGGCGACGATGCGAAATCCGTTTAAATCGCTCGCTGCGCGCTTTCGATATGATGATCGGGAAATGCCGTTTCTTGATCACTTGGAGGAGTTTAGGAAAACCCTCATTCGTTCCGGTATTGCGCTGGCGATCGGAATGATCATTACGGCGTTTTTTGTGCCGTGGATCATTCAGATGCTTTTAACTCCGGTGCAATCGTATCTCGAATCAGGGCGCGTCACGCTACAGTTCCATGAGTTGACCTCGGGCTTTAAAATGTGGTTTTCGCTCGCCTTTTGGGGTGGGCTGGTGGTGAGCCTTCCTGCGCTGATGGTGATTGTCGGCTCTTTTGTGTTGCCTGGGGTTCGGGATGCGGAGCGCCGTGTAATTCAGCGGATTGCATTTTTTTCCGGCCTTCTTTTTTTGATCGGGGTTGTGGTCGGTTACCGCATCACACTTTCGGTGGCGATTGATTTGCTGATGGGAGTGAATGAGCGGCTAAGCGGCGAAAATATTCTCCATTACCGCAAGTACATTGATTTTGTGCTGCAAGTCCTGCTTGGTTTTGGGGTCGCCTTTCAGTTGCCGGTCATCATTATTTCGCTGGGCAAGGTGGGGATATTCTCTTCGGCGCAGTTGCGAAATAAGCGCCGTCATGTGATTGTGGGCATTTTTATTCTGGCTATGTTGTTGACTCCGCCCGACTGGGTAACGCAAGTTCAAATGGCGATTCCGTTGATTTTGCTGTATGAATTCTGTATATGGTTTCTTCACTTTTCCGAGCGCGGTGCGATCCGCCGGAAAAGCCGATCGCACCATGTTGATGAGGCGGATGATGTAGCGGAAGCAAAGAAAGACGAGGAGTAGGTTGTGAATATATTGGCATTTATTCCCGGATTTACCGGCGGCAGCGAAGTGGTTCTGGTTTTTCTAGTCATTCTGCTGCTCTTCGGCGCAAAAAAGCTGCCGGAACTTTCGCGGTCGCTGGGGAAGAGTCTGAGCGAATTTAAAAAAGGGCAGCGCGAAGGCGCGAAGTCGGATGACGAAGAGCCCAAAAAGGTCGACTCGAAGAGCGATAAAGAGGACTAGACAACATGAGCGAACGACGCGCGCCGGAACTGACTCCGGAAGAGCAGAAAGAAAACTCCTGGGCCGTCATTGCTCATGCCCTTCCGTTTGCCATTTGGCTGACCTTGATGGTCTGGTCTGAAAACTACCTTTTCCGCACTATCGGTGGTCTCATCATTCTCGCCGCCTTCCGACCGTGGCGCTGGTATCCCCGTCTGAAACTGAAAAATATTCCTGCGGCCGTTGGGGTCGGCATTTTGATCCTCGTCGTCTGGGTTGGACTCGAAACGTCTTGGATGCAGGAGAAAGCCCCGGCGGTGACCGAGTGGTATGACCGCCTCTTTGTTGAACTGATTGAACCGTTTAAAACGCGCGAGCTTTACGATAATGGACAGGGCCAAATGCTCCCCTACGAAGTGATCCAAGAGGGTGAGCACGCCGGGCTGCATGTATACGATCCGCGCGCCACCGGATGGTTCGCTTTCTGGGTGCACATGTTCGGAACCACCGTCGTGATCGCGATCATCGAAGAGTTTTTCTTCCGCGCATTTCTATATCGCTGGATGCTCGGCAGCCCCTTTTTCAAGATCGACTCCGGCAAGCTCAATTGGGCGATGCTCCTGCTCATTTCCGCCTTCTTCGGGATAGAGCACCGCGAGTGGATGGCGGGAATCATTTGCGGTATCGCCTTTGGCCTGCTCTACATCAAAACGCGCGACATCTGGGCTGCGATCATTGCGCATGGCACCACCAATTTTCTGCTCGGTCTCTACGTGGTTAAATTTGACGCCTATCACTTCTGGTAAGGACGGGGCAGGGGAAAGCCGGACGGTTTCATTTACAGTTTACCCGTTCTCTATTGCGCATATTATTGGCGTGTCTTTATGGGAACCCCGTGCTAGAAATTCCGACCTTTTAACGGATGGAGTTTATGGGCAGAAAACTTAAAGTTGGAGTTTCGTGCGGCGGCACCGGGGGACACATTTTCCCGGGGCTTGCGACGGCGTACGCGCTGCTTGAACGAGGGCATGAGGTAACGCTGTGGATGGCGGGCAAAGATGTGGAGAGCGATGCGGTCGCCGGCTGGCCGGGTAAAGTGGTGACGGTGCCATCGGAGGGATTTCAGTTTGGTCTTTCGCTGCGCAGTTTAAAGACGGTGGTGCGATTGTTTAAGGCGTATCGCTCAGCGCTGAGATCAATGCGCAAGGATCCGCCGGATGTACTGTTGGCCATGGGCAGTTATGCCTCCTTCGGCCCGGTGAAAGCGGCGATCAAGCTGGGAGTTCCGTATGTGTTGCATGAGGCCAATTTGGTGCCGGGGCGCGCGGTTTCGTTTCTGGCCCGCAAGGCCGATGCGGTGGCTGTGAGTTTTGATAAAACGCGGTATTACCTCAAGCACAGCCGTATTGAGACCACGGGGATGCCGCTGCGTAAAGAGCTTCAACTGGCCAGTGCGCAGCCGCGAACGAAGCGCGATTCGACTGCCCCGTTGCGTATTCTGGTGATGGGCGGAAGCCGCGGAGCACAGGTGCTGAATCTCACGGTGCCTTCGGCTATTGCGTTGGCTGCAGCAGCAGGGGCAGTGCTGGAAGTTCAGCATATTGCTGGTTTGCAGGAGAGCAGCGGAGTGGAGCAGGTGTATGCTTCTGCCGGGATTAAAGCCCAAGTACACCATTTTGTGCAGAAGATGGATGAACTCTATTTGAACGTCGATCTGGCGATTTGCCGTTCTGGGGCGGCAAGCTGTGCAGAGCTGGCGGCCTTCGGTGTACCGGCGCTTTTTGTTCCTTATCCGTTTGCGATTCGTGATCATCAAATGGGCAACGCGCGGGTCATGCAGGATTCGGGCGCCGCCGATGTGATAGCGCAGGATGATTTGACCGATTCTTGGCTTGCGGACTATTTAACGAACGTATCGCGCAACCCGAAACGTATTGAACGAATGGCGGTTGCAATGAAGAAGCGCGCAAATTCCAATGCGGCGGAGCAGTTGGCCGCTCTGCTTGAACGGGTGGCGGGTGAGTAGCGATGGGGCCAGTCGATCAGGCAGAGGAGCGGATTCATTGCGGCGGTCATGTACACTTGATGGGCATCGGCGGCATCGGTATGGCGGGCGTGGCATGGCTGCTGAAAGAGCGCGGTTTTACGGTTTCGGGCTGCGATCTGCGGCGTAATCGTCAAACGGAGTGGCTGGAGCGAAACGGAATTTTAATTGAGGCCGGGCACGCAGCGGCGCACATTGATTCATCCGTCAGCTGGCTGGTGCGCTCCACGGCGGTTCCTGGCACCCATCCGGAGGTTCAGGCGGCGCTGGATCGAGGTCTTCTGGTTTCTCGTCGCGGCGAGGTTTTGCCGGCGCTGATGCGTGTGCGGACCTCTATTGCGGTGAGCGGGACCCATGGGAAAACCACCACCACGGCCATGATTGCGCAGTTGCTCAACTGCGGATACTGCATCGGCGGGGAAGTGGGTGGATTTGAGGGCGTTGCTCGTGATGGTGAAGTGATGGTGGTTGAGGCCGATGAGTCGGACGGGACGGTTTCCGGCTATACGCCGGACTATGCGGTGATTACCAATATTGACTATGATCACATGGAGCATCATGCCTCCGAGTCGGCGTTTGTCGGTTGCTTTGAACAGTTGATTCAGAATACGCGGAAGAAAGTCTATTATCGTTCCGACGATCCGATTGCTCGTCGTCTTTGTGCGGTGCATCCGAAATGTGAACCCTTTTTCTTTCCGGTGGAGCCGTTTCCGCTGGCGTTGCCGGGGCGGCATAATCAGTGGAACGCATCAGCGGCGTTGGCGGTGTGTAAAAACTGGAAAACCTCGGACGAGCTGCTCGCTGAATTTGAAAAGATTAAGCCGGTGCGTCGCCGTTTTGAGACGGTTTTTGAAAGCGATGGCGTTCGCATAATCTCCGACTATGCGCATCATCCGACCGAAATAGCTGCGCTGGTACAGACGGCGCTGGAGCTTAAACCGAAGCGGTTGCTCGCTGTTTTTCAACCGCATCGCTACACCCGGACGCTGGCACTGGGCACGGATTTCCCGCCGAGCTTTAAGGGCATTGATACGCTTTGGCTGGTGCCGGTGTATGCCGCCTCCGAACAACCGATTGAGGGCGGCACCTCGCTCGATCTGCTCGCCCGTTTTTCGGACGAGTGGAACGGTCGGCTTCAATATGTCCCGACGCTGGATGTCGCGTGGAAAGAGGTTTGCGCTACGCTGCAACCGGGCGATCTGCTGCTGATCATCGGTGCCGGCGATATTGAACAACTGGCTGAACGAGCTCGACGGATACACCGCAAGGTTTAAACCTAAAAAATGCAGTAGAGAAACCGCAAATGAACGTTAAT
>CAYOBH010000014.1:0-30709 GCA_964402125.1 uncultured Verrucomicrobiota bacterium
GTCATCGATCCGATCGAAAGCGAGACGACTTTTTCGTTGTCGAATGGCGCGACCGCGCCGATCCGCCAGTATTATGGCGGGCTGCGGGCCGTGTGGACCAATTTGATCGGGGGCACGCTGACGCTCAGCGGCGATAGCCATCCCTATCTCTCCAGTACGACCACCGTGTCGCGCACTACCTTCGCGTGGGGCGAATACCCTGGAGAGCCGCCAGCAACCGAGCCGCCCTATGGGGCGGTGCTCAACCAGACACCGCTGCCGATGATCGCGCACTGGATGCAGAGCAGCCGGTTGGATCCGGACCGCACGCCGACGAACGCGCCGACCATCACCGTCACCTACTACACGGGCGACGACGAGAACCCCATCGCCGAGACGACGACAACGCCTGACATGCTCGAGTACAAGGATCTGCCGGGACGCATTTACAACTGCGGCTCCGTTGACCGGGAACGGGTGCAGACCTACTATTTCACCTTCACTCTCCATAACGGGACACGCAAGATTTTTGCGGTGCCGGGGGAAGGTCCCTATGCGGTCAACACGATAGCCGGGGGGAGCGTCGCTTCTCTGCCGCTTCCGCCGTATGAGTTGGAGGTGGTCTCCGTGCACATGGACAACCCGGCTGAGGTGATCGACGATTTTCCGTTCAAATATGAAGGCAATAGCTACACCACGCCTCACATCTTTGAAGGGGTAACCACATCGCCCTATGTGGATTGGGACTACGATGCACCCGGAGGCTGGCAGCGGCAGGCCATCCGTTACAGCACGCTATCGACCAATACGCCGGTGCGGGCAGTGGTTACGTTCTTCACGCGTCCCCGTATCTATGTTAATGGCTCCGTCAAGAATGCAGTCAGCGGTCTCCCGGTCTCCGGCGCGGCCGTTGAGATGCGGCGCAGCGACGGCAGCACGCAGCCGATTGTCACCAAGGCGAACACGGACGCTTTCCAACTCAACACGCTCTTCTCGTGGGAGGGGCATCTGCTTAAGATCACCGCGCCGGGATACTATCCCTACCAGCGGCGGGTTGTGCTGAAGGACTATCCTTGCACGACAAATTACTGGGATTTCAACGTGAACCTCGGGGAAATTGCGCTGACGCCAGTGGCGCTCGACGCCGCTCCGGGGGGATGGGATCGTCGGGGACATGTCTTGCACGGCGTCCAGGCGGCTGGAAGCGCGGAACAGCCGGAGACGGGCACCGCGATTCAAATGACGGTGGACGCGTCCGCCAGCGTGCCGTCGCAGACCTACGACCGGCAGAAGGAAGACGCTCCAAACGGTTCGCCGGGCGCGCTGGAGACGGTGCCGTGGGACGATCGTATAACAGAGGTTTGGCTGGTCGATGCGCGCTACAAGAATGCAACGAATGCCTATGTACCCTATGCGTCCGCCCAAGGTGCAGCCTGCTTTCCGGACGATCCCGCGCGTTTGCCGCCGGCATCCGATCCTGACCGGATCTGGACGTGGCTCCAGACGCTCTCGAATGAGAATCAGGTGATGACCCGGATGTCGCCTGAAACTCCTGCTGCCTCGGTTTCCGTGACTGGCCAAGTGAACGTGGCTACGTTGCGTCCCGGTAATGTGGTGCCCATGCTTGTGATACGCGCCGAATCAGGTGCATGCAAGTTGGCGTCGTTCACGGGCGTTGCCTTGACGTCAATCGAACTTCCGCGCTGGCTGGCTTTCGCCGCCGACACGTTTGCGGCTGCTGCCTCCGCGCAGGGTGCGTACGCCGACCTCAAGGAAACCTACGCTTCCAAGGTGCCGGACGGTAAACTCTCCGCCCTGCCATCGATGAGCGGCGGCATCACGGAGAGCGACGGGTATCTTTCCTACGACTATGAACTAGGCGTCTCGTGGGAAGAGGGGGCCGATGCTCCTGCCGAGGGCGGGCTGGGTGTAGGACCCGGTCTGTTGGGCCTGCAGTTTGAGTCTACGGCGGCGGTCGGCTTCAACGGCCAAAACCAAGCGCTGAGCTTTGAGGTCGGCGGCTCCATCGGTAAGGAGGAAATCGACCTTGCCGACTACGCGCCCGCCTTCCTCGAAAGAATCGGCATCGAAGGCTCGATCAACCGCGTCGCCGGCAGCGCTTCGACGAAACGCAGCGCCTCGCTGGGGGGTTCGCTCTGGTCCGATTTTGAGCTGAACACCGACGTGGGCGCCTCGATCGACCTTACGCTGCGCTATAACCTCGAGGGCATCACCGGCAAGCTGCCGTACGTTGGGCCGCTCATTACCGCCGCAGACAAGACAGGCGCCCTACAACTTTTCGGGCGGCTCGACGTCGGCGGCGCGCTGCAGAACACCACTACTTGGCGCACCATCGAACCCGAGCGCTCCGAAGAGGTCGGCACGGACAACCCGACCGCAGATCGACCCATCACGCGCCAGCGTGATGACCTCGAACTGACGCCCAACCGCCATTCCTTTGGCGGCCAGGAGAACAGCTCTGGCGTCTTCGAGAACGAGTTCAAGCTGGGCGTCAGCTTCGGTGCGGGTTTCGAGGGCTCTGCGATGGGCGACCACCTCAACCTTCACGCGGGCATCGAAATCACCGGTAACGAGGACGACCTCGTCGCTGGGCAGCCCTCGCTCGTGATTACGCCGAACACCTTTGGCGATTGGCCGCCGATCAAGCGCGCGCAAGGGGACGTTAACGCCTTTATCCGCGCCAAGCTCGACGCCTACATCACCGAGATCGAGAAGGAGTGGACCATTAATCTCGCTCGAATCGATCACGAGTTTACCACCGAAAGCTCGATCACGCTCTCCGACATGGCCATCAAGATCGTGGAACGCCCCGTCGCATCGACTGACTTCATGGGCGACGCGCCGGTCGTCGTGCGCAATCTGCCTAAGGGATCCTCGTTTGCGCAATCGGGCGATTTTCTCGCCTTCGGCATGTTCGACGCGAACGCGAAGAAGACGGATCTTGTCGTGAGCCTCGCGGACGGCGACGGCTTCGGCGAACCTGTCGTCGTGGCCTCGGACGTGGAGGGTCTCGGGCGGATCGAACTTGCGCAGATCGAAGAGGATGTATGGCTGCTTGTATGGGAGTCCCGCCCGGGTGTCGTTGTCAATCCTGAGGCCTACTCGGTTCTCAACGCCGCCTGCTGCCTCGATGGGGCTTGGCAGGCGCCGCAAAGCGTCATTACCCTCAACGGCTACCTTGCCGACATGGCTGTATTCTCCTCGACCGCCACCAACGCGCTGGTCTACGCCCAGACGCCCACGCTGTACGATGCGAGCAGCACATCAATCCGCGCCGTGGGCTATGATCGCGCCACCGACACTTGGGGTGCGGTACGTACCGTGCAATCGCTCGCAGCCCGACGCGACCTCGCAATGGCATGCGCCGGCTGGACGAGTCCGGAACCCGGACGCTTCGTCACTCTGCCCGAAAGCGGGGGTGTCGACAGTCTCTACTGGGACGGTGCACGCGCTTCGGTTACCGGCGGCATGGCGTCCGTGCGGATGAGTGACGCGACCGGCAATGCCGTGGCGCTCTGCGCGGGGGGCACGAACGAAACGCTCTATGCCACTTGGATGGATGGCGACGCGACAGTAAGGCTCAATCGCTACGATCCCGACCCACTGCGCAATCCGCTTGATCCGGACTACGACTGGAATGGGCGGGACGCCGTGCAGATGTGGCCGGCGGTGACGAACTTGGCGAAGATCGATGGCGTGGTCGTCGACGTGGCTAACGCTTGGCTGCCGGACGCAGGCTCTCTGCTGAGCGTCTGGTCCATGTTGGGTCGCCTGAATGCCAACGCATTCGACACCCAAAACTCGGGGGCCATCGTCAACTTCACCCTCGCGGACAGTCCATCGGGCCGCTACACCGACATTGCCATTGCGCCGCTCGCCGACGGTCTCGCCCGCGTCGCCGCCTGCTATACCTCGCGCGAAGCGCGGGAATTGCGCGTGTTCGTTGTCGATGCCGCGAGTGGAGTCCACGATGAGGATCTTGACGGCGATAACATCCCGGACCGCCTGGAGCTGGCCCTGGTCGACGCCAATCCCGACGACTTGCTGATCGACATCCGCGACATTAAGGGGTCGGATGATTTCGACGGCGATGGCTTCAACAACGCCACCGAATGGGAGCACGGGACGCAGGCCGATATCATCACCTCCTATCCGCGGCTCGGCATCTTTGTGAACGCCGTTTCGCCGCTGGCACGCGAGGATGGGCTGTTGCCCGGACACTTCCTCCTTAGCCGCAGCGACACCGACGCGGCGGGTGCTGCCTTGACGGTGCATTACGCGGTCAGCGGCACCGCCACAGAAGGGGTCGACTACGATACGCTCTCCCGCAGCATCGAGATCGAGGCAGGGGAACGTGCGGCGGTCGTCGATGTCCAGCCGCTTGCGGACAGTGCTGTCGAAGGCGACGAGACGGTTGTGCTGACGCTCCTGCCCAACGCGGGATACACGCTGTGCGTGGAAACGCAGGCGGTCGTGCGCATCCGCGACGCCTCGCGCGACGCGTGGCGCAATCTGAACTTCACCCAACAGGAACTCGACGATCAGAATATCAGCGGCGATGCGGCTGACCCCGATGGCGACGGCATCCCCAACGCGCTTGAGCATGCGATGCGGCTCGATCCGTGGCAGCCCGACCCGCCGGAGATTGGCCTCCTGATCGAAGGCGACACGGCGTTTTTGGGCTACACTTGGGATCCCTCCGTAGAAGATATGGAGATCGAAATCCTCCAGAGCTTCGATCTCTCTGAAGGCGATTGGGAGCCTTTGGAAGGGGTCTTGACCCACCGCGAATCGCGCTCCGATCTTCTGGAGGACGTGTACTACGAAAGTTCGGCGACACCGACAAACGCCTTATTCCGCCTCCGCGGAAGCCGAATCGAACCCTAAGAAGGTCGTCGGGACGTGGGCGATCATCCCCCCGGACGAACGTGCCGCGCAAGCGGCCGTTCGTTGTTCGGGGCTGCGTCGTGAGGCAGGCAAGGATGCCCGCGGTACGGCAAGGCAGGCAGGGACGCCCAACATTATTCTGCCCCAAAAAATCATTCTGCCTAAATCCCTTTTTCCAACTCGTTCCATCGTCCAGCGCCTGGTGCGTAGTTCATCACTGCTCTAGCGAAGGGGGAAACGGTACGATTTGGAGCATGCAAAAACCCGGTAAAACTGTGCTTTACATGGGGTAGGGTGATCCGTATAGTTCCGCGCCTGATTTGGATAGAAAGAGAAAAACAAGGAGTCCACACGTGGATCAAGCACTTAAAGCTGAAATTAAAAATGAATTCAAGCGTAGCGAGCAGGATACCGGATCTGTAGAGGTTCAGGTTGCGTTGCTGACTGCGCACATTAAGGAACTGACTGAACATCTTAAAATTTACAAGAAAGATCACAGTTCGCGTCGCGGCCTCATTATGATGGTCAACAAGCGCCGTAAGCTGCTGAGCTATCTACAGAAGAAGGACGATGCCCGCTACAAAGAGCTGATTTCTAAACTCGGCTTGCGTAAATAATCGTCTTTTGGGATGTTTAAAATCCTAATTCGTTTGCAAGCCCTTTATTTCTAAAGGGCTTGCGTCGTTTCTACAAAGCTCGAAATCGGCGCACTAAACGAATAGGTTCCGTCTGGAAAAACTTTCGACGGAAGACAAGAAAAACAAACAGGAAAGGTGCGCTCTTCAGAATAAAAAGCAAGGGCGCAATTTTAAGTATGAAGGGTACAACTAGAGTTGAATTCGAAGTCGGCGGCCAAACGATGGTCCTCGAATCCGGTTTGCTTGCTCGGCAGGCAGACGGAGCCGTTACCTGCGGAATCGGTGAGAATATTGTTTTCTCGGCGGTGACCGCTGAAAAGCAAGCGAAAGAAGGCGTGGACTTTTTCCCGCTGCAGGTGGAATACCGCGAAAAATTTTATGCCGCAGGGCGTTTTCCGGGCGGTTATATCAAGCGCGAAGCGCGTCCTTCGGAGAAGGAAATCCTCACGATGCGCGTAACGGACCGTCCGATCCGTCCGCTCTTCCCGAATGGATTCTTCTGCGAAGTGCAGATTAACAATATGCTGATCAGCTGCGACCAGAAGCTGGATACGGACATTCTGAGTGTTAACGCAGCCTCGGCGGCGTTGATGATTTCTGAACTGCCGTTTTCTGGTCCGATCGGTTGTGTTCGTATTGGGCGTGTAAACGGCGAATGGGTGATCAATCCGGATCACGAAATACTCGCACAGAGCGAACTTGATCTGACCTATTGCGGTACGCGCGAAAAGGCGATGATGATCGAAGGCTCAGCACAGGAAATCAGCGAGGCCGATTTTATTGCGGCGATGAAGCGCGCCCACGAAGAAGTGATTAAAATTTGCGACGCACAGCTTGAGCTCCGTAAGGCGCTTGGACTGCCCGAGAAGGTGGTTGAAGCTCCGGTTCTGGACACCAAATTCCTCGATAAAGCCCGCGAACTGGTGGGTGAAAAGTTCAAAGAACTGATGAAAATTGTCGGCAAAATTGAACGTCAGGACGCCGTTACAGCGCTGAAGGAAGAGCTGAAACCGCAGATGGTAGAAATCTTCGGCGACGAAATGAAAGAGAACGACTTCTTCCACGCATTCCACGATCTCGAAGTCGAAACCGTCCGCAAGAATGTGATTGAAGGCGGAACGCGTATTGGCGGTCGTGCGTTCGATAAGATCCGTGAACTCGATGCGCAGGTCGGCGTTCTGCCCCGTACGCACGGTTCGGCGGTCTTTAGTCGCGGCGAAACCCAGACGCTCTGTACGGTTACGCTCGGCACGAAGAAAGAGTCTCAGGGGCTTGATGCCGTTACTGGCGGAATAAAGGAAAAGGAATTTATTCTGCACTACAACTTTCCGCCCTATTCGGTCGGTGAAGTAGGCCGACTCGGTATGACCGGCCGTCGTGAAATCGGACACGGAAACCTTGCTGAACGTTCCATTGTTCCTGTGCTTCCGGATGATTTTCCGTACGCCGTGCGCGTGGTTTCTGAAATCATGGGTTCTAATGGTTCCTCTTCCATGGCGACCGCCTGCGGCGGCTGCTTGGCGCTGATGGATGCCGGTGTTCCGCTGAAAGCTCCGGTCGCCGGGATTTCTGCCGGTCTGTTCACCGATGAAAAAGGGGCATCGATTCAGGTCGTTGATATTCTCGGTGCAGAAGACCATTGCGGCGATATGGACTTTAAGGTGGTCGGAACCCGCAAGGGGATTACCGGCTTCCAGGTCGACCTCAAGATTGCCGGTCTCGACTGGGATCAGGTCACGGAAGCGTTTGAAGTGACCCGTAAGGGACGGATGGAAATTCTCGACTACATCGAATCTATTCTTCCGTCCGCTCGTGAAGAGCTGGCTGCTTCCGCTCCGCGCATCACCACCATTAAGATTGATCCGGATAAGATCGGTGCCTTGATTGGCCCCGGCGGAAAGCATATCCGCGCGATCACGGAATCCTCCGGTGCACAGATCGACATAGAAGAAGATGGAACGGTGAACATTTTCGCGGTTGATGCCGAGTCCATGAACAGCGCTGTCAGCCAAGTGAATGCGCTGACCGCCGAAATTGAAATCGGAAAGACCTACGACGGTAAAGTAATTGCCGTGAAGGACTTTGGTGCATTCGTTGAATGTATGCCGGGCAAAGAAGGCCTTGTGCATATTTCCGAAATGGCGAATGAGCGCATTGCTTCTGTCAGCGATATTTGTTCACCCGGTGATGCCATGCGCGTTAAGTGTATCGACATCGACAATCAGGGTCGCGTCCGTCTCAGTCGTAAAGCTGCGCTGAACGACGATGCTGCTGAATAGGTTGTTCCTTACATCAGGAATTGAAAAGGCACTCCTTGCGGGGTGCCTTTTTTTGTAAAATTTACGGATGCACGGTAAAACGGCGGTTGTATCCAAAGGGTGTGTTCGCTATTATGGGGCGCATGGATAAACCAAGAGAATTATTGAGTCAGCGTTTTGCCCGCGTGTATGGAAGCCCAGGGGAGGTGCCCCGCGTTTTAGGGCTGCTTCGTGCGTTTTGGCCGTTGTTGGTCGTCTGTTTCGTTACCGGCTATCTCGTGCGCGAAATCCTGCCTTTCCCCCGGATGAGCATGTCGCTGGTAGGCCTTTTGTTTGTGCTGGTTGGGGTGGTTACCTCCTTTTTGCTGGTTTGGGGTGAGCGCCGGCTGGGCAACTTTCTTAAAGGGGCCAAGGGCGAGGAGTGGGTGGCTCACGAGCTGGCTTTTCTGAGTTCCGAGTACGCCATTTTCAACGGACTTCGCCTGCGCGGTGGAGAGGAAAATTTTGACCACATTATCGTTGGTCCCGCCGGAGTGTTTGTGGTGGAAACCAAGAACTGGAAGGGATCCGTTGAATTTCGCGGCGGCAAGCTTTTCGCCGGCGGGAAAGAGCCTTCTCGCCCACCGCTTAAACAGGTAAAAGCCGCCACCGCCGAGTTGGTCGCTTATCTCGACCAGAAGGGCTGTGCAACACTGCCCATTCATCCCGTGCTCTGTTTTCTCGGTACACGCCTTCCCGAAGACCTGATGAATGTAAACGGGGTCGTCGTCTGTTCCGGCACACGCTTGGTTGAAGTGCTTCAGGAAAATTTTAATGAGCCGGTTGCATCGCCCCTGCGCGAGCAGGTTGTGAGTGAACTACGGAAAGTGATGGAATAGGAGGGCTAATGAGAGCGCTGATCCCTATTGCGAACGGTTCCGAGGAGATGGAAGCCGTCATTGTGACCGATACGCTCCGCCGAGCTCGGTGGGAGGTTGTGCTTGCGGGGCTGAGTGACGGTCCGATCACGGCATCGCGCGGCGTTAAGCTGGTTCCGGATGCGGCATGGGAGCAGATTGACCCTGCAGATTTTGACATTCTTATTCTGCCAGGCGGCACCGGAGGAGCCAATCTATTCATGAAACACGCCGGAGTGCAGCAGGCGCTACGTGATTTTGACGCGGACGGAAAATGGATTGCAGCGATCTGCGCTGCTCCCCGTGCGCTGCATGAAGCGGGTCTGCTGGAGCGGCGTCGCTTTACCTGTTATCCCGGCGTGGAAGAAGCGATGCCCAATCTGACTCGTTCGGATGAATCCGTTGTGGTTGACGGGCGGTTGATCACCAGTCAGGGGCCAGGAACATCCTTTGAGTTTGCCCTCCGTATAATTGCTGAATGCGACAGCCCCGCAGTATCGGACCATGTTCGACGCGGAATGTTGCTTTAGGTCCTTTCTTCGGGGTGTTTACTTTTTCGGTATGCCCCTTCAAAAATTCATGGATAAATGAGTTTGCAAACCTTGTTCTCTATGTTTTTATGTCTCTATCGATGGGTTAGTAGTTTTCTGTTAAAAACCATAACTGCCAAGGAGGTAAAATCATGGGTCTAGTGTTGAACCTGCTGAAATCGAAAGGGTATGACGCTTTAACCGTCAGACCGGATCAAATGGTTAAGGATGCCATCAAAAGAATGGAGGACATCGCGGCCGGAAGCGCACTTGTCACCGAAGGCGGTCAGCTGGTGGGCATCGTTTCCGAACGCGACGTGATTCGGAAGGTGGTGCTTCGAGGAAAGTCCATCGATACTGTTCCTGTGAAGGAGATAATGTCCACCCGGTTGACGACCGTTACTCCTGAAACTCCGCTGGATGAATGCATGCAGTTGATGACTGAAAAACGAATTCGTCATCTGCCGGTGCTGAAAGATCAGCAGCTCTGCGGTATTGTGTCGATCGGCGACGTGGTGAAATACCTTGTCGTGGAAAAAGATTTCAAGATCAAGAATCTGGAAACCTATATCAGCGGCGCAATGTGAGGCCGTTAGTTGCCTTTCGGGCGACTCAAATACCATGAAAACAGGAGGCATTCAGTGCCTCCTGTTTTGTTTGGGGCTTCTCAACCAGAAGGGCCGGGTGATAGGATCTACGCCTTATGAACACCGGATCGTCAGAGCAGTTTGCCGAGTGGCTCGCTGAAACAGCGCGCTCCCTCGGCGCACATTCTTCGGCTTGCCTGCGGATGGATAATCCGCTGCTGCGGGAGCGGATTGAGGAAAACAGTCTGCGGATGGCGCAGTGGCTGAAGAGCGGACGGCAGGGTGAGATGGACTATCTTGAACGAATGTTTCCTGCCAAAGCCAATCCGTGGGAGCATTTTGCCTTTGCCAAGTCGGTGATTGTGGTGGCGTTTACGAACCATTGGGGCGATCCGGCAGCAACGCATTTTTTTCCGAAACCCGCTCAGGATGCTCTGCTGGGCTATATTTCTGCGTACGCGAAGGGGATCGATTATCACGTGCGCGGCCAAACCATTCTTCGCGGTTTGCATGAGCAGTTGGGTGCCGATGTTCACGCAGAGGCGACGGTGGATACAGAGGCGGTGTATGAGCGGCTCTTTGCAGTTGCAGGTGGGCTGGGGGTGTATGGCGGAAATCATTTGTTGCGCGTTCCGGATCAACAGAATGTCCGGGTATTTATCGGCTGCCTCTTTGTCGATTGCGAGTTGCCGGAGGTGATTCATATTCCGCAAATGCCATTCGCTTGTGAAACGTGTCAGGCCTGTGTGAGGAATTGTCCGACCGGAGCGATTGCATTTGGGCAGCCGATAGACGCACGGAAATGCATCAGCTATCTGACGATTGAAAAACGGACCGTGCTTACGCCGGAAGAAGGTCGTCGGATTGGCGATTGGCTGTTTGGGTGCGATGGCTGTACGAGCGTCTGTCCGCCGCGCGACGCTGGGGATGGGCGTATTCCGGTTGATTTGGAATGGCTGTTTAAAACACCAGCGGCCGAGCTTCGGCGGCGAATGAAAGGGAGCGCTGTCTCGTATGCCGGCGTTACTCAGCTGCGTAAAAACGGAGTGGTTGTGCTGAAGAATATCGCATCGCCACAGGCCGACAACCTCCTCGAATGGGTTCGGATACATACCCGAAGCGAGCGGGTTCAACAGCAGCTTGTCGTTGGGTAGTTGGGTTTTTGGGTGATGAGATCCTTTATTTTTCTCGTCGTGGGGTAGGAATCCCTGCCTGTTCATCTTTATTGCATCGTCGTAGACGCGATCGTCTCCGTCGCGTGAAGAATAAGCGCACATCAATTCATCGTCCTTGTAGCGGAGACGTTACCCATCGCTGCCGTTGCTAACCCGTACAGCCTGCACTCTTTTGGACCTTAAGTCACTAAGCCTTTGTCGGTATGGGCGGCGATGCAGATGTGGGATTTACACATTTGTGCCACTTTTTCGGTTTTTCCCGGTTGACTGAACGAGCGCTTCATGTACTATTCGCGGCCTTGTTTTTGACGGCGAGATAGCTCAGTCGGTAGAGCAGCGGATTGAAAATCCGCGTGTCCCCAGTTCAAGTCTGGGTCTCGCCACCACTCTAAAGCCCTTTCTCCTTGCGAGTCAGGGCTTTTTCTTTTCCTTGATCTAACGGTTCGCTCCTATTCCATCTGAAAAGCAAATAGGCGACCCCTTAGGTTGAGATTCGGCGAGCTTGCGAGCCGTAACCTCCGAGGTCTGGTTCGGCGGCATTATTTTTCCTGAACTCTGTAAAAGCGGCTGGTGGTGTTTGGATCGATCACATCGTACAAGTTCGTTGTAGCTGTTTCGCTCACAAATTCGACAATCGATGTCCATGCGTTCGAAATTGCTAAGTTGGATGAGTATTCCAGCACATTCGTTTTGTTGGGCGTTAATGACTGAAGTTGAATAGTGGCCCATCCATTTGACACTTCGATACCCGAAAAAAAGCCACCGCCACCTTTAAGTCGCAAAACCAAGTGAAGTGTCGATTCCTTCTGTATGTTGTAGTCCGAGAGCGTTCGTCCATCTTCCAGTTGCTTGCCGGCAAAAATCAGACGTTGCTGATCCGGAGGTATGCCTTCTTTATCTTGAATCTTGGCCTTTATGTTTTCTATTGAGTCCGTAGACTCAACGTCGAGTGTGATGGTCTTCCCCGTCAGGGTCTTCACGAATATCTGCATCGCAAAGGTCGAAGTCGCGAACACTACCAATGATACCATAACAAACCGTTTGATACTCATTGCTATATCCTTTCCTTGCCCAACAGCGCCCTGTTTGGAAAATTTTCCGGCGTATCCCCTTATGGGATGAACAGAGTTTCCTTCGTCCGCGACATGCCTGCCCACTACGGGAACCCCTTGTTCCGATGGTGTTACAGTAAAGCGCAGGGTGGGGGAAAATAGCCAGTCCTTTTTCAAAAATGCCTTATTCCCCATCTAAGTGGAAATCCGTCCGCCAAACCCCGTAGCGGTACCCTGCCGGACGCTTACAAATGCCCAGCGTTCTATCCTAAAACAACACTATACACTATTCCGTCAGACTGCGAACGTGTGCAACACGCCTAGCAATGGAGGGATGGCTGTGGAGCAGAAACTCAATCCACGGTGCGGGTTCTTTGTTCGAGAGATTTTGGTCGGCCAGTTTTTCGAGCGCCGAGGCCAGCGCATCAGCCGACCCCATGGTTTTAACGGCGTAGGCGTCGGCCGCATATTCGCGGCGACGTGAGTGCGCGTTGGCGAACGGCATGGCGATGAGCGAGAAGATAAAAATGCTGAACAGGAAAACCGGTGCCGCTGCAATATTATCAATGCTCCCCAGTTCCAACAGACTCACCAGCGAAGTTAAGCAGAGGTGCGCCACATAAAGCCCCAGCAGAGCAAGAATGGAGCTGACAACCATGAGGCGAGAAATGTCGCGGTTTTTATAGTGTCCGACTTCGTGCGCAAGGATGGAAAGAACTTCTTCTTGGGAATATCCGGAGAGCAGTGTGTCGCCCAGAATAATACGGCGCGTACGCCCGAACCCGGTGAAGGCCGCGTTGGCGGTCGTTGTTTTTTCCTCCAGCCCCCATTTAAAAACGCCTACCACCTGAATACCCGCATCCGACATCATTTTCCGGACGGCCTCGGTGAGTTCGCCTTCCTCCAGCGGCTCAAATTTGTGAAACAGCGGCATAATGAAAACCGGTGCCAGCGCGGAGATGATGACGACGAAGAAAATATAAAACACCGCCGCAGCGGCCCACCACCATTCAGGCAGCCAACGCAGCAGGGCATAAATGACAGGAAACAGAATCGCGGCCATGAGCATATCAATTAGCAACGCCTTAAAAAAGTCGCCCATCCACTCGCTCATCGTTTCGTTCGAGAGCCCATAATGCTGATCCAGCACGTAGCTGCCGTAGTAGGAAAACGGAAACATGCAGGCCGAAAAACCAAACATGGCGACCAGCGCATACACAACGTTGGTCAAATACCAGAGTTTCGGACCAAAACGAACCGCCAGTCCATCCGCCAACATGGCCGAGAAACCGCTGAACTGAAAAAGTGCCAGCAGCAGCACCAGCGCCAGCGTCTGAATGAGAAAAAGTCGATTATGGATGGAATCATATTCCTTTGCCATCATCTCGCGTTCGGTCGGTTGATCCGTCATATCCATTCCTTACATCTCTCCTGCGTCCGTTTCCTCATACAAATGCATCACACACACCCACTAGGTTCCAGCAGTTCGTCTGCCACAAAAAGCGGTCCGACATAATGAAGCACAGGAAGAAAAAAATCATTCTGTCCTAAATCATTTTGTCAAAAAATTCGACCCATCAGCTCTTTGCGACGAAGCCGCATAATCAGAGATCGTTTGCGTAGCCCATAATGGTCAGCAGACGATCCAATTCGTCGTTATCGTGATAGTCAATCTCCAGCGAACCCTTCACTTTGCGACCGTTCGCCAGCGTTTTGGAGGGCGTAATCCGGACGCTTGTTCCAAAAAATTGATGCAGCTCGTCGGTCAGCGTATGCAGATAATCGCTGGGCATATCGGATTTTTCCGAGCGCACTGTTTTCGAGGTACCGTTCAGCCTCTTCACCAGCCGTTCCAGTGCTCGGACCGACATCCCTTCCTTAATGCAGCGCTTCGCCAGCACCTCTTTTTCTGACGTACTTCCGACCGATATCAATACCTTAGCGTGTCCAACCGAAAGCAATCCCTCGGCGACATATTTGCGGATATTATCGGACAGTTCCAACAGGCGCAGTGCATTCGCAACCGAGGCGCGCGCCTTACCCACCTGCGCGGCAACCTGCTCCTGCGTCAGATTAAATTTTTTCTGGAGCAGCGCATACCCCTCGGCCTCTTCAATCGGGTTGAGGTCCTCGCGCTGCAGGTTTTCGATCAGCGCCAACTCCAGCGCTTTTTCATCGGACGCTTCAATGACCAGCACCGGCACTTTGGGAAGCAGTGCGGCCTGCGCCGCACGCAGACGGCGCTCTCCGGCAATCAATTCAAACTTTCCACCAACGGCCCGCACCAGCAGCGGCTGCAGAATGCCGTGCACTTTAATCGACTCCACCAGTTCCGTCAGCGCCGCAGAATCAAAAACAGAACGAGGCTGCCAGCGACTTGGCACCACCGCCGAAGTCGCAACGGAACGAACCCCGCCCGCCGAATCGCTCTGAGGATTTGTGTTCGAAACCTTCTTGGTCGCCTCCTGTTTTGCGGTCGATCCGTCCTTAATCAAGACATCCAGTCCGCGCCCGAGTCCTTTGCGTTTTCCTGCCATAGCTGCTCCCTTTTCTTCCAAATCTCAAAAGCAAGTGATCTTCTATCCAAACCGCAAAAAATAAAAGGCTAAAGTATCCAAACCCCCAATCGGCCGCAATCTTTCCGATTGCAAAATCCTAAGCCCAAATTCCTAAACCCGAAACAATCCACAAAAATGCAAACTCAAAACGGCTTCGTGTCACCCATTTGGGGAATTGAGCCGCATTTAAATGTATCATTTGTTTCGGATTTCGAGTTTAGAAATTCGAATTTCCCCTGATCAGTCAGATCTGGGTTTCTGCACCTCGGATTTTTGAAAGAACCTGTTCCCCGCAACCCGCTCAACCACGCCTGAAATATTCAAAAAATCACTTCCACTCACTCTGGCCCTTTTCCGCGCGATCTAAACAGGGCGCACAGGACGTCCCTCAATGTAGCCCCGGTATCCCCACGGACAGAGCTGGAATCGCGGGCCGTCGTCATCGGCCCATGTGTATCCGTACGTTTCGGGCTTGCAGGAGTTCATCACGTCCCAGAGCGACGCGATGGCCTTTTCAAAATCCTTATCGTCGTACGTCGGCCCTTGGAACACCATCATTTTGCAGGGCGGCAGATCCATCACCTCGAACCCGTCCGGCACCTCGCCATCGTAATCCGTCGCCACTTCCACACCCTGCACATATTCCGACGTATCGGGTGCACGGAACCTTGGCGGCAGCCACATGCCCATCGGCTCATGTAGGGCATTCGGAATGGCCGTGAGCTGATCCCACACTTCACAGCCCACCTCTTCGCAATACTCGAAATAGTGAGCAGCTTTTTTACCCCGCTTGATGATGACCTTACGGGCGGGGCGTTCCAGTATTTGAACGAAAACTACATCGGGTTTCTTATCCTGTGTCATGGTGCATTCTCCTTTTTGCCTCTGCGTATACCACTCCCGAAGCTGCGGAGGCAGAAACAGCTGGACAGGAGAATCCGTGCGACGAAAGCTGGCGGGCGACATGCCGAACTGCCGCGCGAAGGCTCGGGTGAAGCCCTCGTGCGAGTCAAAGACGAAGTCAAAGGCCACGTCAATGACTTTGGAGGACGTATCCCGCAGCCGTTGCGCCGCTGCCGAAAGACGGCGCATCCGGATGTACTCAAAGGGCGGCTTTCCGGTGACTTCCTTAAACATGCGGGCTGCATGCCACTGCGAGTAGCACGCCGCACGCGCCAGGGCCGCCATCGTTATCGGCTCACCAAGACGAGCCTCAATATAGGCCTGCATCTTTTCGGTGGCTTTGATTTTGTTCCATTGAGTCAGCATCGCTTTTTCACTTTCCACGTCATGCCAGCCATCGTAGGCGTCTCCCTTTCCCATTTCTTGACCGCGCGTGCGGATTTGTTGCCTGTTGATTCATGCGATTTCCCCAAGGCTGTCCGAAAGGTGGGAATGATGCGATGAATGGGGACGATGCTGCTTCAACGACCGTCTGGCGGATTCTTCGCGTCCTTCCCATACTTCCCATTTCTGCCGGCGATGCGGGCGCGGGTCATCCGCTCGCGCAGGCCGCCGTCCTTGACATAATCCTCTTCCAGCCGCAGCAGTTGCTGGTCGATCAAATAATTGGTCTGGTTGATCAGGCAGACCGCGATATTGGCCGTCACCTCCGGCGGACGGGTCTCCACGAATTCGCGGTAAAGCTCGTAGGTCTGCGGTTCCTTCCGCCCAAGCTTGCGGACAAACAGCGCCTCCTTCGAATCCTTCTCCCAAAGCGGCAGATCGCGGGCGCGCAGAAAATCGAGATAGTCGTCGAGCAGCTCTTCGAGGCTGGCGCGGGCGACATTCGTCAGCTTGATCTCGGTCTCCTTCGAGGTCCGCCCGGCCTTGCTCCCCTCCAAGATGTTCTTCTTTCCGGATCGCGCCGATTGGATCATCTGGTCCACCGTCCGGTCGCCGCGCGAAAGATATTTGTGCGCAAAGCGGAAGGTGATGTCGTAAACCACCTCCGCCTTTTGGAACGAAAGCAGCGTGCGGTAATCCCCGCGCGGCGGAATCAGACGTTCCTCCGGCGCAGGACAGCGGCCCATCGGGCACCCGCTCATCTTCTCCTGTTCCGCTCGATCCAACGCGACGAGGGCGTCGCGTCTACGTCGAGTTCGCCTTGTGCTTCTTCGGCGGCTTAAACCTCGATCAAATGCGCCTTCTTTTTTCGAAGGTAGGTATCGAAAATCTCGTTTAGATCGTCGGCTTCCTTTTGCGAAAGGCGCTGTTTTTGGGCGCACTGAGACGAAACAAAATTGAACAGCATGGCGTCGTTGCTCAAGTTAACTTCCGAGCCCGAAGCAGACTTGTAGTCGACATGCCAGCCTGGAAATACGAGGCAGATTTCCAGCGGCAGGGGATGCTGCTGCGTGAATTTTTGCAATGAGGCCTTGTTGCTGTCATTGATGAGCTGAAGCAGCAGCTTCTGGACATGCTTTCCATTTCGTTGTGCCTGATCCAACTCAGCTTTCGATTGCCTTCCGTCCGAAAACACCAGTTGGCCATTTTGGTATTTTACCGAGGTGTCGCCCTTTACGGGCTTGGCCCGCGCCTTCGTCTCGAACACCAGCACACCAACCTCGCCGATCAAAACATGGTCGATATTGAACTTTTGCTTTTCGTCCACGATATCGTGATAGACGCAGCAGCCTCTGATGCGCGTGCGTTCCAACTCCTGGCCGACCAGCACTTCGCCCAGATAACCCATTCGCGTTGTCCGGATTTCTTCCTGAAGATTTCGCCCTCTGAACATAAGCCAAACCAGCCACATGACAGCAAGTATGGAAACGAGAATTATCCCGCTGTACCTGGATTTAGGGAGGAACGTTAATGCCGCGACGATAAATAAGACTGCCGGCCCCAGCACAATACCCATTGCAAACGAGTCAACCTTATCGTTCAACCGTTCCTGCAAAAATGCGCCCGGTGCATTCAGCGGGGCCTTCAGAAACGGCGGTCGTTTCCCCTTTCGTTCCAACAGAAGTTTTCGAAGCAGGTTCATGCGATTTTTTCCGTATTTTGATTCCCGATAATGCCTCTTCGCTCCGGCAGATGTTGTACGCTCAATCAGCTATAGTTAGGCAGCTTTGCTGTTCCAGATACTATCAACAAGTGATCTTGATATTTCGTAGGCAAGTTTGACTGGAACCGCATTACCAACTTGACGCATACTTTCTGTCCATGATCCAAATATCCTGTAGTCGGGGGGAAATGTCTGAAGTAACTTTGCTTCAAATGTCGAAAAATATCTGACAGTTCCGTCGGTATACCGGATCATATTTTCACCGCCAGGAACACCGTGCCCCCCAGCCTTGATTGTTTTTGCTGGGAGGTCAATAAAGCTGCCTGTATGACCTTCGTAGGCTTTCGCTCCCAGACGGAGAATATGTTCTTCGTGATATGACCCTTGATGGTCTGGCATAGGGATCCCGCTGAGTTGATCTCGAATTGTTATCCAAGGAAGTTTGGCGGGCGGGAAAAGGCGTGATTGATGCTTCATTTGTTTAATAATCGTCAATGTTCTTTCATCATAAGCATCAAATGAGACAGGGGGACTAATCATGTGCTTCTTCCAATACTCGCCCGTTACAAATTGTGTCCACACAAGGGATTCAAGAGAGTGCGTTGGTTCTGGAAATGACCACTGTACACCGAGATCATCTCTGATCCCCACAATTACAACGCGCTCACGCCTCTGCGGAATTCCGTAATCGGCTGCATCGATAAGGCGAAAGACAACGTTGTATTTAACTCCTTGATAGTCTTGCGATGTATGAACCCTTTCCAGTCTTTCAAGATGGGATTCCCAGCTTTCATTTGCCTTTATAGATATCTGAGGATAAGTAAGACGCAGGATAATATATCCAAAATAACTTGAAAAAGTCTTTCTCAAAAGCCCTTTTACGTTCTCGAAAATGAAAGCTGATGGTGTACATTCAGAAATTGCTCGGCAAGCGTGGGGGAACATATCTCTTTTGTCCATATCGCCCTTATGTTTGCCCCCCAGAGAGAAAGGCTGGCATGGAGGCCCACCTGCTATGAGGTCAACATGCCCATAAGATCCAAAATCAAACTGTGCGACGTCCATGTCATACACAATTTCGGGGTTGAAGTTTTGTCTTAAGGTTGTTGATGCTTCTTTGTTCCATTCAACGAGTGCTTCATGGTGAATGCCTGTCTGCGACATTCCAAGCGCCAATCCGCCTGCACCGGAGAAAAGTTCGAGTGACGATACTCTTTTCATTTTGCGTCCTCCGAAAGCTTCTCCATGAATAGGGTGATTTGATTAATTAGCTCGGCTTTTGTCTTGTGCTTCCCTTTGCATTTTTGTGCCCATGAAGGGCCAGGATGGCATACATCCCAGTCTGACATGGCCTGTTCATATCGCCCGCTACCGGGATCATGGTTGCCAAAACCGTCAATTAGGGTATTCCAGATTGGTTTGTATGCACGGATTAACGCAGCCTCAACGGTGCCAATCAAATCGCTTTCTGCCCCTTCAAGAATCATAAAGCGACAACGGAAATCTTTAAGGTGAAGACCAGCTCCTTGCTGAATACTTCGCCCGTGTTCGCAAATTCGGTTGTTTAATTCGTAGCTTAAAGAACCTGTTTGTCGAGAGACTCTGGCGTGTCGCCAACCAAATGAAACAGCCTTACCAACATAAATAGGGATGTTGTAGGCGGTTCTATTAATGTCATGAAATGCTTTGTATAACCCCGTTTTGGCTGTGCAGTAGATGGCGTACACGCCTGTTCCGTGAAATTTTTCTGGTGCGGGAACTGTTTGAACGGGCGTGCCATTAAAGAATCGTATGGTGTCTTTAATGATTTCTTCAAAATCGGGCGAGCGGAATACGTGTTTTTGTCGGTCAAATTTCATATAAATCCTATATCACGTGAGGGGAGTTGATGGGAAGCGTATCTTTTCTGATCTGCCCAACGGTCAGCCTCGGCGGGCGGCCCTCTTCGGGCGGGAGGGCGCGGAGGTAGGATTCGGCCTGGCCGCGGGCGCGCAGCATGGCGTCGTCCCACGCGGCGGTGCCGCGCTTGGCCGTGCCCTTCTTGAGTTTGGGTTGCGCAAGATCCAATGGATCGACGTTCTTGCGATCCTCGCTGCCCTGCTTGGCTTCGAGAACGAAGCAGCCGCGCTTGTAGAGGTCGATCCGACCGGTGCTGGTGGTTCCGTCGCCATGATGGAAGACGACGTCGCGCTCGAACACATAGGCGTTGAGGCGCGTGTCGGGCAGGGCGGGATCGGGAGGAGCCACCCCAAGCAGGGCGCACAGCTCGGAAAGGAAGCTTTGGCAGTTGGCGCGCTCCGCCGCGCCGGAGTTTTGCCACCGCTCGATAAAGATGCCAACCTTGTGCTCTTCCGCCATGATTACCCCGCGTTGATTGGTGCTTCAGATAGAGAAATACAAAGAGTAGTCGGAGGACAGAAGGATCGGAAGACAATACCTTGGGTTTTTTGGTAGCGGGGCTCGAAGCCGAGCGCCTTTTGCACCAATGAAAGGGTCACTGATTAGAGGTTCCGGCCAAACAAAAAAACCTTCCGTAGCTGTTTTTCAACGGCGCTTCAACTTTTCCTTTTTGTTGATCGCTCCTTCTGCCCCCAATACTACGAACACGAACCCAAACGAACACTCGGTGTGATAATTGAAGAAATATAGCATTTTCCAAGAGAGGCGTATCGACTACCATGCCGAGTTTATTGATCAATACGCTGAGAACTAAACCCCTTCATAAGGAGACTGATGATGAACAAAGCCACTTCTTTTAAAAAATGCAGAGGCCTGCTCCGCCTGAGTTTGTTGCTGTTGGCCGCATTACCGCAAATCGCGGGCGCTCAGGAAACGATGTTTCTCTACGCCGATAAGATTCCGAACGCAAAAGTTCAAGAGGCTTCGGAAAATGATGGCGCACTTACCGACGGAATGGCCCGCAGCGTAATCCGCCCCTCCATGGAAATCTATCTCCCCGAAAAGGAAAATGCGACCGGCGCGGCCGTTGTTATCTGCCCTGGAGGTGGATACAGCGTGATTGTTTTCGAGGGCGAGGGCGTATCGACCTCCAAAGAATTTGCCAAACATGGCATTGCGGCCTTCGTGGTGAAATACCGTCTTCCGAGCGATTCAATCATGGACGACAAAACCATCGGCCCGCTACAGGATGTACAGCAGGCGATCAAACTGGTGCGCGAAAACGCTGAACAATGGGGAATCGACAA
Organism: uncultured Verrucomicrobiota bacterium; assembly: GCA_964402125.1. Taxonomy (GTDB): domain Bacteria; phylum Verrucomicrobiota; class Kiritimatiellia; order Kiritimatiellales; family Pontiellaceae; genus Pontiella. Next base: position 20,798 of record CAYOBH010000014.1, read on the forward strand.
AAACAAAATCGGTATTATGGGCTTTTCCGCCGGCGGACACTTGGCTTCAACCGCCGCCACGCATTACAAGAAAGCGCTTATTCCGAACGAAGAAAACACCAGCCTGCGCCCCGACTTTCAGATTCTGGTTTATCCCGTCGTCACCATGCAGAATGCGCTGACACATAAGGGTTCGCAGCAGGCTCTGTTGGGCAACAATCCGTCGAAAGAAACGCTCGACCTCTTTTCCAACGAGCTGCAGGTGGACGACAAAACCCCGCCCGCGTATCTCACGCATGCCACCGACGACACCACCGTAGACGTCGATAACACCATCAACTATTTTGAACAGCTGCGCAAAAATAAGGTTCCTGTCGAAATGCACATTTATCAGCAAGGCAACCACGGTTTTGTATTTGGTCGTCCCGACTGGATGGAGCCGCTCTTCGACTGGATGAAACAATCCAAGTGGATCGACTGATGCGACGCTAAAACCCATCGGATACTCGCTATAGAAATAGATTACGCTGATGGTGCATCCAGTCGTCATAGCGCGACTCAATAGCGGCCAGATCTTTTTCGTTATCGGCATCGAGCACCGCGCCGCCGAAATGGGTATACACCACCTGAACGCGCGCGCCCAGTGCATTGCCGATCCCTTCGGCTAGGCGATTAAAGCAGACCAGCGAGCGGAGCCTATCGGAGAGCTTTGGATGTCCGTGGCGGTCGTAATAGAGCGAGAGCTGCAGGAGAATAAATACCCGCAGCCCTTTCGTGAGCCGCCAGCCGTTACAAATCAGAGAAAAAAACATTCGGAGGATGTTGGCTGTTCGCGTCTGATAGCGCCACTCATACATTTTTTCAATGTAATCGAGATGCGAAAAGGTCAACGGCTTTCCGATGTGCAGATTATTGTGGCGCAGCAAATCCTCGCGCACATGGAAATAGACCATCCGGATGCCGGGCAAACCCTCGGAAGGATAATAATAAGAGAGCACTCGCTCCGAAGAAACACCGATGGAATAGTCATACTCGTGCATATTGCTGCGGCGGATAAATTCATCCACCTCATTCGCAACGAGCAAAGGAATATCGCACGGTGCCACCAAGACCGGCACCTGCTCGTACTTTGTGCCCTTCAAATCCCAGAATTTAATCTCTTCCTCTAAACCCAGCGTCGCCACATAGCCGGCTTTAAAATTTTCGATCATATTGTCGCGCTGCTCAATCACACGAACCCGCTCCATATCAAAATCCTCCAACGCACGAAGAAGTCGATCTTTCGGGCCGACCACCACAATATCGCCCACCAGTTCCGCCTCCTGAAGCGCAGCGAGCACATGCATAAAAAGCGGTTTTCCTCGGAGCAGCAAAAACGCTTTGTTATCGTCCTTCACTTGTATACTTGCCCGGCGATCGCCCGCGAGAATAAGCGCATTAACCTTCGAAGATGTTTTCATCACAGTTCTCCCAAAACTTCCGAGACTGTATTGAAACGATACATTTCTGTCAAAAAGATATCGGCTCACAGAAATTGAAAAAATGACAGTGTTTATCCACTGATTTTGCGGAAGACCCAAACAAAAAAGGAGGCCTGTTGGGCCTCCTTTCCACTATTCGGATCTCCAAATGATGCTTATTTTTTCGCACCGAGAACAGCATCCTTGGCAGCTTTGGCGATGCGGAATTTGAGTACCTTACCCGCCTTGATCTTGATCTGCTCGCCGGTTGCAGGATTGCGCGCAGTACGTGCTTTGCGCTGAACTTTAATCAACTTGCCGATACCCGGAATGGTAATCCCTTCCGTAGCTTTTGCTCCTTTGTATACCTGAGCCACAAGTGAATCCAGAGCGGCCTTTGCCTGAACCTTGGAAATACCTGCATCTTCTGCTATCTTTTGGATAATTTGCGATTTTGTTACTGCCATGCTTCGTCTCCTGTTGCGTAGTTTTTACATGGTGTCATCCATCAAGCACTTGCCTAATAGATCCCCCATTTGTACTGCTAATTACTTAAAGCACGATAACACCGCAAGCAGTAAAATCGTAAAATGCTTACTTTCTAGGCAATTGCTCAAATTTCGCAGTTCGTCTTTGGCCACTTTTCGTACGACTCCATGCTCACTTGACCTCATTTTTACGCCCCGTCTTGCTGTTGTAAGACCCATATATCAATACATGAGGTCAGCTCAGTCTGATGCTCTCACAACTTATCGGCGGGTTTGTCTGGCATCCAAGAGGAGCATTCGGTTTATATAGACCGCAAATGAACGTGAATCTGAATTTTTTATTTATCAGCCTGCTGAATCTGCTTATTACAGGATTGTTATCATCCGTTTTTGCCTCGTTGCGCTATACGGGCGATGTGGGGCTTCCTCGTCTGATTGAGCGCGCGGACATCGGCCGAAAAATTAAGTTGCTGCAAGTGTGGCAGAATCACTGGAATCTTCTCTGCAAGACAACGCGTTTTCTTTTGACCCTATCGACCATTGCAACGTTTGTTTTTTACTATCGAGCCTTCGCGGATTGTGGTTTCTGGATTTTGTTCTGTGCGATGTTTGTGTTCTCCCTCGTCTATATGCTTTTTGCACGGATTTTTCCGCACGTTTTATCGGAGAGTTATGCCGACCGCATTTCACTCTGGGCGCTGCCGCTTGTGGGTCCATTGACCTGTTTTCTCTACATTTTTGTGTGGCCGATGCAACGTATTGAGGACCATCTGCTTTCAAAAGCGATGCAGGCATCGGACGAAGAAGACCGCCCCTCCACCGAGGAAGAGGTCATCAGTCTGATTGAAGACACGGATGAACAGGATCTTGAAAAGGAAGAGCGTGAGATTATCCGCAGTGTTTTTGATTTTGGCGAGAGCATCGCCCGTGAAATTATGACACCGCGTATTGAGATCTTCGGCATTCGCGATACGCTTACAGTAAAGGGATGCATTGAGCTGGTTAATAAGTCGCGCTACTCACGGTTTCCTGTTTTTCATGAAAACATTGACGACGTCATCGGTATGATCCATGTAAAGGATCTGCTGCGCTCGGCTTTTAATGGAGATCTTGATCTGCCGATCAATCAATTGGTGAAGCGTATCGATTTTGTTCCGGAAACCATGCCGCTCAACGACCTGCTGCAGCTGATGAAAAATTCACGTTCTCAGCTCGTTTTGGTCGTCGATGAATACGGAGGAACCGAAGGTCTGGTGACCATGGAGGACGTGATTGAGGAGTTGGTCGGCGAAATTGAGGATGAGTATGATCTGGAGGAGAAGGACTATTCCGTTCGCCCAGACGGCACGGTGATGGTTAAAGCACGGATGCCGATCTATGAGCTCAATGAAGCCCTTGAGGCAAAACTGCCCGAGAGCGAAGAATATGACTCGCTTGGAGGATATGTCTATTCCCAGCTGGGCCGGATTCCAAAGACCGGCGAATCGCTGCAGGCTCCGGGATACACCCTTCGCGTTCACGCTGCAACGCATCGGCAAATTCAGATTATTCATATGATTCCCACCAACGAGGCGGCGTCGTGATTCCAGAGAAGATTGTTGCGAATCATCTTATTCCCTGGTTTCTGGCCCACAAACGCAGTATGCCGTGGCGGAATCAGCGCACGCCTTACCGTGTTTGGATCTCGGAGCTGATGCTGCAACAGACCCGCGTGGATCAGGTAATCCCTTATTTCCTCCGTTTTATGAAGCGTTTCCCCTCGTTAAAATCACTCGCGGAAGCCTCGCAGGAGGAGGTCCTAAAGCAATGGGAAGGGCTCGGCTATTATTCCCGAGCACGCAATCTTCATAAAGCGGCACAGATCATCGTTGGGCAACACAAGGGCATTTTCCCTAAGGATCCTGAGCAGATCAAGGCGCTTCCGGGCATTGGTGATTATACTGCGGCCGCAATTGGGTCGCTGGCATTTAATCTGGATTTGGCGGTGGTCGACGGAAATGTGATTCGGGTGCTGTCGCGTCTTTATGCCTACACCAAAGATACCCGCTCGACCATCGCCCGAAAAGAGTTGCAGCAGATGGCGGACAACTTGCTGCCGAACGGTGACGCGGGAAATCATAACGAAGCCATGATGGAGCTGGGCGCAACGGTCTGTCTTCCGAAAAATCCCAAATGCGACAGGTGTCCTCTTGCGGAGGGTTGTTTGGCCTATTTATCGGGCCGACCGGCCGAATATCCGATTAAGGCGCCCAAGAAAAAGGTGCCCCACATTGTGGTCGGTGCCGCCGTGGTAACGAACCACAAGGGCGAGGTGCTCATTGCACAACGCCGGGATCAGGATATGCTCGGCGGCCTTTGGGAATTTCCCGGCGGAAAACAGGAAACGGGCGAAACCATTCAGCAGTGCATCGCACGAGAATTAAAAGAAGAGCTGGGCATCCAGATTGACGTCGGTAATTTTCTGGCTACGATAAAGCACGCTTACAGCCATTTTACGATGGAGATGCACACCTATTTTGCGCGTATTCGCACGGGGCGGCCTCGGCCAATTGAGTGTAAAGATTATTGCTGGGCAAAGGTTGAAAATCTGCGGGCCTTCGCCTATTCAAAGGCCGATCTCAAGGTGATTGATGCGTTGGAACAGTTGATTCAGAATGCGGAGTAAATAGATGAAAAAGATTATACATTCAGCCCAGGCTCCAGAACCCATCGGGCCGTACAGCCAAGCCGTTAAAGCAGGGAACCTGCTCTTTACATCCGGACAGATCCCGATTGATCCAACGACTGGCCAAATGATTCAGGGCGGCATTGCAGAACAAACACGTCAGGTCATGAAAAACCTGAAGGCGATATTAAACGCAGCGGGCGCATCGTTTGCCGATGTGGTAAAAACAACCGTGTATCTTTCCGATCTAACTATGTTTACTGAGTTTAACGCGGTGTATGCGGAATATTTTGATGAAGCAACCGCCCCGGCGCGCACAACCGTTCAGGTGAGTGCACTACCCAAGGGCGCATGGGTGGAAATTGATTTAACGGCAGCTCTTCATGCGTAAAAGAGAATATTCACTGATCGGCATCTGCGTGCTGCTGGTTGCAGCGCTGGCGTTTGTTCTTTTCAGGAATTCGACCCATATAACGAACCCCAAGTTATCGGGCTTCACGATGGGAACGTCCTACACCATTCAGATTGCGGAACGAGTCAGCATAAAGAAACTGGACGCATTACTCCCGATGATTGAGGCGGAACTTGCAGAAGTGAACCGGCAAATGTCGACGTGGGATCCGGAAAGCGAAATTTCGCGATTCAATCACGCTGACTCAACCGAACCGATCACCGTTTCCGAACCCTTTGCTGAAGTGGTTCGCCGAGCACTGGAGCTCAGCAAAGAGAGCAACGGCGCATTTGATCCCACATTGGAACCTCTTCTCACGCTGTGGGGTTTCAGCAGCGAATCAACCACCAGCGAAGTTCCATCGGAAGAAGACATTTTAAAAGCGAAGGCATTGACGGGCTGGCAAAAGATAAGCGTCCACTCAGCCTCTTTGCTTCAGAAATCCGAACCGCAGGTTTCTCTCGATCTGGGCGCGATTGCCAAGGGATACGGAGTGGATGCTGTCAGCAAGCTGCTTTTGGAAAATGGCTTTAAAAACTGGTACGTGGAAATCGGTGGAGAGTTGCAGGTTTACGGGAAAAATCCCAAGGGAGAACCGTGGAAAATAGGGGTTCAATATCCAAGCACCACAGAGGAATTTGATCGGCTTAAAGGGACGCTTCAGATTTCTTCAGGGGCGTTGGCAACCTCGGGCGATTATCGCAACTACATTGAAAAAGAGGGTCAAATCTTTTCCCACATTCTAGATCCACACACCGGACGCTCGGTACATTCGACGACCGCCAGCGTCTCGGTTTATGCTCCAGACTGCACGCTGGCCGACGGAATGGCCACCGGACTTTTTGTTATGGGACCGGAAAAAGGACTTGCGTGGGTGGAGCAGACGCCGAATGTTGAAGCCCTTTTTCTGCTCAGAGACGAAAAAGGTGAAATAATAGAAAAATTTAGTTCGGGTTTTTTTGCTGCGACAGGGTATATTCCTCTGCCGGAAGACAAATCACGTTAAATAGAAATTTAACAGAGAAGGAACAGGGTCATGTGTAAATTGTATTGTCTGTCGATTTTTATTGCCGCCGCAGCCGTATGTGGTTGCAAAGAAAAGGAGAGTCCGTTTATCGAAAAAGGGGAAGCCCTTTACAATGAGCAACAATGGGAAGAGGCCGAAACAGCATATAAAGACGCCTTGGCCGAGGGCCCTGAGCTGGCAAAAGCGCATTTGGGGTTGGCGCGAATCTATCAGGAAAATCAAAAAATGCTGGCACACGCAATATACCACTATGATCGATTCTTTGAACTGAATCCTGATGCGCAATCTGAAAACCTGTTTAGAGAGCAACGGCAGAAAGTAGAGGAGCAGCTGGTGAAAATGGCTGTTGATAGTTCTCCTGAGGTGACACGTATCAGGAACTCGGCCCAAGCGCAGGAGAGCGCTTGGAACAGAGAAAAGACTCAGCTGCAAAATCAGATTGCCCGCTTAGAAGAACAACTTCAAGCCGCTCGGTCTTCTTCGGTCTCAACGACGCCGCCGTCCCGAACCACTCAGGAAACAACGACGCCAACTCGAACCACTCAGGCAACCACCTCCGACGAGACCGTCATTTACACCGTCACCAAACAAGACACCCTCTCGAAGATTGCGGGTAGATTCTATAGAGACACCTCTAAATGGACCATCATCTATGAAGCAAACAAGGATACACTGCCCGATCCAAACTCGCTGAAAGTGGGTCAGTCATTAGTGATCCCGAAACTCGAAGAGTAACGGTCGTCTGAGTATGAACTTCCGCTTGCAGATCCACTCGGTGAAGACAAGCTGGGGACCTGTTGTCATCGAAGTAAAGGGGCAGCGTGTAGAGCGCTGCTCTCTTCCTTTTCTGAAAGACACACCAAAAACACCTTTTAAAATTGAAGCCGTGGATGATAACTGCTCCGCGCATTACGTGAGCGAACTTTTTTCGGGTGAAGAAGCCTCGTTTCCGCAGCTCGAACTACCGGAAGGCACTCTCTTTCAACAACGTGTATGGAAAGCTATTCAATCTGTTCCATGGGGAAAAACGCTTTCGTATGCCGCGCTTGCTGAACGTATTGGTTCTCCCCGCGCGGTTCGTGCGCTCGCCAATGCCTGCGGGAAAAACCCACTTCCGCTCTTCATCCCCTGCCACCGCATAATTGGCAGTAACGGAGCTCTAGGCGGATTTTCGGCCGGGATTGCGTGGAAAAAACTGTTGCTCGAAATGGAAGGCATTTCCTCCTATTAAACACCAATGAAACTTGCATCGCTCATACCAGTGAGCTAATAGAATCCGCCGTCGGGTCTACCATACAGAAAGGTTACTAGAACTATGAAACATTTTAAAGATGGGATCACCGCTGAAAAACTCCTCGATCGCTCTCTTTTTCATATGAGATACAGCCGAGGAAAAGATATAACCGCCGCTACGACGTTTGATAAAATGCTCTGCTTTTCTCATGCCGTGCGAGACATGGCTGTCGATGGTTTTATTGCCACGCAGAAACAGTATTTCGAACAGGACGTTCGGCGGATAAATTACCTTTCGATGGAATATCTGATCGGAAAGATGCTAGAGAACAACATGTATGCGGTCGGCATTGAAGGCATTGCCGCAGAAGCACTCAAGTTTATGGATATTACTGTGGAGGAACTCCTGGAGCTGGATGTTGAGGCTGGTTTGGGCAACGGCGGTTTAGGACGTCTTGCCGCATGTTACCTTGACTCACTGGCGACCATGGAGCTTCCTGCGTACGGCTACGGCATCCGCTATGAACACGGTATTTTTCGTCAAGAGTTCAATAACGGGTGGCAGTGCGAACGGCCTGATGATTGGCTGGCGTTGGGATATCCATGGGAAATGATTCGTCCAGAATATACTCTGCCGGTCTGTGTATACGGAGAGGTCCTGAAAAGTTTTATTCCGGGACAAGGCGAAAAAGATGTCTGGCAAAACTTTCAGGTTTTCGAGGCTGTTCCTTATGACCTCCCGATCATCGGCTACGGCGTGAACACCGTAAACATGCTGCGTTTATGGAAATCGCAGGCCGCCGGCGGATTCCGTCTCGACGTGTTTAATCAGGGCGACTATGTCCGAGCCGTGGAAGAGAAAAACTGGGCGGAGAATGTTTCAAAAGTACTCTATCCATCCGACTACACCTATGCAGGCAAAGAGCTGCGGCTGATTCAGGAATATTTCCTTGCCTCCTGCTCTGTCCGCGACATTGTTCGACGCTACAAAAAGAACCATCGCGATTTTAATAAATTCGCTGAAAAGAACGTCATTCAACTGAACGACACCCATCCAACCCTCGCGATTCCGGAACTTATGCGCGTTTTGCATGACGACGAGCAGATTCCGTGGAATAAGGCATGGGAGATCACCACCAATACCTTCTGTTACACCAACCACACCCTCCTCGCTGAAGCGCTGGAAAAATGGTCGGTGGATCTGATCCAGCGGGTACTGCCGCGCCACATGCAGATTATCTTCGAAATCAATTATCGTTTCCTCCAACAGGTTGAAGTTTCGCATCCCGGCGACGGCGAACTCTTACGCAATGCCTCTGTCGTGGAGGAAGGACCGCAGAAACAGATTCGCATGGCCAATCTCTGCGTGGTCGGCAGTTCCAAGGTAAACGGCGTTTCTGCGCTCCACTCCGAACTGCTGCGCACGAACACCATGCCGCAGTTTGACAAACTTTATCCGGGTAAATTCTGCAACGTAACCAACGGTATTACGCATCGCCGCTGGCTGCTGAAAGCCAACCCGGAACTGACGGAGCTCATCGTCGACAAGATCGGTGATGCCTGGAAGAGGGATCTTTCGCTGATCAAAGAATTCGAAGAATCATCTACCAACGAGGCCGTTCAGAAACGCTTCATGGAAATCAAGCACGAGAAAAAAGCGAAACTCTGCGATATTATTTCTGATTTAACGGGTCATATTGTCAGTCCGAACTCGATCTTTGATGTACAGATTAAGCGCCTGCACATGTACAAGCGCCAACTGCTCAAAGCGATGCACATCATCTATCTCTATAACAAAATTAAAGAGAATCCGAAGACCAAGATTCAGCCGCGAACCTTTATCTTTGCTGCCAAGGCTGCACCGGCCTATCTAATCGCTAAGTCGGTGATCAAGCTGATCAACACGATGGCCGATGTAATCAATAAGGATGTCGATGTTGCCGGTCGCCTGAAGGTGGTCTTCCTTCCAGACTATAATGTTTCGCTGGCAGAAAAAATTATTCCCGCCGCCGATATTTCCGAACAGATTTCCACCGCCGGACTCGAAGCCTCCGGTACCGGAAATATGAAACTCTCGCTCAACGGGGCACTGACGGTCGGCACGTGGGACGGCGCAAATATTGAAATTGCACAGCACGTCGGCGAGGAGAATATCTTCATCTTCGGCAATCGCACGGAGGATCTGGACGAACTCCGCCGTAAAGGATACAACCCCTTGTCCTACGTTGAAAAATCAAAGGATCTGCGGAAGGTACTTGAAGCGATTCGCGACAATATCTTTGATCCGACCCAGCCGGACCTCTTCAAAGATCTCTACAACGATCTCACCGAGCACGGCGATTACTATTTCTATCTGGCCGACTTTGCCGACTACGTAAAGTGCAATGAGCTGGTGGATGCGCTCTATTCCAAACCCGCTAAATGGGCGGAAAAGGCAATCCTCAACGTCGCCCGCATGGGATGGTTCTCCTCGGATCGCTCCATTCAGGATTACTGCGACACCATCTGGCACCTAAAACCCAGCCCGGTAAAGCTGAATGGAGACAAAGATTAGCCCGTCTTTCGCTGTTCGCGGGCAAAAACGTCTTTTTTCTTCGATTTTCACTCAA
>CAYOBH010000015.1:0-30491 GCA_964402125.1 uncultured Verrucomicrobiota bacterium
ATATTAGCGTTTATTAGCGTCAATTTGCGGTCCCCTTCCGTATTCCATCCATTGATTAACCGCTTCCTGCGCATATCAAGCAAGGAACTCGAACACGAAATGGATCGTCTAAAACTGCGGTACTATCGGTGACTCTCAAACAGGCCGAACCCATTCAGCGGCGGAGAGAAACTCGCAGACAATTTCTTTGTAGGTGGAGAGGCGCTGGGCTTTTTTGAGTTTTTTGAACATTTTGCTCCCATTGGAAAGGTGGCGGGTTTGGTAGATCCAGAACTCTTTCATTTTTCCCAGCACGGGATGGTCGCCGTGCAGAACGGCTTCATAGCGCCCGACCAAGTCGTCATGAAAGGCGGTGATGCGCTGAATGTGATCCACTGACGAATCGATGCCTTTAATCTCCTCGCACAAAAACGGATTGGCGAGCAGGCCGCGGCCGAGCATAAAGCGATGGATGGCAGGGAAACGCTGCTGTACGTTTTGGAAAAAGGCGAGAGAGCCGATGTCGCCGTTGTAACACACCGGCAGCGTGAGCGCGGCAACCACTTCGGCAAAGGCATCGAGATCCACCGAGCCGTCATACATCTGCTCAGCCGTGCGTGGATGAACAATGATTTCGCTCAGCGGGAAGCGGTTAAACACGGGCACCAGCTTCAGCAGCTCGGACTTATCGGCAACGCCGAGGCGCACCTTTACCGAAACCTTGATCGGACTGCGGGCGCAAATGGGGTCGAGCAGCGCTTCGACGAGATCGGGATGCGGCAGCAGCCCGGAGCCGCGCCGCTTTTTACGGATCGGCTTGTGCGGACATCCCATATTCAGGTTGACCTCGTCGTAACCCAAATCCGCCAGAGCAACAGCCATCTGCACAAAGTCATCGGCATTATTGCTGATCAGCTGCGGAATGAGCGGAAGATCCCCGTTGTTTCCCGGCAGGATGTCTTTGAGCAGCTTGGGATTAATCCGCTCCGCGCTCACCGTCGGAATAAACGGCGCCATAACGCAGTCCAGCCCCGCAAAATGCTGAACAAAGGCTTGTCGATAGTACAGCGTTGTAACGCCGCGCATCGGAGCTAAAACCAGCGTTGGATTAGAATCATTCATTTTTCAGACCGGATAACAGGATCATCTGGATAATTTTGCTTTGAAGGCCACTCTATCCTGGCGATCTTCCTAATTCCCTTCAGCCCCTCTGCCGGAATGGACAAACCGTTGCGAGTAAATGCTATAGAAATTATTTTCCTGCTGATTTACAGAATTTGATCCGGTCTATCCTGTTATCCCGTCAAAATATTTCTGCGCATTCTCCACCAAAAATTCCTCGTAGAACCGCATTGAGTCGAAACCTTTACTCATCAGCTCACCTATTACATGCATTGCGAGTCCGCCATCTCTGCTCAGAAAGAGAGGTTCGTTTTGTTGTTTTCGTAATAATTCAACAATACAGTTGAGTATTTCTTTGTATATCCGTAATTTGGACTCCGATTAGTTGGATGGTTTTTGCGGCAGCCCTTTTTCTGTGCAGATGACTTTACCGACACGGTTGCTCATGTTGAATCCAGCGGTTTTTATCAGGTTGGCGCAGAGGTGGAATAAGGGAGTTCTGAGATGAAAAAAGTAAACTTAATCATTCAAACCGCGGTGATGGCGGCCTGTACGGCAGCGTTCGGTCAGTCCAACCCGATCGAGGGCGGAGCAACACAGACGATCACCAATTCGTGGACGGTTCAGCAGGTGATAGTCGGCGATAATTCCGGCGGCAATACGCTGGTGGTGTCGAACAGAGGAGAGGTGAGCAGCGCGGTTGGCACTATCGGAAACACGCTGTCTTCGTCTCAAAACCAGGTGCGTGTGACCGGGGAAGGGTCTCTTTGGAACAGCGCCGAGGAGCTTTCAGTGGGCCATCTGGGCGCGAGCAATCTACTGAGCGTGACCGCCGGCGGAAAAGTGACTTCAACCAATCTATATATCGGCAATCAATCGGGCTTTAACGAGATGGATGTTTCTGGATCCGGAACGCTTGTTGAGGCTTCTGTTCTGAATGTGGGGCGTCAGGGAGCGGATAATATGCTACTGGTGTCCGACCGATCCCAAATGGAGAGCGCGGTGGGCACCGTAGGCTACTCGGTCGGCGCGGATAATAACACCGCGATCATACAGAGTAATGGGATCTGGTTCAGCTCCTCGGAACTTAACGTGGGTGAATACGGCGCTGGAAATCGGCTGGTGATTCTAGATAAGGGCATCGTTGTTGCTCCGGTGGTGAACGTGGGCGTGCAGTCGACCGCCCCAAATAACGTGATTTCAGTATCGGATTCGCGACTGGATGCAAAAGCGCTCTATATAGGCGGCAGCGCGGACGGTGCAGGTGGAAGTGGAAATCTCGTTGAAGTGGCCGACGGCGGCATCGTCTATACCGAGGCGTTCAAAATTTATGACGGGAACCGATTTGATCTCAACGCCGGAGGAAAGCTGGCTGTAAGCACCAACTTTAATGCAGGAATGACCGGTTTTAACTGGAACGAAGGCGGGGCGCTGGAAGTCGGTGGGGAACTGACAGGAATGAATTCCCCATTCGTCGGAAAGTATTCCTCAATCGGACGAAAGCGTTCCTTAATACTCAATGGACCAAATGCGCTGTTAAGTGGATTTGTGCAGGAAGTTGGGTATAGTGATAGCGGAAATGCATTGGTTGTTACAAATGGCGGACAGGTTGAGATGGACACAGTGGTTCTCGGCTCCTGTGATATTGCCAGTAATAATATCATCTCTGTTCAGGGGGCGACGATCGTGTGTGCGCCCGGAATGATTGAATATACTGCATCTACAAATATCTTTATCTTTCCTTACGAGGGAACATCTTCTGCTCGACCATACACGTTGTTTTCGGTGGGTTTTGGGACGGGCGGGATGCAACCAGGGTCTCCTGGATCATCCTTGTCGGTGGGTGGAAAATTTTATGTGGGTTGGGGAGGAAGCAGCAATCGGTTAGAAGTTCTGGATGGTGCCACGGTTAACAGCCGGTTTGTATCTATCGGGACACTATCTACGGCAAATGATAATTCTATCTCTGTTTCCGGCAGTAATGCTCTCCTTCAGGTTCAGAAATCGCTTATGCTTGGTGGATATTATAGTGGAACCAATTGGCTTTCCGGCGGTGTGGGGAATTCGCTCACGGTGGAAGACGGCGGCACGGTCTCGACAGAGTCGTTGAAAATTCATGCAGGGAACCAATTTAACCTCAACGCCGGTGGAACACTGGCTGTAAGCACCAACTTTAATGCCGCAATGGCCGGCTTTAACTGGAACGAAGGCAGTCGGCTTGAAATCAAAGGAGCGCTGTCAGGTATGGACGACGCGTTGGACGGACATCGTGTGCTGACACTCAATGGCGATACGGCGTTATGGAATCATGCCGGGAGTTTTTATTTGGGCGGCACTAACGACGTGGTCCTTGTTGGAATGGACAACGCGCTGCTCTTGGAAAACGGCGGATCGGTTGCTGTCAGCGGAGATCTGAAGAGCCGGAATCTTTCTATGATCTCGATTGATCCGGACAGTCAGGTGACGGTCGGCGGAAACTATTATCAGGATGCCACCTCGACGCTGCGCTTCGCGGCGGAGACGAATGCCGCTGGAGCGCCGGTGGCGGGGCTCCTGAGCGTCGGCGGTACGGCAGAATTTGAAGAAGGCGCAACCATCAGTTACTTCAGCGATGTGGGGCAACTGCGCTTTGATGTCATTTACACCAATATGATTGTGAAGGCCAATGCGCTCATCGTCGGCGGGGTGACCAATGCACAGACAGCCGACCTTGCAAAACTGAATGCGTTCGGCTCGCTGGTGCGGGTGAATTTTGAGGAAGACAATCAGGATATTTATGCGCTGGTCGGCCGTAAAAAAGTGGCGGAGAGCGCAGGCTTAACGGCGGGAACCCTGTTGGCGAATGTGGCCACGGAGATTGACCGGATGTCAATGGCGGGCAATCCGGGCGCGGACAATCTGGTCGAACTGCTCAACACCATCAGCGGCAGTGCGCAAGCGACACAGCTCCAGCAGCATTTTGCTGAGGCAGCCCCGACACCGATGCACAGCCAGGGACTGGGCGGCGGTTTGGTCGAAGTGCGTCAGCGCATGCGGGTTGCCGGACCTCAGGGGCCCGGCGGTATGGGGCAGTATAAGGAAGCACAGGACTGGTTGGAAGTCTACGGCAGCTGGGCCGAACACGACGCTTCCGCGTCGGCTCCCGGATACGAACACAACGTGTACGGCACCGTCGGCGGGATGGACTGGGTCCGCGGCGACCTCCTGATGGGCGTCGGTTTGGGTTATTCCTATTCCACCCTTTTGCGGGATGCCGGACAAAGCCGCGCAAGTGCGGGCTACGGCGTCGGTTATCTCTCACTCAACCGCGCTGACTGGTTTATCGATTTGGCGGCGGCGGGCGGCGGCGGAAGAGTACGGGATAAGGCCAACTCCGCCTTTGGTTTCGAAGGCAAGTATGATGCGGGTAACGGTTCAATCTATCTCGGCGGCGGCCGTGAGATCGGCCTGTTCGACGGCATGCTCATTCTTACGCCCGAGGCCTCGATGCAGCTCGGGTACTATTATCAGGATCGTCACAGAGAAACTTCGCTCGGCGGTCTTCGCCGCAATGTTTCGTCCTACGACCAGTTCAGCGCACAATCCAGCCTCGGTGCAACGTTGGCGCTTGAGAAAGAAGTGAACGGCATCATTTGGAAGCCCGAGCTGCGTCTGCGCTGGCTGCACGAGTTTGAAACGGATGCCGACCCGCTCAGCTACAGGCTCGTCGGAGGCCTTGGCTCAAAATACTCCGCCACGGTCAACTCGCCGGAAGAAGACATTTTCGAAACCGGCCTTGGTCTCTCATGCACGCTGCCGAAAAACCTTTCGCTGGTGTTCGACGTCGATTGGCGCTGCGGCGACGATTATGACGCCTACACCGGCAGCGGCCGCATCGTTTATCGCTTCTGATTTTCCTCTCAGCAGGTCGTAACATTGAGAAAATCCGGGTTTGGTCCACAGATTCCACCGATTATCACAGATTTTTTTATGAGAAGAGTAAGCCGGGTGATACGAATGAGAAACATATTCACCTGTAGGATCAGTGTAAATCTGAGCCTAACCCGTCTTTCGCTATTCGAGGGTAAAAGTGGCTTATTTGTTCGATTTTCACTCAAAGGTCTTCACTACATTTCTCCAGCTGGCGGCTGAACGTAGAGAGGCGCTCGTTCGTGATTCGTTTGTGTGCCCTCAGATATATGCTCCGATTTTTTCACAAAAATTCCACCCGTCAATGGGCAAGGTCTTCACTACAGCCCATTTTGGGGTACGCACCCCCGAAAGCATTGGGGAATTTGCACGCCACCCCCTTAAAAAAACCGTTTTTAGGGTCGAATAGCGAAAGACGGGTCAACACTGACCAACGCCTTACATCGCGGCGATTTCGTCGTAGAAGGCGACCAGATTGTTCTTCTTATCACTTTCCCGCATCTTGATGGCCGAGCGCGGATGTTCGTTCATCTGGCCGGTAATCATGTAAGGAATGCTGTAGCCCCAGTCGATCTGCCCATGGAGCGGAAGCATCAGCTTTTCAACCGCATTAATGATCGGACGCTGATGGAATTTCGGGTTGCGCAGGAAGCCGAGCAGCAGCTCGGTCGGGCAGTTGCCGGCACCACGACCGAGTCCGTCGATCGTGGAATCGAGCATCGTCGCTCCGTTAATCGCACTGCAGATCGTGTTTACATAGGCCATCTGTTGATTGTTGTGAGCGTGGATACCAATCTGCTGACCGTGACGCATGGCCTCTTTATAGCGGCGCATCAGATCTTCGATTTGTTCGTAGTAGAGCGAACCGAAGCTGTCGACGAGGTAAAGCATATTGACCTCTGCGCAATTGCCGATCAGCTCCAGCCCTTTGTTCAGCTCAAAGTCCGGAACTGTGGAAATCGCCATCAGGTTGACAGAGGTTTCGTATCCCTTTTCCTTGGCGTTGCGAACTATATCCAGCGCGGCTGGAATCTGGTTTATGTAACAGGCAACACGCACCAGATCGATCACGCTCTGCTCCTTTGGAGCAATATCGCTGTGATTGGTTCGGCCAACGTCGGCCATCACGGCAATCTTGATGCGCGGATCTTCGTCGCCGAAAAACCGTTTCAGGTCATCCTCGTCGCACATTTTCCAAAGTCCGAACTCATCTGCACTGAACATGCCCTTGTCCGCCTTATAGCCGATTTCCATATAATCGACCCCGGCGGCAACCAGCGCACGATGAACGCTGTGCACAAAATCGTCGCTGAATTTATGGTTGTTCATCAGCCCACCGTCACGAATGGTGCAATCGAGCACCTTGATCTGCGGCCAGTAATCGATGAATTCTGAACTGACGTCCTGCTGTTTATTCATATTGTTCTCCTTTAAAATCAACTCGTCTTTCGCGGCTTCAACCTTTTCCGCCATCCGTTTTTGGGCTTCTTCAAAATCCTTCGTCTGCAGCGATTCCGAAAACTGAACATCGCCGATTTTCTGGCGCCAGTAATATACGTCGCCGCGAAGCTTTAGATTTTTTATGCCTGTTCCTCTAAATGTAGTCATAATGCATCACCAATTAATGATGTGATATGATGCGTTCCTGATCACAAATGTCAACCCCGATGTTTGCCAAATATGAACAACAAGCGCAGGACACCGATTGCTTACCTGATGATTTGTGGCGGAATGACCGAATTAATGAAGAAAAACAGGCAGGATGCCTGTTCCACTAAATAACAAAAACGCCCTGTAATGAGGGCGGTTTAAAACGTGGCGCAAGCGTCTCGCTTGCCGATAAACGAACTAAACGCTCGTCCATTATGCGAATCAGACTGATCTTCTATAGGAGACAATCGAATATTCCTCGGTCTCTTCGATGACTTTCTCCAGCTTAAAACCGTCCAGCCACCGGGGGTTAAAGAAAGTATCCCCCTCAACCTCTTTTTTTATGGTGGTCAACAGAAGTTGATCACACCGAGGAATCATTAGATCATAAATCGACGCGCCGCCGCAGACGATCGCATCCGCCGGAACGTCAGCCGAATCGGAAATGGCAACGGCTCCTTCAAGCCGTGCGTTCGGATTGCGGGTCAGCACAAAAATTTCGCGCCCCTTCAGCGGAGGAAGTCCTACAAAAGTGGTCCGACCCACCACAATCTTACGATCCATCGTGGTGCGTTTAAAAAACTGCAAATCGCCTTTGCAGCGCCACGGAAGGCCGCCGTCCAACCCAATGACTCCATTTTTAGACCGGGCAACAATCGCTATCATTTAAATTTACCCTACTCATCGTTCCGTACTCATTTTAAACACCCGCTTCGCTCAAGACACAAAGAGCACCAAACTTAGAGTTCTTCGTGCCTTAGTGTTTGTTTTAGTTGCAGTCGGCTCATACCGCCACCTCGCCTTTGATGGAAGGGTGGCATTGATAGCCTTCTAATACGGCGTTACTCCACTCCCACTCAAAAATGGAGTTGTACCCTTCGAGCTTCAGTGTCGGCGGCGCATAGGGTTCGCGCTTCATCTGCTCATCGAGCTGCGCCAGGTGGTTCGAATAAATATGGGCATCGCCGAGGAAGCCAATCAACTTGCCCGCCTTCATTCCGCACTCCTTCGCGATCAGTTCCAACAACAGCCCGTACGAAGCAATGTTGAAGGGAATGCCGAGAAAAATGTCACAGGACCGCTGATTCCAGAGCAGGTCCAGCACACCATCGTTGCAGAGCAGTTGATAGGAATAGTGACAGGGAACCAGCGCCATCTGATCGAGCTGCTGCGGGTTCCAAGAATTCACCAGAATACGGCGGCTGTCGGGATTGCTTTTGAGCGTCTCAATCGCACGGGAGAGCTGATCGACACCGCCCGTAAAATTTTCGGAGCCGAACTCATACTTGCCGTTAAAGTTTCGCCACTGAAACCCATAGATCGGGCCGAGGTCCTTCTCCTCCGCCATCGCCTTATAGGTGGCCTCATCGTGACCGTAAGGCACTTTGCTCGGCGTGCACCACTCGTTCCAGATTTTACAGCCGCGCTCCTGAAACCAGGACTTATCCGTCACCCCTTTAATGAACCCCTCCAACTCAACCCGGAGCGTCTTCCACGCCATTTTTTTGGTCGTCAGCAGCGGGAAGCCGTTGGCCATGTCATAATCAATCATACAGCCGCTGACCGAAATTGTATCCGTTGCGGTCCGATTGGCTTTCTTCTTCCCCTCGCGAAGAACCTTTTCAACCACCTGTTTATATACCTGATCAATATTCATATCTGCGCTTTCAAAAGAGAACCGGAACCTAGCACGCCCGGCGGATGATTTAAAATTCCAAACCGCACAAATGCGAGTCTATCCTATCACAAGAATCGAGAATTTAATTTCAATTTTGCCTCGCGATCTATGTTCGAAACAAGGAAAACTGTCTCAAGTAGACAAGTAACCTTCTACATCTGAACAGGAGCAAAACTATGAACAAAAAACCTGCCATTTTGATCGGCCTTCTAATTATCGCCCTGTTGGCCATGCCCATTACCCGTTCATTGGTGAATCTATATCGCACATCCGTAAAACCGTACGCGCTTTGCACAATAACATCCATAGAGCCCAACTGGAATTATGCAGGAGTAACCCGCATTGAAATGGAGATAAGATATTACAATGTAAACAGATACAGTCATTACAAAGTGGGAGAGGATGGCGTATCATCAAACGCGAAATCAGTATCTGGAACCGGCGAGTTTGGGAAATTATTCCATAAGACGCTAACTCTTTTTAGCACTGACTGGCATTGTTATAACGGATTTTATGAGCTTTCAAATCTGAGTTTCACTGACTGGCGCAACCCCACCTCGCTACTGGAGGTTGGAAAAACCTATAAAATAACTCCTGAAAGCCCGCTTTTGATTGCTCGCGAAATTAGAAAAGACGGAGTTCTGGACTATCACTGGCTTTCCGTATTCAACGATCAAGATGAGCCTGATGCTCTTAAACTGGCAGAACAGGCAAAATTGGGTCATTCAGCGTACGCCGAAGCGGAAATCCGTTATTGGCCGACCCATGTTGCATATGATCAAGAGTCAAATCAGATTCGCTCACAATTTGCATGGATTGGCTCAAAACCGGAGATCAACGTTGTTGCACGACAACTGAATCCTCAATTCTGCTGGGTTGAAGATTCAAAAATTATATCGAAACCCATCCAGATTGATTTCTCAGGAGCACTCTCCGATGGAACACAGACAGGGGACCTAATCATTTCCCTTCCGGAAATCCCTGAAACAGCACCGGAAGATGTCTGGTTACGAATGACCCTTTCAATGGGTTCGGATGCCCATCGGCCCGTCGAAATTCCTGTACGCCGACGTACTTTTTACGGGGAAGACGAATATCCCTTGGGCACACGCATGGTTTGGCGCAGTACTCGACCCCAAACAGATTGGCCCCAGTGGGATATGCACGATTTTCTAATCAACCAAAGGCAAGGAAATATTATAGCTTACGGAGAGAACATCTACAGTCTAGACCCTCTGACCGGAGCGCGTACCGAACTCTGGGTTGCTCCGAGCGATTGCTATAATTGCATAATCTCACCTGATGGGAAATATCTGGCCCTCCTCGTCAACGGCCTTAACGTATTAGATCTAACCACTGGAAAAATCATTGCGACGGAAGAGATTAACGGAAATCAGAACCTAACATGCATTGCCCCATCCGAAACATTTTCATACCAAGTGATCTTCGACCGGGAAATGCAACAGCTCTTCTTCTATCCTCCAGACACAGATTATCAATCTCCTCCCCCTCAAATTGACGGCATATCCATGCGCCGCGAAGACATCTACGGTCACATTCTTCTACCTAATCAACACCTATATCTGACCCTCCATAAAAACGGAACCATCTATGCGTACGACACTGCAACCGGGGAACCGCTCTGGCAAACCATCCAAGAACGTCGGCAATACCAACCAATAATGCAACTATCTCCCGACGGAAAGTCGGTTTGGCTTAACACTTCAACCGGTTGGGAACAATGGCTGATGGACACTGGCGAAAAAGGAGATTCGATTAACATCAATATTCCCTTCATCGAAAACATAACCGGATCAATTGATCACCCCGAATCTAAAATGAGTGCTCCCTGTAACTGGGTCTGGACGGAGAACGGAAAAATCATCGCCGCTGAAATCGCTGGTCTGACAGCGTATGAAAGCGGCATTTATATAATAAACAGGGAAAATTCATTCACTGCAGAACAGCGTATCATGAACTCATTCCGTGATCCGGATGGTCACGGAATCGTCGGCCTAATACCACCAATCGGGTTTATCGGCGACAACCTCCTGATAGTTAAACGCATTATTCGACCCGAGCTTGCCGAGGGAGAGAAAGAGCTTATTGAACTCATCTGCATCGATCTGCGCGAGGTTCCGAAGATCTGAGCACCGCAAATCAACCTAAAGCCCTCAAAAACTTTATACACATCATGCTTTGTCCAAAGGCGTTGTTTTTGGCATCACTAGCAACATGTCAAGGATTACCGTCAGTCTGGATCTGCTGTATCGATACATTCAGCCGGGGCCGCGCTAGACGTCGTACCCGACATAATCGCACCTGTGCAGTAGGTGGCATACTGATTGGCAAGAAAGCCGCGGAGTCTCCATCCTCCGTCTGGCACGAGAAGAGAAATTCGGCTGCCGTCTCGGTAGATGGGTCCTCTCGGTTGAACCCATATTTATTTACCAACGCGAACAGCAAAGATAACCTGCCGCCACCGCTGAATTTGATTCAAAAAATGCAGCTCGCGGCGGTCAGGTTGACCCGCTTATTCGATTGTATCTTCTAGGCTAGAGGCCCTTTTTCTCGAACCAGAAGAATAAGGATATTGTTCCGGCCCAGAAGAAGGGAATTATGACCCATGGTGAGACTTCAAGGACTTCCGGTAACCCTATCTTACCGAAGTCTTTCCACGCCAGAACCGTCGATTTAATAAAGGGGAAGAGCTCCGCGTAGAGGGCGGCTCCTACCACCATTCCCGCAATGGCAAAAACGGCATGCCAGCGCCCTTCCCCCAGAGCGCCGATCGACGTGCCAGGACAGAACCCCATCACCGCCCATCCCATTCCGAACAGTGCTCCTCCCAGAAGCACGGCACCGAGGTTCATCGGTTTGTGGCTCATGGTGATAATCCCTGCATCCGCGAGCAGACCCACCCCGACCATGCCAACCAATATGGCGGAAAGCATGAACTTGAATATCGTCATGTCCTTGAGCAACATTGCACCGACTTGTTTCTCGAAGCGCAGAACGCGACCCTTCTGCAGAAGGAAACCGAACAATATCCCCGTTATGAGGCCAAGCATCTGATCTATACTCATGATGACCTCCTTCCATATACAAAGATGGCAACGAGAACGCCGACGCTGAAGAACATCGCGAGGGCGACAAAAGAACTAACTGAAAGCTGCATCATGCCGCTCAATCCGTGTCCACTGGGACAACCGTCGGCCATTCGTGCACCTATCATGGCGACACCTCCTCCCAGAAACGCCCCCACCGCCCGTTTCCCGATGGAAGAGCCGAAACGATTCTTCCATGTCGGAGGAACGCTCTCCAGTCTATAGCTTTTATCCGTTACTGAAGAGATCAGCGCCCCAATGAAAATGCCGAGGACGAGCATGAATTGCCAGTCAACGCGAACCTTCTCCTTGGTAAAGTACTCATTTGCTGCCACGTGATCCGGAACCACCGTCCGTTCAAGAAGACCGGCTGCACGCACAAAGGTTGTCGATGCACCCAAATAATTGGATTTCCCCATCCATTGGGTGGTTGCATAAACTGAAGCAATGGCCAACAATCCAACCAAGGCTCCTGCGAGGTAAGGACTCCATCCTCCATCCTTCGTTTTCCATTTCATCGTTTTATTCTCCTTTTTGTTATTGGAATCGAACGTTGTCAAATATCTGTCGGAGGATGTCTTGGGAGATACAGTTCCACTGCTTGCGTTTTGTCGGGGCGACGAAAAACTCGTCGATGTCTTTTATGTTCTCGATCTTGGTTCGACTGAAGAATCCCAAAATAATCTCCTCCCGCCCAACAGTTGATTGATAGGGCAGCATCAGCATCCGCCCGCATATTTTCTTAATCCGTTTTCCCACGCGATAGGGAGAAGATTACATGGATCAATAGTCGATGAAAAGAAGAATGTCGGACGGACGTCAGTCAGTTCCGTAGAGGAAGGGACGCCGGGAAGAGTTTGTTCCATCGTCCGTTGCGGTGAAGGGTGGCTCAGGGCGGCGAGGTCGTTGCCCGTTCATGCAGGCCCAGCCGATAGTCCGCAGAGGAAAAATGGTTTAATGAAAAGAGGAGTGGAAAACGCACAGAATGAACGCTACCTTCTCCCAAATGGTCTACCGTTTCAATTTAACCCATAATTCTGGAGGTAATAAAAATGAAACTCAGCAAATGGAGTGCCGTTGGAGCGGCTCTAGTGATGATGACTGCAAACCTGCTGGCCGTTGATGTGGATATTGATGGAGCCGTACCCGGTAAATGGACGATGGATTTTGATGCGGCCAAAAAAGTCGCCGCAGAAAAAAAACTGCCGATTATTTTGAACTTTACCGGATCGGACTGGTGCGGCTGGTGCAAACTGATGGAAGAGCGCGTCTTTACCAAAGCGGAGTGGTCGAAATACGCCAAGGAAAATATGATGATGGTTTTCATCGATTTTCCGGATGATAAAACCCTTGTGCCGGAAAAATATAAGGCTCGAAATCAGGCGCTCAGTACAGAATACGACATTACCGGCTATCCCACCTACATCATTCTCGACTCCGACGGCACAACAAAACTTGGGCAACTTGGTGCGGGTAAGGAAAAAACACCGGAAAGCTTTATTGCGGAAATCAAAAAAACATTGAGCAACGGCCCAAGCGGAAAGGATGCCTTCCTTGCCAAGCTCAGCCCCGCGAAAAAGGCGGAATACGAAAAACTGGACGCGCAGCTCAAGGAGATGGAAAAGAAGCTTGAAAAGCAGATTGAAGCGATTGAAGAAGCCCAGAAAAAGGCAGAAGAAGCTCAAATGGATCTCATGAAAGCAGAAGGTGCGCTCGAAATGTTCCGCATGGAGCAGGAGCTGGGCCCCGAAGCCTTTAAGGTGTATAAAGAAACCCGGGAAAAATATGATGCGGCCATCGAAAAGCTTACTGAGTGGATTGATACCGATCCCGAACATACCGACGAAAATACAGCCTTTTATGAAAAAATGATTGCTGAAATCAGTGAACTGGAAGCTAAGCTTTCCGAATATTAACCCTCCCATCGCATCACGGAGAAAAAGAACGGCGGAGATTATCCTTCTTCATGGTCGTCCGTTCGCCACGCCTGCGGCACAAGATGAACTTCATGAAAACAAAGAAAGACCGCGCTGAATATATTGCCCGCAGGCTGGACGAGCTCTACCCCGAAATTCCGATTCCTCTCCATCATACCAATGCCTACACCCTGTTGATCGCGGTTATTCTCTCCGCGCAATGCACCGATAAGCGCGTGAATAAGGTTACTCCTGCGCTCTTTGCTAAAGCGGACACGCCTGAAAAGATGGCGGCGCTTCCCGTGGAGGAAATCAAGACGTGCATCGCATCCTGTGGACTGGCCAACAGCAAAGCAAAAAGCATCCAAGCGCTCTCTCAAATGCTTGTCGAGCAGTATAACGGCGAGGTTCCGCGCACTTTTGCTGAACTCGAAAAGCTGCCGGGAGTCGGCCATAAAACCGCCGGCGTCGTCATGATCCACGCCTTTAAAAATCCGGCTTTCCCCGTCGATACGCATATTCATCGACTCGCTCAGCGCTGGGGCCTCACCAACGGCAAAAGCGTCAAGCAGACCGAGGCCGACCTTAAAAAGCTCTGGCCGCCGCACGACTGGGAAAAGCTGCATCTGCAGATCATCACCTACGGACGCGAACACTGCACCGCGCGCGGCTGCGACGGCACCGTCTGCGAAATCTGCCGCACCTGCTTTCCCACCCGCAAAAAACCCGTCATCACCAAAAAGGCGTGAATACTTTCCAAATGCTGCTACGCAGATTCTGTCCAGCAAACATTCATTCTCCAAGGCGGTACTTAGATTGATCCAGACGCAAGGCATTCAACTGGTTCTGAATGTCCATCAGCCGCTGCTTGTTTTCATGCAGGTTTGAAAGCATCTTTGAGATGGAACCAATTACGATTGCGGTTGGTATGCCGATGATAAAAAAGAATGGACTCCCACTGAAAACGGTCAGAATCCATCCGATTACAAATACAAAGAAGGCCATAATGCGAATAACTATGGCATAGCCGCTTTCTTCGATCGCGAGTTCTGTTTTCGACTGAGCTTCTGGTTGCGAACAATCTACCATCCCTTTTCGGATCGGATATTGTTTATGAGTACCGTCTTCGCTGACAATGCAAACCCAGCCGTCTTGAGGCAATGCAACTGATTTACCGAAAGCCTCCGCTGCATCAGCAGCAGAGTCGGCATCAAGCGTTCTTTGGGTCTTCATCCCGACAATTTGAATCGTGTATTTCATAAAT
The DNA here is from genome assembly GCA_964402125.1 of uncultured Verrucomicrobiota bacterium. Lineage (GTDB taxonomy): Bacteria > Verrucomicrobiota > Kiritimatiellia > Kiritimatiellales > Pontiellaceae > Pontiella. Next base: position 14,626 of record CAYOBH010000015.1, read on the forward strand.
TCCTCTGCTTAACATGCATTATCCAACACCTACGAAGAACAAGACCCAGACCATAGAGATCGAATTCTAAGCTGACAATTATATTATCGCACTAACTTTTGCAGCAAATAGGATGTGTCTTCTAATTGCCCTATCGGAAACCATCTTTTTCCTGTTAAATTAAGTAAGCTGATAATTGAGAAATTATTATTCCAATCATGCGGCACTTTCGCTAGATTGATCGGTATGACAGACAAAAAACTCAGTCCTTTGCAGTCGGGCTTTTTGCTTTCCGGGCAGGAGAAAAAGTATATTCTCATCATCTGTGTGGTTTTCCTGCTGGGCTTGATTACGCGTTACTGGTATCTAAAGCATGAAAAACCACAGGAATATACGCCCGAAGGAATCGAACAGGTGGATAAAAATCGTGAATAACTGCATTTTTTGTAAAATTGTGAAGAAGGAAATTCCGGCAACGATTGTCTACGAAGACGAACATACGCTGGCATTTATGGATATTGGGCCCATTGTGAAAGGGCATGTGCTGGTGATTCCAAAAACGCATTATGATCCCCTCACCGAAACCCCCGATGAAATAGTCGCCCAACTGCATACGGTTGCAAAACGCGTGGCGCAGGCACAGATCGACGGTTTGGGCGCTGACGGCGTCAACATTATGCAGAATAACGGCGCGGCCGCAGGGCAGGAAGTTCCGCACATCCACGTCCATGTGATCCCCCGTTTTGCCGATGACGGCCACCACTGGAACTGGGCCGCAAAAAAATACGACGATTTTGAAGAAATGGCCGAGTTGGCAGAAAAAATGCTCGCTAGCTTCCATCTATGAAATACGAATCTATAGACGAAATTCTGGAATCTATTCTCCTCACCGATAAGCGCTACGCCGCTGATGCCTACCTGTTTGTTCAGGAGGGACTGGAGTATACGGTGAACAAACTCAAAGCACCGCGTCATGTCTCCGGACAAGAACTGCTGAATGGAATACATAAGTTTGCGCTGGAGCAATACGGCCCCGTAACTAAGCGCGTGCTTTTGGAATGGGGAATTAAAGAATGTCTCGACATTGGAAACATTGTATTCAATCTTGTGGACCATGGTCTGCTGGGTAAAACCGAAAAGGATTCGATCGAGGACTTTATGGACGGATTCGATTTTAACGAAGCTTTCATTCAGCCCTTCCGCCCGGCTACCCCGCCGCGTGCAACAATAATCCAGCATTCATCCACCTGTTCCATGTAGGATCAGCACGTCAAGGTCCATAACTATTTCTACAGATTCATTGATTATATTCGAGAATCTCGATAGAAATCTTCCGTTTTCATGGCACAACTCCTTGGGCGTGGAGACCGTCTTGTACAGCATCCCTTGATTCGTTGCCGCTGACATTAACCACAGCAAAGGAGTTTGAGTCTTCAATTTCCGGCGGCTTTTGACTGTTGTGTAGCCGCCTTAGGGATTCTGTTTTGCGATGCAGAACAGAATGTTTGGTTAATGGATGAAAACCGGGGTGAGATATGAAATCGACCATTGGAAGTATAGTTGTTCTACTGTTGGTAGCGCTGTCGCTCAGGGCTGAAGACGGGCATGACCTCTGGCTGCGCGGAAGCGCGACGGCATCGGTCAATGTGGTGTGTGAAAAGCGTTCACCAACGCTTGATATCGCCGTGAAGGAGTTGAAACAGGGCTGGCGTGGTAACGCTGGTGCATCGGTTCAGCTTGTGGTGAAGTCGGATGAAAAGGTTGAAGGCGACGGCTATCGCTTTGTTGACAGCAACATTCTGGCGGAAACAGATAAGGGCATTCTGTACGGAGTCTATGATCTGTTGCGCCGTCAGCAGACCGGGGAGCCGATTCGGGATCTGGTGTCGAATCCCGCGTATGAGTATCGCCTGTTGAATCATTGGGACAATCTTGATGGAAGCATTGAGCGCGGTTATGCAGGACTCTCCATTTTCTGGCGCAGAGGTGATGACGCATTCGTGACGACAGAAGCCGACAAGCAGCTCTGGAAGGAATATGCCCGGGCGAACGCCTCCATCGGGATTAACGGGGCGGTTTTGAATAATGTAAATGCTTCGCCGGATATGCTGAAGGAACAGACGCTCCAGCGCGTTAAGGCAATTGCAGATGTGTTGCGGCCATACGGCGTGAAGGTTTATCTGTCGATCAAGTTTTCATCGCCGGGAATGATTGGCGGGCTGGATACTTCCGATCCGCTGGACCCTGAAGTCATAAAATGGTGGAACGATAAGACGAAAGAGATCTATGCGCTGATTCCCGATTTCGGTGGATTTTTGGTAAAGGCCAACAGCGAGGGTCAGCCGGGGCCGCAGGACTTTGGTCGTACACACGCCGACGGCGCGAATATGCTGGCCGATGCGCTCAAACCGTTCGGCGGGATCGTGATGTGGCGGGCCTTTGTTTATAAGAGCGAAGGCGAGGATCGCGCCAAACAGGCCTGTACCGAGTTTATTCCGCTGGACGGTGAATTCCGCGACAATGTGATTATTCAGTCCAAAAACGGGCCGATTGATTTTCAGCCTCGTGAACCCTTTAGCCCGCTGTTTGGTGCCATGAAGAAAAACTCGGTCATGGCCGAGCTGCAGATTACGCAGGAATATCTCGGCCACTCCATTCATCTGGTCTTCCTCGCACCGATGTGGGAAGAGTTTCTCAAAAGTGATACCTATCAGGAAGGTCCCGGCAGCACGGTGGCCCGCTGTACCGATGGATCCATTTTTAAGCAGGAGAGCACGGCAATTGCCGGCGTATCCAATATTGGTCTCGATCGCAACTGGTGCGGACACCACTTTGCACAGGCGAACTGGTATGCGTTCGGGCGGCAGGCGTGGGATCATGAGCTGACCAGCAGTCAGATCGCCGATGAATGGATCAAGATGACGTTCGGCGGAGACAAAGTTGAAGAGGTTTATTCCAACTGGTCGCAGCAGTTTCTGGAGCCCGTTAAGGCGTTGATGCTCGCCAGCCGGGAGGCCGCCGTTGATTACATGATGCCGTTGGGGCTGCACCACATTTTTTCGCCGAACGAACACTATGGCCCCGGGCCGTGGCATGCTCCGGCGCGTACCCGAAAAGACTGGACCTCGGTCTACTATCATAATGCCGACGCAGCAGGGATTGGATTTGACCGAACATCAACCGGCAGCGATGCGATCAGTCAGTATCATGAGCCGCTGCGCTCTCAACTCAGCAATATTGAAACCTGCCCGGAAATCTTCCTGCTCTGGTTCCACCATGTTCCGTGGGACTATCAGGTGAAGAGCGGTCGTACGCTTTGGGATGAGCTTTGCTGTCGCTATGACGGCGGCCTGCAGCAGGTGCGCGGCTTCCTCCAGACGTGGGACAAGGTGGAGAAGTATGTCGATGACGAACGTTTTGCACATGTTCAGGATCGTCTGCGCGAGCAGTGCCGGAATGCCCAGGTGTGGAAAGATGCCTGCCTGCAATACTTCCAACAGTTCAGCAAAATGCCGATTCCGTACGATATTGAGCGCCCGCTCAATAATCTGGAGGAGATCATGAGCGTGAGAACCTTTTACGATTAATCGAATTCGATTAGCGCAAAAAAGAGGAGCAGACGTGATGGTCTGCCCCTCTTGTGGTTTAAAACGGGAAGGTACTGTTATTCAGAATCCGGAACCTTAAGCACAGCGTCAAAGGCTGGTTTTGGCTTTTTGTTTCGGTCGTAGAGGAGGACATAGTTGGTCCGGTTTGGAACTGGATATCCATTTTTCCAAGACATGCCGTCGTCCAGTCCCCAGAGGGTTACGCGGTCAATCTTATCGCGCTTCTTGTAGAAGATTCCAAACAGCTCCGCATAACGGTCGGCAAGCTGCTTCTGAACTTCATCCGGAAGCCCGTTTTGATAGGGGTCCAGATATTCTTTGAACTCTTCAAGCTGGAACTGGCTGTCGCTCATGACTTGGCCGATAATCTGGCCTTCGCGGGTTAACGGCAGTACATCGACGTCCAGTTCGGTGATCATAACTTTGACGCCAAGAGCGGCATAGGCATCGATCGCTTGTTCGATATATTCGTTTTTGGGGAAGTTGAGTCCCCAATGCCCCTGAACGCCGATGCCGTCGATGCGGATGCCTTCGGCCTGGAGCATTTTAACCATGCGCACAATTCCGTCGCGCTTTGCGGGGCGCCAAGCATTGAAGTCGTTGTAGTAAAGTTCGGTATCGGGCGCGTATTTTTCCGCAAATCGAAAAGCGGCTTTTACCATTTCGTCGCCGTCGCCAACGCTTTTAACCCACGTGGTTAGGCGGTAAGATCCGTCGTTGTCGATCACTTCGTTTACAACATCCCACGCATCCACGCGGCCTGCATAACGCCCCGCGACGGCCTCGATGTGGCTGCGCATACGCTCGATCTGTTCTTCCGGTGTGTTAGGATTGCCTTCTTCGTCTTGAAAGAACCATGCCGGAGTTTGGTTGTGCCACACCAGTGTGTGACCGATAATGAACATATCATTCTTTTCTCCGAATTCGACAAATGCATCCGCTGCACGGAAGTTATAGATTCCACGCTGTGGATTCACGACTTCGGCTTTCATAGAATTTTCCAGCGTAATGGTGTTGAACTGCCGGATTACAATTTCCTGAGATGTTTTGTCGGCTCCCGATACGATGGCATCGTTCACGGAGCATCCCATTAAAAAGGCTTCCTTGTAGGCCTCCTTCAATGTTTCAGCGCTCATCGCGGTACTTACTCCAAGGAACACCGTTGCTCCCCATACAATCACTCTTTTATTCACAGTTCCTCCCCTGTTCTCATGTTGTGGTTTTCGACCTAAAGCCTTTTTCGATCAGCTTGGAAAGCGGGCAAATATACCTGCTTATTTGCCCAATACAACGACTTCCATCACAAATCATTGCCTTTGTCGTGAATCTGTTACGAATTTATGCAGATTAACTGGCTTGCAGCTCAATGTTGGCTTGCCTAGAGAGTCCTAGCTGCTACCATGGGCGTCTATCTTAAAGATATATTTTAAACAACAGGGTATGGGGCCAATGAAAATCTGTATTGACTGTGATGATGCTGCCGTAAATCTCAAAAAGGTCATCTATGATCATCTTAAAAAGCAGGGGCTGGATGTGACGGATCTGGCGTATTCTAAAGGCAAAGAAAATCCGTATTACGGAGAAATCGGCTACAATCTGGCTAAAGCGATGCAGGCCGGACAATATGATCGAGGAATTTTGATCTGTGGTACGGGACTCGGAATGGCGATGATTGCCAATAAGGTTGAAGGGGTGTTTGCCGGGACCTGCCACGATGTATTTTCGGCCGAACGGCTGAAGAAGAGTAACGATGCGAATGTTTTAACCATGGGCGAACGGGTCATCGGTCCCGAACTGGCCAAGATGATTGTGGATGCTTGGCTTAAGTCAGAATTTTCCGGAGGCGGATCTGCTCCCAAAGTGGCGCAGCTGAAGGAGCTGGAACGGTTATCATTTCACCCAACTAATGAAGGAGAATCCCCTTGCAAAAAGTAATTAATGACCCCTCCAAGGTGGTCGACGAGATGGTAGAAGGCTATATCAAGGCGCACCCTAATCTGGTGGCTAAAACGAATAATCCACGCGTACTGAAATATGTGGACGCACCGATTGCCGACAAGGTCGGTATCGTCACCGGCGGCGGTTCTGGACATAAGCCCGCCTTTGTGGGCTATGTCGGGCGCAATATGGTAGATGCCGTGGCGATGGGCGAAATTTTTTCCTCTCCGCCAGCACAGATGTTTTACGATGCCTTCCGTGCAGCTGACGGCGGTAAAGGGGTAGCGTGTCTGTACGGCAATTATGCCGGCGACAACATGAATGTAAAAATGGCCATCGAAATGGCGGAAGATGATGGAATTAAGGTCAAGACCGTAGTTGCCAACGACGATGTCCCGTCAGCCTCTAAAGATGAACTCGGCAAGCGTCGCGGCGTGGCCGGAGAAATTTTGATGTGGAAGGTTGGTGCAGCGAAGGCGGCCATGGGCGGATCGCTGGACGAGGTGATTGCTGAAGCGCAGAAAGCGATCAACAATACACGAAGCATGGGCATCGGCCTCAGCTCCTGCACGATTCCTGAAAAGGGAACACCCAACTTTTCCATCGAACCGGGCACCATGGAGGTCGGTATCGGACACCACGGAGAGTCTGGTCTGAAAGTCTGCGCACTGGAGCCGTCGGCTCAGATGGCGAAACGCATGACGGATATCATTCTGCCGGATCTTCCATTCGAAAAGGGCGATGATGTGGTCGTATTGATTTCCGGCCTGGGCTCTACGCCCTTCATGGAACTCTACATCCTATTCAACGATGTGGAAAAAATTCTGGCGGAACACGGCATCCATGTTTACCGCCCGTACGTCGGCCAATACTTTACCTCCCTCGAAATGACGGGTGTAACGTTAACCATTATGAAATTAGACGACAGCCTCAAGACCTGCATCGATTATGAGTGCGACAGCATGGGACTGCAGCAATTCGGGAGATAAACAGTGACTTCTGTTTCAATTCAAGACGGCAATTCAGTCCTGATGCCTTTGATTAAGGCGATCCAGGAAAACAAGCAATACCTCAGCGATATCGATGGTCTGATCGGAGATGGCGACCACGGAATCAATATGAACAAGGGCTTTACGTTGTGCGAAGAGCAGCTTCAGACGCAGCCGGGCGATCTTTCTCATGGATTCAGCACCTTGTCGAACATTCTGATGTCACAGATCGGCGGCTCTATGGGGCCGCTGTATGGCATGTTTTTCAGAGCGATGGCCAGAAGCTGCAAGGGGAAAGAAACGATGGACGAAGCCGGGTTCGGCGAAATGCTTGCTGCGGCCAAGGATAAGGTCATGGACATCAGCGGAGCAAAGCTGGGCGATAAAACGCTGCTCGACGTACTGCTTCCGGCGGAAGAGGCTTTCAGGGTGGCCCTGGCGGGAGGCGAATCATTTTCTTCCTGTCTCGATAAAATGTTCGAAGCCGCAGGACGGGGACGCGATGCCACCAAGGATATGGTTGCAAAGATCGGGCGTTCCAGCCGTTTGGGCGAACGCTCGCGCGGCGTAATTGATGCCGGTTCTGCGTCATGTTGTCTGATTCTCCAGACATTAGCTCAGGCGATGAAATCGAAGATATAAGTCAGGGAGGCGACGGGGACGTCGCATTTCCGATTGGAATCGCTCTGCCGTCACCCTCCCCTCTATCCTTCCTCGACCGTTTGAATTTATCGCGCAACATTCATTATTCGTAGCTGAAACCTGCGGGTGGTGCGGTTGGCGACATCGAACGGGATGTGGAGCAGGTTGCGGACGTTGGTCGATGAATGGCCGGATATGTCCGCGCCCGCCTCTCGGCCATGCCCTTGACCGCGTTGGTGGTGGGAATTTTGGTTTTTCATTGGTTTTATTGAGGTCTCCAGCAGATAAATTCCTTCGGCGAAGCTGAGAATGATGACGTTCGTTGTTTTGTAAGGTTGACGACTCCCGTGCACTTGGCCCATATAGCAGCGAACGGCGGATGGCAGAAAGAGTTGTGTGTACGGGGGGCAGAGAGGAACTGCGGTGTGCGCGGGCTCGCAAAGAGGCGATGCCGAAATCCGTTGACTTCAAAGATGTAACAATGCGAACTTTTTGGGTTACAAAATTGTCGAATTCTGCCCCGCTTGCTTCGGGCGATTTTCATGGATTAAGATGTATCATCATGGACTGCAGGCAGATGCAAGCGTATTCGCCAGCTTGGTATGATATGTGCGATTTGTGCGGCGGCCCGGCAATGCATAAGCTTGAGGACGGCTTTTAGGTTTCCCTATGTGGTGTCGTCACAGACGGGTGGATTTTTTAATAAGGAGTGAACGATGAGTAACATTAAGACGGCGGTGGATCAGTTCGGGAAAAATGTATTCAGTTTAAAAGTGATGCGTGAGTATCTTTCGGAATCGGCGTTCAAATCATTGTTGGCAACGATTCGCAACGGAGCAACGATTGATCCGGGAATTGCGAACGAGGTGGCCGAAGCGATGAAGGTGTGGGCGATGGAACGCGGGGCGACGCACTACACGCATTGGTTCCAGCCGCTGACCGGCGCTACTGCTGAAAAACATGATTCGTTTCTGGTTCCCGACGGAGAGGGCGGTGCTCTTGCGAAGTTTTCCGGCGAGGAGCTGATTCAGGGTGAGCCGGATGCCTCGAGTTTTCCATCGGGCGGTCTGCGTGCGACGTTTGAAGCGCGCGGCTATACGGGGTGGGATCCGACCAGCCCGGCCTTCATCAAAAATGATGCAGCGGGTGCCACGCTGTGTATCCCGACCGTTTTCTGCGGCTATCACGGGGAAGCGCTGGACAAGAAGACGCCGCTGCTGCGCTCCATCAATGTCCTGAACAAGCAGGTTTGCCGTCTGGCCAAACTGTTCAACATTGAGGTGAAAGGCGGGCGCGCGACGGTGACGTTGGGTGCCGAGCAGGAGTATTTTCTGATCGATAAGCAGTTCTACAAAATGCGTTTGGATCTGTTGCAGTGCGGTCGTACGTTGTTCGGTCGCTCGCCTGCCAAGCATCAGCAGCTTGAAGATCATTATTTTGGTGCCATCAAGAGCCGCGTTCTTTCGTTCATGGCGGATTTGGATAAGGAACTCTGGCGACTGGGTGTGCCGGCGCGCACGCGCCATAATGAGGTGTGTCCGGCTCAGTTTGAGATTGCGCCGATGTTTGAGGAGCTCAATCTGGCCGTGGATCATAACATGCTGACGATGGAGATCATTCGCAAAGTAGCCGATGAGCACGGCTTCTTCTGTCTGCTGCACGAAAAGCCTTTTGCGGGGGTGAACGGCTCCGGCAAACACAACAACTGGTCGGTCTGCGGGCCGGACGGGAAGAACTGGCTGAGCCCCGGCGATAATCCGCATGAGAATGCAAAGTTTATGACGATGATCTGCGCGTTGATGAAGGCGGTGGATGTGCATGCCGACTTGCTGCGCGCCACAGTGGCTACGGCGGGCAACGATCACCGTCTGGGAGCCAACGAAGCGCCCCCGGCCATCATCTCGATTTTCCTAGGCGATCAGCTCACAGATATTGTGGAGCAGATTGAAAAGGGCGGCGCCAACAGCTCGAAAAAAGGCGGCATCATTGAACTGGGTGTGGATTCCATCCCGCGACTGCCGCGCGGCAACACGGACCGCAACCGTACGTCTCCCTTTGCCTTCACCGGCAACAAATTTGAATTCCGCGCGGTGGGTTCGGAGCAGAATCCTTCGGCGGCCAATGTGGTGTTGAACACGATTGTGGCGGAAGCGCTGGATGAAATCTGCACAAAGATGGAAAAGGCGGTGAAAGCAGGTGAAGATTTCAATGTGGCACTGCAGAGCATCCTAGGCGATATCGTCAAGAAGCACAAACGCGTGCTTTTCGACGGGGATGGTTACACGGACAGTTGGGTGACCGAAGCAGAAAGACGCGGTCTGCTGAACCTGCGCAAGACGCCGGAAGCACTGGCCTGCTACCGCACGGAGAAGGCGAGGCGCCTTTTCAGCAAATATGGGATTCTGAGTGAACGCGAGCTGGAGTCCCGCTACGAGGTGTATATCGAAGGGTATCAGCGCGTGGTGCTGATTGAAGCCCGTTGCTCGGTGACCATGGCCAAGACGCTGATTGCGCCGGCCTGTATCCGTGCGCAGTCAGAACTGGCCGCCGGCATCAAGGCGGTCAAAGAGGTCAGCGGTGGTTCTGTCTCGGGTGTACAGGCTCTGCTGAACGAGATCTGTACGAAGACGGAAGTGATGCTGGCGGCCATCAAGACGTTGGAATCGAAAATCGAAGAAGGGGATACGTCCGGGATAATTGAAGCCACCCAGGCGCTGCGTGCGCCGGTGGATGAGCTCGAAGGATTGATTCCGGATTATATCTGGCCGCTGCCGTCGTATGCGGAAATGCTGTTCATGATGTAATCTCAAAAAACAGGTTAAAACGGATAGTGCGCGGCGGTTTTTCTGCCGTGCGCCGTTCGCTGTCTAGAGAGAGCAAGGCGAAATTCCGTCTGTGAAGGAGGAGATTTGAATCATGCATCCTGTTGAAACAAGAAACGAAGAAGATCTGGCACACCAACGATTGGCCCGCTTCCCAAGGAAGCAGGGCCTCTATGATCCCCAATATGAACACGATGCCTGCGGCGTCGGTTTTCTCGTGAATATTCACGGGGGAAAATCCCACGCGCTGTTGGAGAAAAGCATTGTAGTACTGAAGAATCTATTGCACCGTGGTGCCACGGGTGCAGACCCGGAAACCGGCGACGGAGTCGGATTGCTTTTCCAGCTTCCGGACCGTTTTTTCCGCAAGGTTTATGGTGTGCTCAACATGGAACTGCCGGAACCGGACTCCTACGGCGTGGGCATGTTCTTTCTGCCGCAGGCTGCCGATGTGCGGGCACGATGTATGCGGGAGGTGGAGTCCATCGTTCAGCGTGAAGGGCTCCGATGGCTGGGCTGGCGCGAAGTGCCGGTCAACCCGGATGCTCTAGGCCAAAAAGCACGCTCCGAGATGCCTCACATTGCCCAGTGTTTTGTGGGGGGGCTTTCTGGCGATGCGTTGGAACGGAAACTCTTTGTGGTTCGCAAGCAGTGTGAAAAATGGAGAGACGCACGGCTGGGGGCGGATGATCACTTTTATGTACCGAGTTTTTCGGCTCGGACAATGGTCTACAAGGGGCTGATGCTGCCGAAGCAGTTGGCGGCCTTTTACCCTGATTTAAACGATGCGGATATGGAATCGGCGATTGTTGTGGTGCATCAGCGCTACAGCACCAACACGTTTCCTTCCTGGGCGCTGGCGCAGCCGTTCCGCTATCTCGCGCACAATGGGGAAATCAATACGCTGCGCGGCAACCGCAACTGGATTGCCTCGCGCGAAGAGAATCTGAAATCGGAAGTGCTGGGTGACGATATCCGCAAGGTGCTGCCGGTGGTGGAAGAAGGATGCAGCGATTCTGCGGCGCTGGATAATGTGCTGGAGCTGCTTTATAAAAGCGGACGGTCGTTGGAACATGCCATGGCCATGCTGGTGCCGCAGGCGTGGGGGGTGAAATATCCCATCGGACCGGATCTGCGCGGATTTTTTGAATATCATGCGGGGTTGATGGAGCCGTGGGACGGCCCTGCGGCGCTGGCCTATACCGATGGGCGTTTTATCGGCGCTGTGCTTGACCGCAATGGATTGCGTCCGGCCCGCTATACCGTAACGCATGACGGTTTTATGGTGTTTGCTTCCGAAGCGGGTGTGCTGGATATTGCGCCGGAAGAGGTGCGCGAAAAAGGGGCCTTGCGCCCGGGCGAAATGCTGTTGGTGGATACGGCCACGAACCGGCTGATGAAGGATATGGAAATCAAAATCCGGTTAGCTCGCCGGCAGCCCTATCGGCGCTGGGTGGATGAGAACCGTATTGATATCCACGGTTTTTTCGGGGTGGTCGGTCCGGTTTGTGTCGATGGGGAAAAACTGCGTTACCGCGAGAAGCTGTTCGGCTATTCCCGCGAAGATCTGAGTGTGATTCTGGGCCCCATGGCCGTGGCGGGGCATGAGCCGATCGGATCGATGGGTGCCGATCAGCCGTTGGCGGTTCTTTCCGAGAGGCCGCAACTGCTGTATTGGTATTTCAAACAAATTTTTGCGCAAGTGACCAATCCGCCGATTGATCCGTACCGGGAAGAGCTGGTGATGTCGCTGATGACCTTCCTCGGGAATACCGATGACATCCTGCGGGAATCTCCGCAGCATGCGCGCCTCGTGAAGCTGAAGCATCCCATTCTTTCCAACGACGATCTGCAGCGCATCCGTGAGCTGCGGCACGAGGATTTCCGCAGCACGACCTTGGTCATGCAGTTTGCGCAGGGCGGCAACGGTCGCGAGCTGGAAGATGCGCTGGACGGATTGTGCCGCAGGGCGGAGCATGCGGTTCAGAACGGATGCCGCATTCTCGTGCTGAGCGACCGGGATGTGGAGGAGCATCATGCTCCGATTCCGGCGCTGTTGGCTGTAGCGGCAGTGAACCGTTATCTGATTTCCAAAGGACTGCGCACGCGGACAGGACTTCTCGTGGAAACCGGTGAAGCGCGTGAGGTGATGCATATGGCGCTGCTGCTGGGCTATGGGGCCTCGGCGGTGAACCCCTGGCTGGCCTACGATATCATCGCCGATCTGTCCGTGAAAAAAGAGCTGCCGCAGGATGTGCCGGTGACACAGGCCATCGAGAATTACATTGATGCCCTGCGTAAGGGATTGCTGAAAATCATGTCGAAAATGGGGATTTCCACCCTGCGCAGTTATCGGAATGCGCAGGTGTTTGAGGCCGTCGGCCTTAAGCAGGATGTGATTTGCCGCTACTTTAAAGGAACCCCTTCGCGTGTGGAAGGCATCGGAATGGACGGGATCGCCCGGGAAGTGAATGAACGTTGCGAGGCGGCCGGACAGAAACTGCTGCGGGTGGATTTGCTGCCTTCGGGCGGACATTACAGCTTCCGCAAGGATGGGGAGCGGCATCTTTGGACGCCGCAGACTATTTCGCTACTGCAGCAGGCGACGCGTGAAAACAGCGTGGAAAAATATCGGCGCTATGCGGAACTGATCAATGATCAGTCGCGGCATCAGAGTACGTTGCGCGGATTGTTCCGCTTCAAAGCGGTTACGTCTGTTCCGCTGGAGGAGGTCGAGCCGGCGGAATCCATCATGAAGCGCTTTGTGACCGGGGCGATGTCGTTCGGTTCGATCAGTCGTGACGCGCACGAAACGTTGGCGATCGCCATGAACCGTATTGGAGGAATGAGCAACAGCGGCGAGGGAGGGGAAGATGTTGAACGCTATAAGCCCATGCCCAACGGCGATTCGCGGTGCAGTGCCATCAAGCAGGTGGCCAGTGGACGTTTCGGGGTGACGGCTGAATACCTGGTGAATGCGCGCGAGCTGCAGATTAAAATTGCGCAGGGAGCCAAGCCCGGTGAGGGCGGTCAGCTTCCGGGGCACAAGGTGAACAAAGAGATTGCACGAGTTCGGCATTCCACGCCGGGAGTGACGCTCATTTCACCCCCACCCCATCACGACATTTATTCCATCGAGGACATTGCTCAGTTAATCTACGATCTGCACTGCGCCAACCGCAATGCACGCGTTTCTGTGAAGCTGGTTTCTGAAGTCGGCGTGGGGACGGTGGCAGCGGGTGTGGCCAAAGGTAAAGCCGATATGATTCTGATCAGCGGCTATGATGGAGGAACCGGGGCCTCTCCGTTGTCGTCTATTAAACACGCGGGCGTATCTTGGGAACTGGGGTTGAGCGAAACACAGCAGACGCTGGTGCTGAATCACCTGCGCAACCGGGTCCGTCTACAGGTGGATGGTCAGCTCAAGACGGGACGCGATGTGGTAATCGGTGCATTGCTTGGAGCCGAAGAATTCGGTTTTGCGACGGCACCGCTGGTGATTTGCGGGTGCGTGATGATGCGCGACTGCCATCGCAACACCTGCCCCGTTGGTGTGGCCACGCAGGATCCGCAGTTGCGGAAATGCTATCGCGGCGATCCGCAGTATATCATCCATTTCTTCCGCTTTATTGCGGAAGAGGTGCGCTCGTATATGGCTCAGCTCGGTATGCGTACGCTCGATGAAATGGTAGGCCGCAGCGATCTGCTGGAGATGAACACGGCGATTGAATTCTGGAAGGCGAAGGGCGTGGATCTTTCCCGCATCCTGTACCGGCCGGAAGCAAGGCCCGATGAAGTGCGCTGCATGCAGAAGCAGGAGCATGGGGTGGAAAAAGCACTGGATCTGGAATTGCTCGATCGTCTGACGCCCGCGTTGGAGCAGAGCAGCCGGGTTGAACTGGCGGTGCCGATCCGCAACTATCACCGGACGGTCGGGACGGTTATTTCATCTGAAATTGCCCGCCGGCACGGCCACAAGGGGCTTCCCGAAGATACCATCACCCTGCGCTTTACCGGTTCCGCCGGACAGAGCTTCGGTGCGTTTGCTTCGAAGGGGATGACGATGATTCTGGAAGGCGAAGCAAACGACTATGTGGGCAAAGGCCTTTCCGGTGGAAAAATCATTGTGCGCCCTGCGGCAAAATCCGTGTTTAATCCTTCTGAAAGTGTTATTGCAGGCAATGTGCTGCTTTACGGAGCCACGGGCGGCGAGCTGTATCTCAATGGGTGCGTGGGTGAACGCTTCGGCATCCGGAACAGCGGAGCCATAGCGGTGGTTGAAGGCGTGGGGGATCACGCCTGCGAATATATGACCGGCGGACGCGTGGTGATTCTCGGCCCCACGGGCGTGAACTTTGGTGCGGGGATGAGCGGCGGCATTGCGTATGTCTATGATGAAACCGGTCTGTTTGATGAGCGGTGCAACCTGGATATGATTGACCTGGAGCTGGTTTCCAGCCGGGATGAGCAACGCGAGCTCAGAACCCTGATTGAGAAACATTATCAATATACAGGCAGTCCGAAGGCCAAGGCCATTCTCGATGACTGGGAAACAGCCTTGGGTTATTTCGTGAAGGTCTTCCCGATGGAATACAAGAAGGTGCTCGGGATGCTGAGCCGGGAAGATGAAGAGACAAAGCGTGCGGAGGTGGTCAATGACTAAGCCATTGGGTTTTCTGGAAGAGCGCAAGGAAGCAGGATACCGTCCAGTGGGCATCCGCCTGCTGGACTTTGAGCCGGTCGAGCAGGATCTGATGTACGATCAGGTGCGCAGCCAGACGGCTCGCTGCATGGAGTGCGGCACGCCGTTTTGCCATGGATACGGCTGTCCGCTATCCAATGTTATCCCGGAGTGCAACGAACTGGTGTATCAGGGGCGGTGGGCGGATGCCCTTGAGCTGTTGCTTTCCACCAATCCGTTTCCCGAATTCACAGGGCGGATTTGCCCGGCCATGTGTGAAACCTCCTGCGTGGCCGGTCTCGGAGGCGAGGCGGTGACCATTCGCCAGATGGAACGTGCGGTGATGGATTATGGCTATGAAAACGGGCTGCTCGGGCGGCCGCCTGTTGTGCGGAAAGAGGGGCTTGTTGCCGTGATCGGTTCTGGACCTGCGGGGCTGGCTGTGGCCGAAATGCTGAACCGGGCCGGATACCGGGTTACGGTGTATGATGAAGCCCGTCACCCCGGCGGCATTCTGCGGTACGGCATTCCAAATTTCAAACTGGATAAGCAGGTGGTGGATCGGCGCATTCGCCTGATGGAGCAGGAAGGAATTGTCTTTGAATGCGGCGTGCGCGTTGGGCAGGACGTCTCGTATCATTACCTGAAAGACCGCTACGATGTGGTTTGTCTTTGTTGCGGTTCGCGCGAACCGCGCGATATGGCGGTGCCCGGACGTGAAAACAGCGGCATTCATTTTGCAATGGATTTTCTGATGCAGCAGAATCATCGGGATGACGGCGAAGAGATTCCGGAAGCTCAGGTGATTACTGCGAAAGATAAACGCGTGGTGGTGATCGGCGGCGGGGATACCGGGTCGGACTGCTTAGGAACCTCGCTCCGGCAGGGAGCCAAAAGCGTGTTGCAGATTGAAATCATGCCGAAGCCGCCTGCGGAACGTACGCCGGATAATCCGTGGCCCGAATGGCCGCGTATTCATCGCGAATCCAGCAGCCACAAAGAAGGCGGCGAACGCCGCTGGTGCGTCAACACCCGTCAGTTTTACGGCAAAGACGGACAGATCATCGGCCTGCAGTGCGTGGAAGTGGAATGGGTGAAGGAAAACGGACGCTTCAAGATGGTGGAGAAGGAAGTCACGGAGTTTGATGTGGAGGCGGATCTCGTCTTGCTGGCGATGGGCTTCACCGGGCCCGGCGAAAACAAAGTG
>CAYOBH010000016.1:0-1931 GCA_964402125.1 uncultured Verrucomicrobiota bacterium
TTCAAGGATGCCTTCACGGCGGACCCGGCGCCGCTGGTGGTCGGTGATACGCTTTATGTCTACGTCGGCCACGACGAAGCGGTGGACGGCGGCGATTATTACAACATTACAGAATGGCTCTGTTATTCAACCAAGGACATGAAAACCTGGGTTTCCCATGGTTCTGTGCTGAAGCCGACCGATTTTAAGTGGGCAATCGGTGAAGCATGGGCTTCGCAGGTGGTTGAGAAAGACGGTAAGTTTTACTATTACACGACGGCTCAACACGGCCAGTACAATGACAAGGCGATCGGTGTGGCCGTATCTGACAGCCCAACCGGTCCGTTCAAAGATCCGCTGGGCAAGGCGCTGGTCGTTGGCCCCGATACGCCCGGTCGCGGGATTGATATTGATCCGACCGTATGGATCGACGACGACGGTACGGCTTGGATGTATTGGGGGAACGGGTCTTGTCACTATGCAAAGCTTAAACCCAACATGATTGAGATCGACGGCGAGATTAAGCAGGTTCAAGGGCTCGAAGGATACATTGAAGGTCCGTGGCTGCACAAGCGCGGCGATATTTATTATCTTACCTACGCCGGATTCAAAGGCGGGAATGAAAATCTCCGCTATGCGACGGCGGATAAAATTGATGGTCCATGGACCAATCGCGGCGAGCTGACCGGCAATGCAAAGAACAGCTTCACCATTCATCCCGGCATCGTGGAGTTCAAGGACCAGTGGTATCTCTTCTACCACAATGCGACGCTCACGCTGAACGGGCTGAAGGGGATTACCGGTCGCCGCAGCGTCTGCGCCGAATATCTCTACTACAACGAGGATGGAACCATGCAGCCGGTCGTCCAGACCACGGAAGGGCTGACCGTTCCGCCGAAGAAGGCCGAAAAGAAAGATGCTGAAGAAAAGAAGTCAGAAGCATCGGTCGAGTAAATTTTGAATGGTTGCGACAGCGCGGGGAAACCCGCGCCTGTTTTGTTGATACAGGTCTGCCAGGAGTCACATCATGATCGTTTCTATCGGAAGGAAGCCGTTTGTTGCCGCCGCAGCAATTTCAATGCTTGGTGCAGCGGTGTTTTGCGCCCAAGCAGAAGAGTCCCAGCCATCAGGTTCCGCCACGCCGTACCGGGTCGAGTTGAGCGTGGACAAGCTGGGCATCCACATCAGCCCGACGCTGAACGGAATCTTCTATGAAGACATCAACCAGGCGAACGACGGCGGGATCAGCGCCCAGTTGATCCAGAACAACTCGTTCCAGATGTACGATGTCCAGGCCGCCTCGGAGATCGGACCCGAAGGCAATCGGTTTTCCGAGTTTTCCAAGTCACCGACGGACATCTATGGATGGACGGTCGTGCAAAAGGGAGCGGCCAAGGGCACGGCCGTGACGGTGGATGAAAAGCCGCTGGTGACGTTCACGCAATACTACGACTTCGATGAAAACGACGCATATGACGATACGTTGAAATACAGGCAATTCTCTATCCGCTTCGATATTGAGAATCCTGGCGAGGGATTTGGTTTGGCGGCCAATGGATTCGGGATCAACCCCTCAGGGTCGGAACGGCAGGGTTTTTATTATTCCAACAACACGCAGAAGCCGTCGATCCCGGTCGTTGCGAAGGTGGGCTATGATCTGGGGCTTTATCTGCAGGGCCAAGGCTATACTGGACGGATCAGCGTTTATCTCGAAACGGCCGACGGTCGGAAAAACTCCAACGTGTTGACCTTCGACAACCTGACGGGTCAGTGGAAAAAGGTGGAGGGTCGGCTCACGGCTCTGCGCAGTGAGGACAGTCGGTTGGCCATCGTGGCCGATGCCGCCGGCACGTTCTATCTCGACTTTGCGACGCTGGTGCCGGAGGCGTCGCAACTCTGGCGCGATGGGGCCGTCGGTGATTTCCGCAAGGATCTTCTGGAGGCCCTGGAAG
>CAYOBH010000016.1:2031-28834 GCA_964402125.1 uncultured Verrucomicrobiota bacterium
CGTCGCCCACGATCGACACGGAAACCGGCACGATCTACGTCAAGGCGGTCAACGCGGAAAATGTTGCCAAGGAAACGACGGTGGTGATCGGGGGCTCGAAGAGTGCCTACCAGGCCTCGCTGGTGTACATCGCCTCCGCCGACACCTCCGTGAAGAATCAGGGCGACATCAACCATTACAGCAGCGCGCCCGGCGTGGAAGCATTCGAATATGTCGAGCCGATCACCCCGCAAACGCAGATTCTGGGAAAGGTTTCCGGTTCTTTCGTCGTCACTCTTCCCGGTAATTCCGTGAACGTGCTCCAGCTCGTTCCGGTTCCCTGATCGATCGCGGCGACCCGGAGATAGCAAGGCCGCAAAAAAAAATGAACAAGGATGCAAGTCGGGTTTCAATAGAGTGGAAATCAACCAAATTGTAGGCAATCATATATCTTGGAAGAGCGCTGGAATGAGTATGGATTCCGAAACATCTGAAAAGTTGTTTTCGTTGGTTTACGATGAGCTGCGAAAGATCGCCCACAACCGTCTTTCACTGGAATCGGCGAACCATACGCTCCAGCCCACGGAATTAGTACACGAGGCTTGGCTGCGCATGGAGAAGGATGGGGATCGCGTGTGGGAAAGCCGTTCATACTTCTTTTCCATGGCGGCCCTGGCCATGCGCCGCATCCTGGTGGAACATGCCCGGAGAAAATCCAGGCAAAAGCGGGGTTGCAATCCCGCACGGGAGGATTTGGTTGAATTCCAGGCGCCCTTGCCGGACGACAGGGTGTTGATGGTCGATGCCGCCCTCCAGCAACTGGAGCTGGTCAATCCACAGCGTGCCAAGATCGTGGAGCTCAAGTTTTTTGCAGGCCTGACAAACCGGGAGATTGCGGACGTGATAGGGATGGGCGAGAGAACGGTGGCGAGGCACTGGTTGTTCGCCAAGTCCTGGTTGTATGAACGGATGCAGCAATCGTGAACGAGGACTTTACAGAGCGGTTGGAGAACATTGTTTTCGCCGCGTATGAAATCCGTTCGGCGATGGAACGGATCGCCTTCATCGATGCAGCCTGCGTAGGCAACGCGGAGCTTCGGGTCGCGGTACTGGACCTGTTGGAAAAACAACCCGCCTGCGATGCCTTTTTCGAAGGGGACGAATCGGAACCAACCACAGTAGAGGAGTTGACGGAAACTCTGGCCGAGAATGCCGATTTGTTGCTGGACATTGTTTCCGAGATTCCCCCGGATCAACACGTCGGGGAAACCATCGGGCCCTATCTTCTGCTCAAGATGATCGGTGGCGGTGGAATCGGCAATGTGTACCTGGCCGAGCAAAAGGAGCCGATCCATCGCAAGGTGGCGCTCAAGGCCATCAAGGCCGGAATGGATACCCGCAGGGTGATTACGCGCTTCGAGGCGGAGCGGCAGGTGCTGGCGCTCATGGAGCATCCGAACATTGCGCATGTTTTCGATGCCGGTGAAACCGCGGCCGGCCGACCTTATTTCGTGATGGAGCTGGTAGATGGAATACGTATCACAACCTATTGCGAAAAACAGAAGCTGGATATCCGGCAGCGGCTTCGTCTCTTTATGCAGGTCGCACATGCCATTCAGCATGCCCATCAGAAAGGGATTATCCATCGCGATATCAAGCCCTCCAATGTGCTGGTCACTCAGGTTGACGGCGAGCCGGTTCCGAAGGTGATCGATTTCGGAATTGCGAAAGCCACGCGCGAACAACTGACAACCGATCGAACGGTAGTCACATTTTGCGAACCGTTTGTGGGAACGCCGGTCTACATGAGTCCGGAGCAGTCGGACTTGGTTGAAATGGACGTGGATATGCGCAGCGATATCTACAGCATGGGTGTCCTTCTGTATGAAATTCTCGCCGGCGATGTGCCTTTTTCCCGGGAAGAGCTGCTGGAGGGCGGTTTGCTGGCTATGCAGCAAATGTTACGTAAAACTGAGCCGCTTCGTCCTTCCGTGAAGTTCAACAGTTTGCCTGCGAAGCTACAGGAGCAGATTGCGCGGCACCGCCAAACCGATGTACGACGACTGGAGGCGATACTCAGCGGGGAGTTGGACTGGATTGTGATGAAAGCGATCGAGAAGGATCGCGAGCGCCGCTACAGCACGGCCGATTCGCTGGCGGAGGATGTAAGGCGCTACCTGGATCATGAAACCGTGCTGGCGCGTCCGCCGAGCCGGATCTATCGCTTGCGAAAGATGGCGAGGCGTAACAGAGGCCTTTTTGTCTCCATCGCTGCTGTAAGTTTGACGTTGTTAATCGGATTGGGAACCTCGCTTTGGTTGTACATCCGCGAACGAGCTGCCTATCAGGGTGAACTTGAGCAGAGACGGATAGCCGAGACGGCACGTGCGAGTGAGGCCAGGCTGCGTGTTGAGGCGGAAACGGCGCGTGCGAGCGAAACTCGACTAAGAATTGAAGCCGAGGCTCGCGAAAAAATCACCCAGGCAGCAGTGCTGCTGAACCGTGGCCGCTTCGACGAAGCCGAAGAATTGATGGAGGGCTGCGAGCTTCCGGTGATCAAACCCTCGCTGGAGGCCAGCGATCTCTTTTTCGAATTGGCCAATCGCCGCGTCCTGAACGGCGAGTGGGAAAAAGGGGCGGAACACATGCTCAAGTTTGCGCGTGCGGTGCAGGTGGACAAAGCCGACTTGACCAGCGAGACAACCCGAAGCCTGATTTGTGTCGCCCCTGCCTTGGTGGTGGCGCAACGAAAGGATGCGTACTGGAACTTTGTTCAGGAGACCATCGGCCATTTTTCACAGACCATGAACCCGGTTGCGGCGGATCACGTACTCCGGATCTCCACCATCTGTCCTGTTGACGATTCTGTTTTGATGCAGCTTGAGCCATTTGCCGATCTGTTGAAAAGCACGGTTTCAAAGGAAATATTGCAGGATTCCTGGTCGGAGCATCTCAATGCATGGCAGCACACAACCCTTGCTCTTTACGAGTACCGGGCCGGCAATCATGAGGCCGCCGCGAAGTGGGCCCGCAACAGCCTACTCAGGGCCGACGAAACCCCCTCCCGCATTTGCGCCGGCCATGTCATCCTCGGGATGGCGCTCGATCAGTTGGGGCAGTACGACGAGGCTAAATTCGAACTTGCGATGGGCGAGACGATGTTGAACGGGCGTTTGCCGAACGGTCTTGACCATGTCGGGGATTACGGGTCAACAAGAACCGGGTTCTGGCACGACTGGGTCAATGCCTACATCCTGCTGCAAGAGGCCCTCGGCCATTCATTCTGATTCCGCAAGTACGCCTTGCCGGAAGCAAATTGATCGATCCTTGCGTTCCCTTTTTCTTTTCTTCTGCAGCGGCGCAACGTCATTTTCCTGAAAACAAATGGCGTTAATCCGCGCCAAATGTCGCTTAGGCAAATCAGATTGCGGGACGTCATCAATGGCTTCCCTCAATGGTGTCGATGTAGCGGTGAACCAGTGGCAGCAAGGGAGTTGATATGATCAGGAAAGAATGGTTGTTGAAGGTGGTCGGAATGGTTGTGTTGGCGACCAGCCCGGCGTGTGTATCGCAAAACGCAGATGTGTCGTCGTCGTTGGCGTCAAGACATTGGACTGCCGACAACGGCAACGGAACCTATTCGAATCCGCTGTTCTACGGCGAATTCGAGGATCCGGATGTCATCCGCGTGGGCGACGACTATTATCTGGCCGGTACGACCATGCACATGAACCCGCCGGTGGAAATCCTGCATTCGAAGGATTTGGTGAACTGGGAATTGGTGGGATACTGCGGGGACCGGCTTGATCTCGGGCCCAACTATCGTCTGGAGGGCGGAAACATTTATGGCCGAGGCATCTGGGCTCCCTGCATCCGGTACTACAACGGGATGTTCTACGTCTTTGCCAATGTCAACGGGGCCGGGTTGCAGGTTTTCCGGTCCGCTTCGATTGAAGGCCCGTGGGAGCGCAACCAACTGCCCGGACGGCACGATATGTCCGTCCTGTTCGACGACGACGGAAAGGTATACATCATTTCGGGGGGCGGCGCTCCGTATCCGATCGAGGAACTGGAGCCGGATCTCCGTTCCTTCAAGGCCGATGCCCCCAAGCGGTTCCTGCCCGAAAAAATGGGCGAAGGTCACCATCTCTATAAGATCGATGGAAAATATGTCGACATCTCCTGCGTACCTGGCGGGGCGGTCGATCAATATGTCGCTGTGGCGGATTCCATCGACGGGCCATGGAAGGTCACCAAGATGGTCGAGGGCGAATCGCTGGGCGTTACGGGCACCGCATTCGCGATGGCCAACGCGAACGATCGCGGACTCTGGATCCATCAGGGCGGGATGGTCGATACTCCATCCGGAGAATGGTGGAGCATCATTATGTCCGACCACGGCAGCGCCGGGCGCATGGTCAATCTGGTACCGATTACGTGGGACGATGGATTTCCTGTGATCGGTCTTCCCGGAAACCTGCGCCGGGCACCCAACACCTGGGTTAAGCCGGATACAGGTTATACGCAGGCTCCGCAGCCCACCTATATCTGGGACGAGGATTTCGGCGATGGAGCCATCAATCCACATTGGCAATGGAACCACGTTCCGGATGACAACAAGTGGTCCCTCACCGAGAAACCCGGCGTGCTGCGTCTGCATTCGCTCGCTGCCAGCGATTTCTATACCGCCCGCAACAGCATCTGCCAACGACCACCCGGACCGGAATCCATCATCACCGTCGAGTTGGACGCATCGGGAATGGTGGCCGGCGACACGACGGGTCTTGGTCTCGTGAGCTCGCCCTATGCATGGATCGGTGTGGTGAAAAGCGAAAGCGGAATGACAGTTCAAATGTTCCGCAGTACCAGCGGGAGGCGCGGAGCCAACCGTCCGGGCGTTGGCGGCGACGCCCCCGCCAACGAGCCGGTCATCGCTTCGGACGTGGTTCCTTCGCACCTCTGGTTGCGGGTTCACTGCAACTTCGACAACGACATGGCCACCTTCAGTTGGAGCACTGACGGGAAGGAATTCAAGGTGCTGGGCGAGCCGTTCACGATGACCTTCCAGCTCACCACATTCCAGGGTGTGCGCCCGGCCCTGTTCCACTACAACACTTCCGGGAAGCCGGGCGGTTATGTAGACTTCGATAACTATACGGTGGTTGAACCCCGCGCTCGCGGCATTGAAAGGGAAATCCCGATGGGCAAGACGATTGTGCTGACCAGTGGTGCGGACGGAAGCTATCTGGTTGCCGATAACGGCATTCTTTCCAACATCGCCGCGACTCAGGTGCCTGCGCAGGCCAAGTTCCAGGTGGTTGATCTGGGCCTAGGTCGTGTCGCGCTCAAAGCCACGGACGGAAAATTTGTTTCGGTCGCCAACGAGAAGGCCGTACTTAAGGATCTCGGGACCGCGAAGCCTGGCCAAGCAGAGACCTTCCAGTGGGTTAACCTCATGCATGGGGATACGATGCTGATGACGCTCGTCAACCACCGTTATCTGGGGACCGCGCCAAACCATCCGGGTCAAGTCGTGGCGACCGTTGCCGGACCCACCCCGGCCCGCAAGGGCGGCGCTTGTTTCAAGTGGAGTTTAGCGGAATAGGGATGTTGCGATGAAAATGAAAACAATCAGTATATTGACGGTTGGTGTGTTTCTAACCCTATCCGGAGCATTCGCCCAGGATAGGCGGCCAGATCCCAAATTCCACATCTATCTCTGCTTCGGCCAGTCGAACATGGAGGCGGGCGCAAGACCTGAAGAGCAGGACCAGGGAACGCTGGATCCGCGCTTCCAGATGCTGGCGGCGGTAGATAATCCAAGCCTGGGAAGGGAAATGGGCAAGTGGTATACGGCCAACCCGCCGATCAACCGCCCGGAAAACAACATGGGGCCCGTTGATTGGTTTGGCCGGAACATGGTTGAAAGCCTCCCCAGGGACTATCGCGTGGGCGTGATCAACGTTTCTGTTGCCGGAGCCAAGATTGAGTTGTGGGGGAAGGATACCTGCAAGGATTATCTCGACAATGAAGCGGCCGATTGGATGAAGAACATATGCAGGGCGTACGACGGCAACCCATATCAGCGCCTTGTCGATATGGCGAAAATTGCCCAGCAGGAAGGGGTCATCAAAGGGATCCTGCTGCATCAGGGGGAGTCCAACTCCTCGGATGCGGAATGGCCGGAGAAGGTTAAAAAGATATATGACGACCTTTGTGCTGATCTGAACCTTGATCCCAAGGAGACTCCGCTGCTTGCCGGCGAACTGAAAAGCAAGGAGCAGAACGGGGTGTGTTATGCGTTCAATACCGATATTCTCGTCAATTTGCCGAAGATTCTTCCCAATTCGTACATTATCTCTTCGGCTGGCGTCGAGGGGACACGTGACCAGTTCCATTTCAATGCCGCCGGGATGCGGGAGCTTGGCAAGCGATACGCAAGGCAAATGCTCTCAATCCAGGGCTTTGAACTCAAGGAGTCCGAGCGTCCTGGATTGTTCGTCGCATCCGCCACGCCGTACCGGGTGGAGTTGAGCGTGGACAAGCTGGGCATCCACATCAGCCCGACGCTGAACGGGATATTCTATGAAGACATCAACCAGGCGAACGATGGCGGGATCAGCGCCCAGTTGATCCAGAACAACTCGTTCCAGATGTACGACGTCCAGGCCGCGTCGGAAATCGGCCCCGAAGGCAACAGGTTTTCCGAGTTTTCAAAGTCGCCGACGGAGATCTATGGATGGACCGTGGTTCAAAAAGGGCAGGCCAAGGGCACAGCGACGACCGTGGATGAAAAGCCGCTGGTGACGTTCACGCAGTACTACGATTTTGATGAAAACGATGCGTATGACGACAGTTTGAAATACAGGCAATTCTGTATCCGGTTCGATATCGAGAATCCCGGCGAGGGATTTGGCTTGGCGGCCAACGGGTTCGGGATCAATCCCGCTGGCTCGGATCGGCAGGGCTTCTATTATTCCAACAACACGCAGAAGCCATCGATCCCGGTCGTTGCGCAGGTGGGCTATGACCTTGGGCTCTATCTGCAAGGCGAGGGCTATGCCGGACGAATCAGCGTTTATCTCGAAACCGCCGACGGCCAGCGCAATTCGAACGTGTTGACCTTCGGCGACCTGACGGGCCAATGGAAAAAGGTGGAGGGTCGGCTCACGGCCCTGCGCAGCGAGGACAGCCGACTGGCCATCGTGGCCGATGCCGACGGCACGTTCTATCTCGACTTTGCGACGCTGGTGCCGGAGGCATCGGAGCTATGGCGCGATGGGGCCGTCGGTGATTTCCGCAAGGATCTTCTGGAGGCCCTGGAAGGGTTGAATCCGGCCTTCATGCGGTTTCCCGGCGGCTGCGCCTCGGAGGGGCCGAACTATTGGGGACAGGTGTTCTGGAAAAACACGATTGGACCGCGCGAGGAGCGGATCGGCATCCGGAACCACTGGGGCACGTGGACGTCGCAGCATATCGGCTTCTACGAATACCTGCTCATGGCCGAGGCGCTCGGAGCCAAGGCGCTGCCGGTCCTGAACAACGGGGTGACCTGCCAGTTTGCGGGCCGGTCGTATGTCGCGCCGCTCGATACGGAGGAGCAACGTCAGCGGTTCCACGATATCTACGTCAAGGACGCGCTGGACCTGATCGAGTTCTGCAATGGCGACGCCTCCACCGAATGGGGCGCCAAGCGCATTGCCATGGGCCATCCCAAGCCCTTCAACCTCGAATACATTGCCATCGGCAATGAAAACAGCGGCGACGACTTCTGGGAGCGGTTCGACATTATTTTCCGCGCGGTGAAGGCCAAATATCCGGAGATCAACATGATCACCACCTCCGGCGCGAGCGCCTCCGGCCGGGAGTTCAACGCCAACTATGCGGTCATCGACGAGAAGTATCCCGACAGCATTGTCGACGAGCACTACTATTCCCGCGATGACTGGTTCTACAACAATACGCATCGCTACAACGCCGATCAGGTCCGCGGCAATCAGGGACAAACCTACGACCGGTCCAAGCCGACCCGCGTGTTTGTTGGGGAGTTTGCCAACAACAGCACGGGCAATGCCTACGTGTCCACGTTGGCTGAAGCCGCCTATTTCACGGGCCTCGAACGCAATTCGGACATGGTGGTCATGGCGGCCTACGCGCCGCTGTTCTGCAAGAAGGGATTCGGCAAGTGGGGATCGAACCTGATCTGGTTCGACAACCGGGGGCTCTGGCGCACCTCGAACTATTACTACATGCACCTCTTCGCAAACCATACCGGAAACCGGGCCATTGAAATGTCGCCGTGGTACAAGACCAGCGATAGGTCGGAAGACGCAAAGGTCTACACGTCGCCCACGATCGACACGGAAACCGGCACGATCTACGTCAAGGCGGTCAACGCCGAAAATGTCGTCAAGGAAACGACGGTCGTGATCGGGGGATCGAAGGGCTACTACCACGCCTCGCTGGTGTACATCGCCTCCGCCGACACCTCCGTGAAGAACCAGGGCGACATCAACGATTACAGCAGCGCCCCGGGCGTGGAGGCGTTCAGTCATGACGAACCGATCACCCCGCAAACGCAGGATCTGGGAACGGTTTCCGGATCATTCGTTGTCACCCTACCCGGCAATTCAGTGAACGTGGTCCAGCTTGAACCCATTCGGTAGGTGGTTGATTTGAAGATGTGCATACTCGATCAAATTCAATTTATTTAGAAAAAGGAATAATTGTGAGTTTTAAAATGGTCAAGCTGGCAATCGTGTTGGGAATGGTTGTGGGTGGCATGGCTTGTGTGGCCTCCGCCCAAACGAACAGGTCGTTCAACGTAGAGGGTAATCCGCTGTTTCGCGACACCTTCAATGCCGATCCCGCACCGTTTGTAGCAGGAAATCGGCTGTATGTCGTGACCGGTCGGGATGATGCCCACGGCGAGCAAATGTTCAACATGCCGGAATGGATCTGCTATTCGACCGCAGACATGAAGGAGTGGACCGCCCATGGCCCGATCATGAAGCCCTCAGACTTTAAATGGTCCGACGGTTCGAACAAGGCGTGGGCGTCGCAGATCGTCGAAAAGGACGGCAAGTTTTATTTCTATGTCACCGTCATGCACGATTCCGCCCAAGGGCATAGCGCCAACGCGATCGGCGTGGCGGTCTCGGATCATCCCACCGGACCGTTCAAGGATGCTCGGGGTTCGGCTTTGATCACTGATGAAATGACGCCCGTGTCCAGAAATTGGGGCGAAGATATCGATCCCACGGTCTTTGTTGACGATGATGGAACGCCGTGGATGTCTTGGGGCAATGGCGACTGCTATCTCGTGAAGCTCAATCGCAATATGATCGAGCTGGACGGGGAGATTCAGAAAGTCGATCTGCCCAACTACACGGAAGGTCCTTGGTTGCACAAACGCGGCGACGTGTATTATCTGACCTATGCCTCGTGCGTGCCCGGGGTGGTGCCGGAGCAGATCGCCTATGCCACGGCGCCCAAACCTTCCGGTCCATGGACTTGGCGCGGCATGGTCACAGGCCCGGCGCTGAACAGTTTCACGATCCATCCGGGCATCGTCGAGTTCAAGGACCAGTGGTATTTTTTCTACCATTACGCAGGTTTGATCATCAACGGCGAACGGGGTGCCATCGGGCGGCGGGCGGTTTGCGTGGAGCCGCTCTACTACAATGAAGACGGCACGATCAAACCCATCGAGCAGAACACCGATTGGGTCGATGTCGTCATCGAAAAAGAGGATAAAGAGGCGGATTGGACCAACCCGATCGTGCCGCAGCGCGCCGACCCCCAGGTCTTTCTCCACAGCGACGGTTATTACTATCTGGCGGCTACGGTTCCCTCTTTCGACCGGATCGAGCTGCGCAAGGCCAGGACCATCGGGGGACTGGCCAAGGCCGAACCCGAAACCGTTTGGAAGCGTCCCGAATCAGGGTCGATGTCCGGCAATATCTGGGCGCCCGAACTGCACTTCATCGATGGCAAGTGGTATCTCTACGTTTCCGCCGGGGATCGGGAAAAGTCGTGGGACTCGATCCGCCCCCACGTGATCGAATGCGATGGATCGGATCCGTTCAAGGGCGAATGGAAAACCGCGACGCGCATTACGACAAAATGGGACTCCTATTCACTCGATGGAACAGTCTTCGTTCACAAGGGACAGCATTACTTTGTCTGGTGCCAGGTAGAACCCGGCAAGCAGGGAACGAACATTATGATCGCCAAAATGAAATCGCCGACGGTCCTCGATGAGGTCCAAACCATTCTGTCCCGCCCCGAATTCCCCTGGGAACAGAAGGTTTACTGGGTGAACGAGGCTCCGTCGGCATTAATCAAAAATGGAAAGGTTTTCATCACCTATTCCGCCAGCGCCACCGACGAGAACTATTGCATGGGATTGCTGACGGCGGACGCCGATGCCGACCTGCTTGACGCAGCTTCATGGAAAAAATCGAAGGAACCCGTGTTCAAAAGCAACGACGAAACCAATCAATACGGTCCGGGCCATAACTCGTTCACGACGACTCCGGACGGAAAAACGGTGATCATGGTCTACCATTCGCGGAACTACAAGAACGTCAATGGAAACGGATTGGGCAATCCGGACCGGCACACCCGCGCCCAAATACTGGAGTGGAATGAAGACGGAACGCCTAATTTCGGCTTTCCCGTGGTAGATGGGCCTTACCGTGTCAACGCGGATGGAATGGAGAACAATAATGACAACGATTAGTAGATATATGAGAAGATCCGGGAGACGTATCGCTGCTTCGGTTTTTATCGTAGGCGTTGGAATTGTCTCGGTCTTTCCTGCGGCGGCGGCACCAGTCATTCAGGATGATGTGATTCGCGAAACATCATCCAGCGGAGCCTTTCCCCTGGCAACGGCAGAGGGCGCCAGTCCCATTCTGTACGACGATAATGATTGGGCGGGTGTGGTTCGCGCGGTGGGCGATCTTCAACTGGACATCGAGCGCGTGACCGGCAAGAAGCCTATTGTCTCCACGGCGGGTTCGGATTCCAAGTATTCCGTGATGGTCGGGACGCTGGGAAAGAGTGCGCTGATCGATGGACTCGTTGCCGACGGAAAACTGGATGCGAGCGATCTTGAAGGCAAGTGGGAGAGCTTTGTCATTACTACGGTCGAAAATCCCGCTGACGGTGTTGATCAGGCTTTGGTCATCGCAGGGAGTGACAAGCGCGGCACGATCTACGGCATCTACGAGCTGTCCGAACAGCTCGGTGTTTCGCCGTGGTATTGGTGGGCCGATGTCCCGCCAAGGCAACGCACCGAGGCCTACGTCGTTCCCGGTCGCTACGCTTCCGGTGAACCCAAGGTGAAATATCGCGGCATCTTCATCAACGACGAGGCCCCTTGCTTTACCGGTTGGGCCAATGAAAAGTTTGGCGGCCTGAACAGCAAGATGTATTCGCACATGTTCGAGTTGCTGCTTCGGCTTCGGGCCAACTATCTGTGGCCGGCCATGTGGGGCAATGCTTTCAACGAAGATGATCCGGCAAATCCGAGAGTGGCCGACGAATATGACATCGTCATGGGAACCTCGCATCACGAACCCATGATGCGCTCCCAAAAGGAATGGGGATCTCATCGGAGACAATACGGCAACGGGGAATGGAACTATACGACCAACGAGGATGGGCTGAAAAAATTCTGGGAGGATGGGCTCGAACGCAACAAGGATTTCGAACAGGTGATTACCATGGCCATGCGCGGGGATGGCGACCTGCCGATGAACGATGCGGGCAGCGCCGAGGAAAACTTCCGGCTGATCGAGAAGATCATGCAGGATCAGCGGGATATCATCGAAAAGGTCACCGGCAAACCTGCAAAGGAAACGCCCCAGATTTGGGCGCTCTACAGCGAGGTGCTGGAATACTACGACCAAGGTATCCGCGTGCCTGACGATATGACGATTCTTCTGTGCGACGAAAACTGGGGTGACGTGCGTCGACTTCCGGAATTGGATGGGCCGAGACATCCCGGCGGGTATGGCATCTACTATCACGTCGATCTCCATGGAGCTCCCCGCGCCTACCAATGGTTGAACATGACCCAGATCCCCCACATGTGGGAGCAGTTGCAACTTACCTACAGCTATGGCGTCGACAAGGTGTGGATCCTGAACGTGGGCGACCTCAAGCCGAACGAATACCCCATGGATTTCTTTCTCACCATGGCGTGGGATCCGACCGCGTTCACGGCGGATAATCTGGATGAATATGCGGTTGGTTTCTGCGCGGATAAATTCGGGGACAGCAATGCGGCCGAAGCGGCGGAAATCCTGAGCGCCTATTGCAAATATGCGGCCCGCATTACTGCGGAAATGCTTGACCAGCGGACCTATAACCTCGAAAGCGGTGAATTCCTCCAGGTGAAGGACGCATTCCTTGCGCTTGAGGCGAAAGCCATGCGGCAATATTATCAGCTTCCTGAGGAGTATCGGGACACCTACATGCAGTTGATCCTGCATCCGGTACGGGCGATGGCCAACCTGTACGACATGTATTATGCGCTGGCGATGAACCGGAAGCTGGCCGCCGAAAAGGACCTCGCGGCCAATGACTGGGCGGACTACGCCTTGGCCTGCTTTGATCGCGATGCTGCGTTTACCAGGGATTTTCATGAGAATGTTTCCGAGGGCAAATGGAACCACATCATGCGGCAGACCCATATCGGCTATACGTCGTGGGATGAGCCGCGCGGAGGAAACGTTCGACCGCGTGTTTCGCGCGTGTCGCCCGAGGAAGCAAAGGTTGGCGGCTATGTATTCAGCGAAAAGAACGGTGTCGTTGTTATGGAGGGTGAACACTATTTCGCGGCGAAGGCAACAGAGGGTACCCGGTGGACGGTGATTCCCGATCTGGGCAGGACATTGTCGGGTATTGCATTGATGCCCTACACGGAAAAGACCGACGGGGCATCCATCAGCTATCGGATGCAGCTTGCAGCGCAACCGGAAACCATCAAGGTCTGGATCTTTTTCGACAGTACTCTTCCGTTTAAAAAGAATGGGCACAGCGTCGCGGTTTCATTCGATGGCGGGAAGGAGACAACCTGCAACATTAATTCGACCCTGACCTGGGCCAACAACTATTCCCGCATGTACCCGGCCGGCGCCGCCAGAATGATTGAAATATCGACAACCCTTGAGCTTCCGAAGAGTTCGGACGGAACCCACGTCCTGACCGTTCGCCCGCTGGATCCCGGTATCGTGATCTACAAGGTCGTCATCGACAATGGCGGTTATGAACAAACGCACTTGAAGATGCCGGAAAGCCCCTATCAAAGGAGATAGCCGTGATGATAAGCGCAAGGAAATGCAATGGATTGTTGGTCGGCGTTTTCCTGTTGATGGGAACAATGCCCGTTCTGTCGTGGGACAACGGCGACGGCACCTTTTCGAATCCGATGATCCACGCGGATTATCCGGATAGCGAGATCATCCGCGTGGAGGATGATTACTACTATCTCTCATCTACGTTTCATTTTGTGCCCGGCAATCCAATCATGCACTCCAAGGATCTGGTCAATTGGAAGCCGGTCGGGCATACGATTCCCAACTATAATTGGGACGAGCGCTATACCCTTGAGAATGGGAAAAACCGCTATGGTGCAGGAAGCTGGGCACCCACGTTGCGCTATCATAACGGTATGTTCTATTCCGCATGTTTTGTGTGGACCGAGGGGAACGATAAAGGTCGGTTTATGGTCACCCGCTCCAAGTGCATCGAAGGTTCGTGGGAAACCAATCTGATCGATGAAAGGCTCTACGACCCCGGTCTGCTGTTTGACGACGGGAAGGTTTATGTGGTCCATGGACAGAATGAAATCTATGTCACCGAGCTGGACGCGGACCTACGCAAGGTCGTGACGCCGGCCCGGCTGGTGTATGAAGGCTCCAGCTACTTCGAAGGGGTCCATGCTTACAAGATCAACGGCATGTATTATCTGTTCTGTACCGGCGGAGGAAAGCAGCAGTGTCTGCGTTCAAAAAACATCTACGGACCCTATGAGCACAAGACGGTTTGCGTTTCCGAGGTAAACTATCCCGGGACCTTTCTGCACCAGGGAGGCTTGATCCAGACGCAGACCGGCGAATGGTGGAGCATCCTCTTCCAGGATCGTGGAAAGCATGGAAGAATCCCGTTTCTTTTGCCGGTCGAGTGGGAAGACGGCTGGCCGATGGTCCAGCCCGTCCTTACGCACAAGAAACCGAATGTGGGAGCTGATTACATGCCGATGGCCGAAAACTGGCGTTCGGATGATTTTGCTTCGCCGAAGTTGGGCCTTCAGTGGCAATGGAACCACCAGCCGAAAGACGACAAGTGGTCGCTTTCCGAACGCAAGGGTTGGCTGCGTTTGCGAACCGCAGCGACGGTGGAGAACCTGCGTCTCGCGAGAAACACGCTGACCCAGCGCATCCTGGGTCCTGATTCGGGGGCTGTCGTAAAAATGGATGTTTCCAACATGCAGGCGGGCGACCGCGCCGGATTGGGCCTGTTATGCACCGACAGCAGTTCTGTTTCGGTGATATTCGAGGATGGAAAAAAATATCTTGTGCTCAGTCGGGAACCGGCCGGAGGCGGCGGCTATGGCTATGAGGTGCTCGCGAAAACCGAGCTGACAGACGAAACGCTCTGGCTCAAGGCCGAGGTGCCCTATCTTTGGTATGCCGTCAACTATTCCTACAGTTTCGATGGAAAAACCTTTACGAAACTGGGGGAAACGCTTGGTATCCCATACAACTTTTTTTCCGACTGGATGGCTCCCCGGTATTGCATATTCAACTATGCTACAAAGCAAACTGGTGGATATGTGGATCTTGACTCGTTCGAATACATCCTCCCGGCTCGACGGGATAACCTTTACTCGTTCGGCGATGTCGTGAACGCACAGTTTGCCGATGAGATCGATGATTCGGGAAATTGCGTTTTCACCTGGATAGAAGACGGTTCTCCTAGCATCTATGTCCAGAATCCCGGGCTTTTCCGCATTGGTACGGGAAGCCATGGTCCCTTCTCCTGGACTGCCGGCGTTGAAGGCCGGGCTGCGGGAAGCTGGGTAAAATTCAACCGCATCGATTTTGGAAGCGGGAATGCAGCTATTCAAATCAGGGCCTGCGGATCGGGTGCCGTATCGTTCCGTCTGAATGGACCCGAAGGCCCGACCATAGCCGGCGCCAAGGTCGACTCCGAGGATTGGACCACCTTGACGATGCCGGTAAAGGCCGATGTTATGGGAATTCATTCCGTTGTGGTGGTTTTCGAGCCTGAATCTCAGGAAACCGTCGATCTGAAAATGTTTGTGCTGGAACGTAACACGAGTGCGCCTGATTGATTCGGGTCGGGGCCGATTGGAAAAAACAGGAGCGGGCTTGCGAATGAGGAGTAAACGATGAAAGAGGGATGGGGAATGAGTTTAAGATCAATGGTTTTTTGTGCTTTATGCTGCTTGGTAACCTCCATGGTGCGAGCCGATGTGGATGGCAATGCTGGCAAAAATGAGTTCCGATACACCAATCCGATCACGAGGGAAGCATCGCTGGCACTGCGGGATCACTGCATTATCAAGGTCGGCGATCTTTGGTATTGCACGGGCACCTCCAGTCCGGTGTGGACGGGGCCCAATCCCGGAGTTCGTCTGCTCGTTTCGGACGATCTGATCAATTGGAAGCACCATTCCTGGTTGATTGATGCTGGCAAGCTTCCTGATGATTGTCCCTATAACGGGCGTTTCTGGGCTCCTGAAATCCACTTCATCCAGAACAAGTACTGGCTGACGGTTAACAGCGGGAAAGTGACTGAAAAGGATCCCAAGGGGATGAATACCCACAGTGTCTGGCTTTTTTCGTCGGACAAGGTTACGGGTCCCTATGAGCTGGTGAATGGACCGTTGACTCCGCAGTACAACAACGATGCGACCTTGTTCGAAGACGACGATGGGCAAACCTATTTCTACTGTAGCGGAAACGGATTGTTTCAAGCAAAGATCGATCTGAAAAAGGGCAAGCTCACCACGCCGATCGAGAAGTTCCTGGACAAGAAGCAGCCAGGATATCCGGAATGGATGATCGGAGGCATTGAGGGGCCGTTCGTAATCAAGCGCGAGGGAACCTATTTTATGTTTTTCTCCACCTGGACCCGTGGCTATGAAGTCGGTCTGCTGAAATCCAAAACGCCGCTGGGGCCTTGGGAGCTGGTTTCGCGCGAACCCATTTTTGGAACCCGGAAGAAAGGATATCGACCGGAGCTGGCACAGGGTGGTGGATATGATCATCTCAAATTTCAGGATACCGAGGATCCCTATTGTGAAACCGGCCATAACGCCCTGTTCGAAGGGCCCGGGGGAACCCTCTGGAGTTCGTGCCACTACATGATGTTTGAAGATCGCCCTTATCCATACAGTCAGAAGCTGGAGGGGTGGGAAAAGGAACCCCAGTTGGGGATAGAGCCTGTCACCTATAAAGAAGGGATGTTCTACATCGAGGGACCGACTTGGACGGAGCAGGTTTTTGAGTATTGAGTAGTATGCATAGTCGGTGTTTGTGGTTCTGTAAATAGAACGTGAAATTCATAATGAGATCTAAAAATATTGTTATTGTTTCGGTACTGTGTGTTCTTTCTGTAGGTGCCCAGGAAACGGAAAACAAGGATGGGTCTACAGTCAAGAGCGCTTTTGAGCCGACGTGGGAGTCGTTGACCAAACATGAGGTTCCGGAATGGTTTCAGGATGCCAAGTTCGGCATCTATGCTCATTTGGGTGTCTATTGTGTTCCGGCTTATGGAACGGAATGGTATCCGCGCATGATGTATATGAAGAGTGATGATCCTTCTTCCGTTTTCCAGCATCACAAAACCACATACGGTGATCAGTCCGTGTTCGGCTACAAGGATCTCATTCCCATGTTCAAGCTCGAAAAGTTTGATCCAGCCGCATGGGCCGATCTCTATTACAAGTCGGGGGCCAAATTTGCCGGACCGGTCGCCGAGCATCATGACGGATTTTCGATGTGGGCCAGTCAGGTGAACCGCTGGAATGCCAAGGATATGGGCCCCAAACGCGATGTGGTGGGCGAGCTGGTGAAGGAAATACGCAAGCACGACATGAAGGTGATCACGACATTCCATCACGGCTGGAATTTTGACGGCTATTATGCGTCGGTTCCGGGATTCGATACAACAGATTCTAAATACGCCGATCTCTACGGAAAGCTTCCTGAGGATGTGCAGTTGGAACGCTGGCTGGCCAAGCTGAAGGAAGTCATTGATGCCTATCAGCCCGACCAGATATGGTTTGATAGCGATTTGGGTAAAATCGATGAAAAGTATCGCCAACAATTTGCTTCATACTACTACAACAAGGAAGCCGAATGGGGGAAGCAGGTCATTATCGCCCGCAAAGGCAATGATCTTCCCGAGGGCGTGGGCGTACTGGATATCGAACGCGGCAGAATGCAGAACGGGAGCACGTCGGTTTGGCAGACCGACGATTCAACCGCATACAATAGCTGGAGCGGAGTACGCGACCTTCAAGTGAAGCCTGCCAAGGAGGTTCTGCATGAATTCATCGATATTGTGAGCAAGAACGGGGTTCTTTTGCTTAATGTCTGCCCAATGGCGGATGGCACGATTGATAAGGATCAGCAGAAGATTTTGCTGGAAATGGGAAAATGGCTGGAAATCAACGGCGAAGCCATCTATGCCACCCGGCAGTGGAACGTTTTCGGGGAAGGACCCACCCAGATTCGCGGCGGTGCCTTCCAGAAAACAGTTCAATATTCCTCTAAGGATATACGGTTCACTCAAAGCAAGGATGGAAAAAATGTGTTCATTATATCTCTCGGTGAAGTTGTCGAACCACTTTTGGTGAAGGCGCTGGGTATCAAGGCTGGAAATATCGATAAGGCGATTGATCGCATTGAAGTGTTGGGCAGTGATGAAGTCGTGAAATGGCAGCAAACCGATGATGCGTTGCGGCTTGAACCTCTGGCGAATAGCGTTTGTGAGGAAGCCACCGTTTTTAAACTGACATTTGCCAAGGGACTTATAGGGTTTGGCACGGACATCGATCCGGAAAAGCAGATCATTCAATCACAAATCCTGGCTAAACAATTGGCGAAGCCCGATTCGCCAACCTGGCGCGCCGGTGGAGACCAGAAACGACACTATTGGTTCCCTGATGCAGGGGCGGATGTGGCCTTTCGAGTTTGTGTTCCGTCAACATGGGATGGAAAGTCCAAGTTGCCGTTGGTCATGTTTTTGCACGGTGGTTGGAATGATGAAAGTTCGTATCTCGATGCCAATAACAAGCAACTGGTAAAACTCGCCGATGAGCATGGTTATCTATTGGTTTCACCTTTGGGGTATAAGGGGGCGTATGGCAATTCGCTTTTGCTCCCGGCGCAATTCGGCAGACCGTTGGATTCGGAAAAGGTTCTCGCTCAAAGAACCCCGGAAAAAGATAAAGCACAGGAGCTAAGCGAAAAAGATGTTATAAATGTTCTCGAAATCGTGCTGAATGAATATCCTGTCGAGCGGTCTCGGATGTTTCTGGCCGGCCATTCAATGGGGAGCGGCGGCACATGGTATATCGGAGCCAAATATAATCATTACTGGGCCGCTCTTGCACCCATGTCCGGGCCGTTTGTTCAGGAGACAACCTATCCATGGGAGCGAATTCGCAAAATGCCTGTTTTTATCTCGGAAGGCACTCGTGCGCCTGCTTCGCTCGAAGGAAGCAGGCAAATGTATAAGTGGATGAATGAAAACGGGTTCAGTGTCGAGTATAAGGAGGTTGATGCCGATCATCCCGGAATGGTTCCCCTGGTTTTGCCGGATGTTTTTTCTTATTTTGACAGGTTTTAGTTATGTCCACATCGGGCAGTCTTTGCATGTAAATTATATTTTAATTGGTGAAAAGTTAGGTGGAAGATGAAATATGGAAAACTGAAAATAGTTCTACTCGCAACGGCAGGGTTTGCAATCGGCGCTTTAGCCGTCGAGCAGACGGCCGAATTTAAACTGAAGGGTAATCCCATATATGAAAATATATTCACTGCCGATCCGGCGGTGATGGTGGATGGGGACACGCTTTATGTATATGCCGGGCAGGATGAAGCTGCGCCGGGCGGCTGGTTCAACATGAACAACTGGGTCTGTTTTTCTACCAAGAACATGGTGGACTGGAAGTATGAAGGTGTTGTTCTGAAATGTACCGACTTTGCATGGGGGTCCCGAGGGACTGCGTGGGCCTGCCATGTGGTGAAGAAAAAGGACAAGTATTATTTTTATTCCACCTCCGGTCAGCCCAACGGAAAGGGATTAACGGTCGGCGTTGCCGTTTCAGACAGCCCAACAGGTCCCTTTCGGGATGTCAAGGGTGAGCCGCTGTTCGACAATACGATCACGACGGGCAACAAGCAGGACAGCATGGAGGATATCGATCCCGCCGTTTTCATTGATGATGATGGACAGGGTTATATTTATTGGGGCAACGGCAAACTGCACTATGCATTGCTTAGCGATGACATGTTGTCGCTCAAGGATCTGGATGGGGACGGAAAGCTGACCGAAGGGGTTGATGTATTTACGGATGTAAAGATCAACAACATGAAGGGGTCCTATGCCGAGGCGCCGTGGTTGTATAAGGAAAGCAAAAAGTATTATCTGGTTTATGCCAGCGAGCTTCCGCAGTACGTGAGATATGCGGTCTCGGACAGCCCGCGCGGCCCCTGGGAATATGCCGGAACCATTCTTGACCGGAACCTCTGCCCCGATGGGAAGGCTGGGCCGGATAATTCCGATACCTGTCATCCCGCTGTCGTTCGCTTTAAGGAACATTCTTATGTTTTTTATCATAATTCCGCTCTACCCACAGGCGGCCAGACGCGCAGGTCTGTATGCGTGGAAGAAATGTTTTACAATCCCGATGGAACGATCAAGCCAGTCCGCAAGACATCAATCGGACTGGCTGGGAAGGCTAAGGCTGTACGGATACAATCCGCCAAGGATCAGGACCAATACTTGACCAGTTCAGGCTTTGATGTGGCTTTCGGGGTGGAACCGGATGGTGCCGAAGGTTGCATATGGGAGATTTCGGATGGATTGATCGAAGATTCAGATGCCGATATGGTTTCTATTCAGTCTGTTACGCATCCTGGGTACTACCTGGTCGTCAACGACGACAAAGTGGTGTTGGCAAAGCATGACGGCGGGGAAGCGTTTAAAAAGCGTGCAACCTTCAGGATGGTGCCGGGGTTGGCTGGTTCCGGACAGGTTTCTTTTCAGTTGGCTGAGGATGCGCAAAGGTATCTTCGCCAAAACACTTCCAACGGAATAGTGGAAATTGTTGCGGATTCTTCAGGCGGACTCTCGTCCGCTGAAAAGCAGACGGCATCATTTAGCGTTGTTTCCGGAAAATAGTAGTTAGGTCTGGGTCATGTAAAGGAGTGGTGAGCAGATGAAAAAATACGGTTGGTTATTTTGTGTACTATTAGCTGGGTGGATCTCTTTTGATGCGCGGCGTGTCAGCGCGGCGGATGCGCCGTCGATCGTCGTGGTGGATACGTCTAAAGAGCCCGTTGCGGAAGGGCCGTACGATTCCACGTGGGATTCGCTGAAGCAATACGAGTGTCCGGAATGGTTCCAAGATGTCAAGTTCGGCATCTGGGCGCATTGGGGGCCGCAGTGCGAGCCGGAGCGGGGCGACTGGTATGCCCGGGAAATGTACAGTCAGGGAAACTGGAAGTATAATTTCCATGTCGAAAAGTATGGGCACCCTTCGGAATTTGGATTCAAGGACG
Organism: uncultured Verrucomicrobiota bacterium; assembly: GCA_964402125.1. Taxonomy (GTDB): domain Bacteria; phylum Verrucomicrobiota; class Kiritimatiellia; order Kiritimatiellales; family Pontiellaceae; genus Pontiella. The sequence continues at coordinate 22,845 of CAYOBH010000016.1, forward strand.
TGATCCATGAGTGGAAGGCCGAAAAATGGGATCCCAAACGCCTGATGGCGCTCTACAAGCGGGCCGGTGCGCAATATTTCTTCGCCATGGCCAACCATCACGACAATTTCGACATGTGGGACAGCCCCTATCAGCCGTGGAACGCCGTAAATCTGGGGCCGGAGAAGGATATCATTGCCGGATGGGCCGAAGCTGCCCGCGCGGAAGGCCTTCGGTTTGGGATGAGCTTCCATGCCGCGCATGCCTGGAGCTGGTACGAAACATCCCAGGCTTCCGACAAGACCGGCCCCAAGGCCGGCGTTCCCTACGACGGCAAGCTCACCAAGGCCGATGGCGAAGGAAAATGGTGGGAAGGATACGATCCGCAGGATCTCTATGAGCAGCGGCACGAACCCGCGTCCGGCTTCGAGAATCTCGGCAGTATCCATGGACGCTGGAACTGGGGCCACGGCGTTACGCAGCCCGATCAGGCCTACTGTGACAAGTTCTACAACCGCACCGTTCAAGCCATCGGTAAATACAAGCCGGATCTCGTCTATTTCGACGACACGGCGCTTCCGCTCTGGCCTGCCAGCGATGCGGGACTGAAGATTGCCGCCTACCTGTATAACCAAAGCGCATCCCGTAACGGCGGTAAGAATCAGGCGGTGCTCTTCGGAAAAATCCTCAACGATGAACAGAAGGATTGTCTGAGTTGGGATGTGGAACGCGGCGTCTGCACCGATATTCAGGCGGATCCCTGGCAGACGGATACCTGCCTGGGGTCATGGCACTACGATGTCGGGATCTATGAGAACAATCGTTACAAAGATGCGAAAACCGTGATCCAGATGCTGGTCGATATCGTCAGCAAGAACGGCAATCTTCTGCTCAGCGTGCCAGTGCGGGCTGATGGAACGATCGATGACAAGGAGGAGCTTGTCCTGGAAGGGATTGCGTCTTGGATGGATGTTAACAAGGAGTGCATCTTTGGAACTCGCCCGTGGAAAATTTTCGGCGAAGGTCCCGCACTCGAGCAGGTCGCAGAGCTCTCGGCCCAGGGATTCAACGAGGGCCGCGGCAAGGCGATGACGGCTCAGGACATTCGATTCACCACAAAGGATGACGTACTCTACGTCATTGCAATGGGATTTCCAACAAAACCACTTTCGATCAAAGCGCTCGGTTCCAAGTCAGAATATCTAAAAGAAGAGATCGCTGGGATCAACGTGCTAGGAAGCACGGAAGCCGTGGAGTGGGAGCAGGGCGGAGAGGGATTGGTCATCAAGCCGCTCAATAAGAAAGTATGCGAAGAAGCCACTGTTTTCCGAATTGTCTTCGAGTAGGTCCGTGATCTGGGTCCATTGAAACTTGGATAAGTATCCGGAGCTGTTGGTAGAGGGAACGATGCGTATGTAATAAAAGGAAATGAGGAACTGGAATGAAAGCAAGAAGTAGTCTTATGGCAGGCCTTGCGCTTGCACTGGTGGTACCTGTTGTCACATTGATGTTGGTGAAGGGGGTTCGTGCGGAAGAAGGTTCTTCTTCCAGACCGGAAGGGCCGTGCGATATCTATGCCGATGGCGGCACCCCCTGCGTTGCCGCGCACAGCACGACACGGGCGTTGTACGCCTCCTACAATGGGCCGCTCTACCAGGTGATGCGCCAGTCCGACGGCAAAACGTTGGACATCGGAGTGGTCGCGTCGTCCGACGGAGAACCCGGTGGATATGCCGATGCGGCAGCGCAGGACAAATTCTGCGCGGGCACCTATTGCTGGATCACCACCATCTACGACCAATCCGGCAAGAAAAACCATCTCATCCAGCCGCCGCGCGGCGGATTCAGCGGGCCGGCTCTGGGCGGCTACAACAACCTCCCGATTGCGGACATGGCACCCGTGACGATCATGGGTCACAAGGTGTACGGCGTCTTCATTGCGCCCGGCATGGGGCTTCGGCAGAACGATGCAAACGGCACCGCGGTCGACGACCAGGCGGAAGGCCAGTACTGGGTGATCAATGGCCATCACTACAACGGCGGTTGCTGCTTTGATTACGGCAATGGAGAGACCGACAGCCGCGATGATGGTGATGGAACCATGGAAACCACCTACTACGGAAACGCCACCGCTTGGTATCGCGGACAGCCTCCGGGACCATGGATCATGAGCGACCAGGAAAACAATCTGGTTGGCTGTGTCAACGAATCCCCCAACGACAAATTCTGCGAGGATCTCACGAATATTACCTGGCGTTTCGTGACCGCCACAATGGACGGCGAACCGCACCATTGGAGGACGATGGGGGGCGATGCGCAGCAAGGCGCGCTGGAGATCATGTTCGATGGACAGCGTATCCAGAATCCGAACAATACCTACGATCCCATGCGCAAGCAGGGTGCGGTCCTGCTTGGAAACGGCGGCGACAATAGCCGCGGCTCGCAGGGCACGTTCTATGAAGGCGCCATGACCGCCCCGAACACCTTCCCGTCGGAAGAAACCCAGCAGAAGATCCAAGCCAACATCGTGGCGGCCAAGTACGACGTGCAGCGGTTGCGTATCGCACCGGCGGACGTGGATGCCCCTCCGGGCCTCCAGACATTCTCGCCCGGCGGCTCTCAGAAAACGACCGTTACGTTTGAGAATACATCGGCATCGCCTGCCGAAGGCGTCGAATTGAGTATCGCTCTGCCCTCCGGTTGGAAAGCGGTCGTTGCCGGATCCTCTGCAACAAAGAAGACGTTTGCGGAACCGGTCAAGCCGGGGCAAAGCGTGAGCGCAACCTTCACGGTGACTGCAGGGCCGACAGCCTTCAATGGCGATATCGTTGGACAAGCCGCTTGGACCGCAAACGGGATGAAGCAGGCCGAATCCGTCACCGAAAAAGTACGTAGCACCAGTGCAATCAAGATCAATGAGTTCGCCCTTCGTGCCGGATCACAAGGCAATGCCACGGATTCCTTCATTGAGTTGTACAATGCGGGTGATGCAGCTGTCGACCTGTCGGGATGGACCCTCACGCATCATGCCTCCATGCTGCCGATCTTTTCCTCGATCAAGGTTCCTGCTGGAACGACGCTTCCTGCCAAGGGATTCTATGTATTCGGGCTCTCGACGTCCGGTTTGTCTGTTCCCGCAGCGAAAGGCGACTCCACGCTCTACGTTCGCAGTGTCGCCGGGCTGAAAGTCGGGGACACGATTGAAATCGGAACGGGATCCAACAAGGAAGTGCGTCGGATCGCGACTCTCGGAACGGCATCAGGCAATACCACAACGCTGTGGCAGCCTCTGCCGGATGGCCCCTCGATCACGATCCCGGTCGGATCCTCCAATGTTCCCTACACCGGCGGTCGGGGCGGCAGTTCCGCCTTTGTAGTCGGACAAAAAATCGCCATCGGCTACGGTTCAACGTTCCCGGACGTGGCAAACACGATCGGAAAATATGAAGTGGTAACGGTCACCGCCGTGGGCAAACCCGGTACGCAAGGTTGGACGGCTGCGGATATGAATCCGGGCGATACCAACATCAAGATATCTACCGTCGAGAACATTTCCGTTGGAGAAAAAATAAGGCTCGGTTACAACACCGTTGGACACGGGGTCGAAACCGTGACGGTAACGAAGGTCGGTACACAATCGGCGTTCAACCCCAATTATCCTGAACGATCCAACAACAAGGATCCGGGCACCGGATTGGATATTGCCGAACCCCTTCGGTTCCACCATTCGGCGAACATGCCGTTCAGTGCATGGGGATCCGGAATCAGCTTTGAGCCGGCGACCAAGCAGCCGCATATGAGCAACGAACCGATTCTTCCGCTCGGTACGGGCATCACCCTCGACCGCCCATTGGACAACGACCATCCAATCAACGACGTTGTCCTGAATGCGGAAGTGGTAACGGCAGGCTTCCAGGGCACCCCCAACCAGTGGTTTGGCGGTCCCGAACTGGGAGGTAATGGTGCCATTGTCCTGCGAAGCGCCGATGGGTTGGTGGTGGACAGCCTCAACTATGGCGAATTGGCCGATCCATGGGCGGCTGAAGGGTACCAAGCCACATCGCCCGGCGGCGGTTGCTTCGCGGCATCGCCCGGTGGCGCTGGCGGTGGTTTCGGCGGTCAGCGCGGCGGCCAGGGGGCTGCCGTCGGACAAAGCTCGGGCCGTTTCCCCGACGGTGCAGACTCGGATAGCAACTGCAGCGATTTCCAGGTGCAGTCCAGTGGTTCCAGTCTTGCGATCGCAGCGGCTGAAGGCGCCAAAAACATCAAGGTGCCCAGTGTTTCAGGGTTTGAAGTTGGACAGAGCATCACAATCGATGCGGGTGAAAACCGCGAAAAGGCTGTCATTGCCGCAGTGGGTACGGCGGGCGGAACTACGCTTGGATCGGAGATCGAAGCAGGTGCAACGGTAATCCCCGTCGCCAACGCCGCAGGGTTCAGTCCCGGCCAAACCATCACCATCGGTACGGGGCCGGACAGTGAAACCGCGACCATCGCCTCGGTATCTGGAGGAGCCGGACGTGGCGGACGCGGCGCACCGGGAGGTGCCCCGGGGGCCCGGCCAGTGGCATCGATCACGGTTGCCTCCCCCTTGAAATCGGCACACGCAGCAGGGGAATTGGTTGCGGGAACCGGCATCACATTCGTGTCCGGATTGGCCAAGGCCCATGATGCGGGAGCGCAGGTTGTTGGATATATGCCTACTCCGGGCACTCCCAACCAGTATACCAGAAGGTCCCGTTAATGGAGGTCGGATGGACGGTTCAAAACCGTTCCGTCCGCAACAGAAAGCCCTGCAGAACACTGCGGGGCTTCCGTCATAAGGAAAGCAGAAGCATGGCAAAGCACGGTAGAGCCAGTCGAAGTCATGGAGCGTGGCCATGGTGGCGATGGATGATCTCCGGACTAAGCGTGGTGACATTGCTGCTGAGCATGTACCTCGGCTGGCATTACCTGTCGGGGACAGCCGTGATCGGCTGCGACGGGGGTAGCCCGTGCGATGCCGTACTCAGCAGCCGCTGGTCCATGATCGGCGGAATGATCCCCGTAAGCGGTCTCGCCGCCGGAGTCTACTTGGCCATGCTGGCCGCCAGCCTCTTTATCGGTCCGAATGCCGAGGCGTCGGTTCGACAATTGTCATGGAAGGCAATGCTGGTCATTGCCGGGATGGTGACGGGAAGCGCCGCATGGTTCACCATTCTGCAAAAATGGGTCTTGCATGCCTTTTGCCCGTACTGCATGGCGACGCACTCCGTCGGACTGCTGCTCGCCATTATGGTGGTTCTCCAGGCATCCAGAGCGATGGAGCATGCCGCGTCAAACCGCTTTGCGGTAATTGGACCGGTCGCAATCGGGATGGCGATGTCGGGAGTCATGGCGTTGGTGCAGGTTGCCATCAAGCCACCCGCCGTATATGTCGACGGCGTCTCGCAAAGCCACCTGCCGGCCATTGATCCGCATCAGGCACCATTGGTTGGTTCGCCGGACGCCCGGAACATCGTCTATCTGCTGTTCGATTACAAATGTCCGCACTGCCAGCAAATCCATCTGATGCTCAACGAGGTGGTTCGCCAGTTTGACGACACCGTGGCTTTTATACTCTGTCCCTCGCCCCTGGATCGCACATGCAATCCATATATCGCCGCCGATGCGGAAGCGTACAAGGATTCCTGCGAGCTGGCCAAAATCGCCCTCGCGGTGTGGTTCATCGACCGGGACCAGTTCACGGCATTCGAAAACTGGATGTTTTCGTTTGAATCGGGTGATCGCTGGCTGCCCCGTAGCCTAGACGATGCAAAGTCAAAGGCGATTGAACTCGTTGGTTCAGAAGCCTTCGCAGCGGCGTTGAACGATCCGCGGGTTGAACAATACCTGCAAACCTCCGTTCAGATATACGGCCGGACCGTGCAGAACGGGAAGGGTGGCGTTCCGCGAATGGTGTTCGGCAACCGATGGGTCGTGCCGCAGCCGTACGACACGGACGACCTTGTCTCCATTCTGAAAGAAAGCCT